>NZ_CP029985.1:2502500-2802500 GCF_003355005.1 Sphingomonas sp. FARSPH | reverse complement strand
GGCGTTTTTCTGGCCCGAATGGCGCGACCGGCGAAGGCATATCCGCGCGTCTACGCCTCATGCCGCCTGCGACACAAGCGGCAGATTGCCGACCGGAAACAGCATGTCTGCGAGCGCTTTGGCGCTGATCGGCTTGGCAATAACGGACATATCGGCCGCGGGCCAATCCGGCGCATTTCCGGCCAGCAGCGCGATCGGCCGCCCACCCGCGGCATCGCGCAACCGGTGCAGGTTCGCCGCCATGACGTCACCCCCGCCCAGAACGGCTTCGTCGACGAGCAGTCGGGCCACACCCCCCGCCGCAAGCCGTTCGATCGCGGCGTCGAGCGTCCCCGCGAGCGCCACTTCCGCGCCCTGCGCCTCCACGATCGACTTCAGCATCGCGCGCGTGATCGGGTTGCGATCGACGATCAGCATCGCCTCCGTGCCGACGACCGGCGAATCGGCCTGCGTCGGGTCGGCGAGGGTCAAGGGCAGGTCGACCGTGAAGCGCGAACCGACCCCGGGCTCGCTTTCGACCGTGACGTCTCCGTCCATCGCACGGGCGAGGTTGCGACAGATGGCAAGGCCCAGCCCCGTGCCGCCGAAGCGGCGCGTCGTGCTGGTGTCCGCCTGGCGGAAGGTTTCGAAGATATGGTCGCGTTTGTCGGGCGCGATGCCGATGCCGGTATCCGCGACGACGATGCGCAGCCGGTCGCCGACGGCCGCGGCGTGCACCGTGACGCTGCCCGTCTCGGTAAATTTGAGGGCGTTCGACATGAGGTTGAAGACGATCTGCCGCAGCCGTGCGACATCGCCCATGATCCGTGCGGGCGCCTGCGTCAGGTCGCGCGTAAAGCCGATGCCCTTGGCCCGCGCCTGCTCCTCCCACATCCGGCTGGCATCGACGAGCATCGCGGCGAGATCGAACGGCGCGACCTCGATCGTCAGATTGCCGGTTTCCATTTTCGCGACGTCGAGGATGTCGTCGACGAGCGCGCGCATCGTCACCCCGGCGCCGTGCACGATGCCGACGCGGTCGCGGATGTCGCGCGGCAAGCCGGGATCGGCAAGCATCACCTGCGTCATGCCGAGGATGCCGTTCAGCGGTGTGCGGATTTCGTGGCTGGTCGTCGCGAGAAATTCCGTCTTCGCGGCGAGCGCCTTGGCGAGCGCGCTGTTGGTGACCGCAAGGTCGACCGCGGCGGCGCGTACCTGGTTGCGGCTGCGGCGGATGGTGAACAGACCGACCGCCAGCAGGGCGATGACGAGCGCGGTCGCGGCGCCGGCGATGACGAAGATCGTCTGCTGCGTCTTCGCGCGCGCCTGCGCATAGGCGATGCCGCGCCGCGCCTCGTCGCGCTGAAGATTGGCGATGCGCAGTTCCTGGTTCGCGAAATCGAACCGCGCCGCCATCAGCGCGGCGCTGGTCGAGCGGGCAAGATCGGTCGCCTCGTCGTCCAGCCGCTTCAGCGCGGCGAGATGCGCGAGCGCCAGGTCGTCGCGCCCCGCCGCGCGATAGATGTCGTAGGCGGTCTTGTGCGCCGTGCGATCGAGCACGGTTGTCTTGGTGAGCTCTTGCCCCGCGAAGCGACGGCCGATCAATCGTTCGGCCGAAGGCAGGTCGCCACGCTGCAAGGCAGCCTGCGCCGCGAGCGCTTCGAGCAATGGTCGAAATCCCGACGCCTCCGCCTTGCGGGCCAAATGCAGCGCTTCGTCGATGTTCCGCTGCGCTCCGTGGACGTTGCCGCCCGCCAGTTGCGTTTCGGCGATGTTGCCCAGCACCATGGTTCGCAACAATCCGCTATGCAGCCTTTCCGCCAGCGCCAAAGCTTGATGGAATTGCTGTTCCGACTCCCGATAACGTTTAAGTTCGCGAAGCAGATTTCCCCGATTGTTGTACGCGGAGAGCAACAGATTAGGATCGGCATCATAAATGTCGATCGACTGTTCATAATATTTCAGTGCGCCGGCATAGTCGCGCCCCGTCGTGTAGAGCGCGCCGATTGCTTGCAGCGCCATGGCCTGGTTGCGGACTTCACCGGCACGCTGAAAGATACGGAACGCCGTCTGGTAATTGTCCAAGGCCTCCGCCGGCCTTACCTCGACGCTGTTGATCCAACCCTTGGTCAGCAGCGCTTCGCCGAGAAGCGATGATCCGGGTGCGACCTTTTGCGCTAGTTCAACCGCGGACGCGATCAGGGGCTTGGCAGCGGCCATGTCGTTGACGCGCAGCAGCGCCTCGCCCCGCAGCCATCGTGCCGTCGCCCGCATCACATCGCGATCACGAGAGGGCGGTGCGGCATCGGCAGACCGTTCGGCTCGGAGCGCCATGTCCGCGGCAAGCTTCGGATCGCTGAGCATGGCCGCCTTGGTCGCTCCGATGATCCCATCGAAGCGCCCCCGTACGCCACTGGCGGCCAGCGCGGCCGTCGAATGGCCGGCGATCGTCGCGAGGAGAAGCACCGCCGCGACGAACCGTCGCATCCTCATGCCTCCCGGCGAACCGGATTCAGTCCGCCGAACATCGTCAACGGGTCGGGGCCCGGCCGTCGATAGGCGCCTTCGTTCAGATAGGCGACGAGCGCATCCAGCGGCACGGGCCGGCTGATCAGATAGCCCTGCACCATGTCGCACCCCATGACGGTGAGCAGCGCCAGCGCAGCGTGCGTCTCGACACCTTCTGCGACCACTTCCATCTCCAGCGCGTGCGCGAGGTCGATCGTAGAGCGGACGATCAGCGGATCGCGGTTCGAGCTCGTCAGCTGCGTCACGAAGAGCTTGTCGATCTTCAGCTCGCGCGCGGGCAGTTGCTTCAGATAGGCGAGCGACGACAGGCCGGCGCCATAGTCGTCGATCGCGATGGTGATGCCGAAATCGGCGAACCGCTGCAGGTTGGCGATCGCGCTTTCGGGATCGCGGATGACAGAGGTTTCGGTGATCTCGAAGCCGAGCTTCGCGTCGCTGCTGCCGACCAGGCGGCACGCCTCGTCAACGAAGGCGGGATCGGCGAGCAGCTGGCCGGAGATGTTGATGAACAGCCGCAACGCATGACCGCGGCTCGCCAGTATCTCCTGATCTGCGATCACGCGGCGGATCGTCCACAAAGTCATGCGGTCGATCAGCTGGCATTGCTCGGCGACGGGCACGAACTCACCGGGCATCACCAGGCCGCGTTCGGGATGGCGCCAACGGACCAGCGCCTCTGCGCTCGTGATCTCCTGCCGGCGCACATGCACCTTTGGCTGGTACATCAGCACGAGATCGCCCGCGTCGATCGCATGGTCGAGTTCGCGCGCGATGCGCACGACGTCGCCCTGCGCACGCGGCGCGACATCGTGGCGGACCGCGCGATAGGCGGTGCGTGCCTCGGCAAGCGCGGCTTCCGCCTGTTCGACCAGCGTGACGTCGTCGACCCCGCTCGGGCCGCTGGCCGCGCCAAAGGTCAGTTCGATCTTCACCGACGCTTCGTCGATCAGGAACGGACGCGCGAAGCCCGCTTCGATCGCGGCGATGCGCCGGTCGAGGTCCTCGCCGCTGGTGCTGCGGAACTGGCAGGCGACCAGCGCGCGGCCGACCCCGGCGACGCTCGCGGTCGGCAGCAGCCGGCCCAATCGTTCGGCGGCAAGGCCTGCGAGCAGATCGGCACGGATGCAGCCCAGCCGGCGGCGCAGCGCGGCGAAATTCGCGACCTCGACGAGGAGGTGGCAATGAATCGTCTCCGCTTCCGGCACCACGGATGCATCGACGGTTCCGACCGGGCGTGGCGCAGGGCTCATCACCGTGCCGGCGTACGCGCGCAGACCCTAAGATTGCATTAATCAACGCGGCCCCCGCACATGCGAAGGCAATTGTAATTTGGTGAACGAAGGATTAACTATGACCGGTGCGTCCCTCGGGGTGCACCATAAGGGAGAAAGCAAATGCTGGCGCTCATCATCAAGATGGTCATCGGGGTCGACATCAAGCCCTGGTAAACCGATTCGTCGGCCCGGTCGTCAGCGTGACGGCCGGGCCGATAATCGCCGCCAATCCCATCCCGGAAGTGCTCGCGTGAAGCCGGTGGACACGCGGCATCTCATCCATCCTCACGCGCAATGATCGGCCCGGGCCAGCGACCGGTCGCACGTTAGGCGTATAAGGGCGCTGGATCAGGGCGCCGACGCGGGGACCGCGGCTTCCCATCCGCCGCCCAAAGCCTTGGCCAAGGCGATCGTCTGCTGGCGCAGCTGCGCATCGCTCGTCGCGACCTGTTCGCGCGTCGACAGCAATTGCGCCTCTGCATTGAGCACCGCGTCCTGCGCGACGAAGCCACTGCGATATTGCGCGGTGATCGCGTGCAGGCTGGCATCGGCATCGCCCACCGCGCGCATCAGCACCACGCGCCGGCTCCGCTCGGCGTCAACCTGGACGAGGGCATCCTCGACATCGCGCAGCGCCTGCAGGACGGTCTGCCGATATTGCAGATACGCCTGTTCTCGCGCTTCCTTGCGTAGGCCGACGGTCGCCTTGCGCCGCCCCCAATCGAGCAACGGGAATTGCGCCGCGCCGGTACCCGTCAGTTGCAGGCTGTTGCCCGTGAACAGGTTGGCGAGCGCCGTGGACAGCAATTGCGCCATGCCGGTCAGGCTGAAACGCGGATAGAGGTCCGCGACCGCGACGCCGATGTCCGCCGTCGCCGCGGCGAGGTTGCGCTCGGCGGCCCGCACATCGGGGCGGCGGCGCAGCAGATCGGAGGGCAGGCCCGCCGGGATCGTCGGCACCGGCGGCATCGCGGTCGTCGCGGGGATGTCCGCAAGCTCGCCATCGAGCGCGCCGGGCGCCTGGCCCAGCAACAGCGCCAGCGCGTGGCGCCGAACCGCGATGTCGGCGCGGATCGGTTGCAGCCGCGCCTCTGCCGCGGTGATCGTGCCGCGCTGGCGCGTCACGTCGATCGGCGGTACCAGGCCGACGCGTGCGATGTCGCCCGCGATCTTCAGCGCACCGCGCTGGCGCACCAGCTCCGCCTCGATGATCGCGATCTGCTGCTGGTCAAAGCGCAGCGCGAAATAGCCCTGCGCGACCTCCGCGGCCAGGATCGTGGCGGCATCCCGGCGGGACCATTCGGCGGCCTCCGTCCGCGCGACCGCGCCCTGAACCTGGCGGCGCACCCCGCCGAACAGATCGAGTTCCCAGCTGGCGTCGAAGCCCGCCGCATAGGTGGTGATGCCGCTGCCCGGCAGCGCGATGCCGCCGCTAGTCCCGTTGCTGCCCCCTGCCCCACTGCTACCGCCGGCCTGACCGCCGAACAGCCGCGCGAGCGAGGCGAAGCCGGCGTTCTTGCTGAACTCGATATGCGTGACGTTGGCATCGGCATTGACCTGCGGCAGCCCCTGTGCGCGCGCCGCGATCTCCTGCAGCCGCGCCTGCCGGACGCGGGATGCGGCGATCGCGATGTCGGGCGATCCGCTGAGAGCGCGCGCGACGAGATCGTCAAGCTTCGGATCGGCGAAAGCCTGCCACCAGCGGTCGGCGACCGGGGTCGTATCCGCGCTCCGCGGTCCGACGAACGCGGCCGGCACCTCTGCCTGCGGCGGGGTATAGTCCGGACCGACCGTGCAGCCCGCGAGCATCAGCGCGACTGCGACCCCCGGCAGCGCCTTTGAAATGGTGCGGCGCATCAATGTCCTCCCTGCGGGGCCTGGCCCGTCTTGTTCGCGCGCATCAACAATACCAGCGGCGCGACGACGAGCACGACGATCATGAGGGTGCGGAACACGTCGAGGAAGGCGAGCATCGACGCCTGGCGCTGCACCTGGCTGTAGAGCACGGCGAGCGGCGTGGTCGACGGATCGCCCTGGCCCCCGAACGCCTTGCCCGCGGTCGCCAGCCATTCGTTGTAATTGGGATCGAGCGGATTGAGCGGCTGGACCAATTCGCTCTGATGCTTCTGCAGCCCGTTCGACAGCAAGGTCTGCGACAGGCTGATCCCGATCGTCCCGCCCAGGTTGCGCGCGACGTTGAGCAGGCTGGACGCCTGCGCCGTCTGGTTCTGGCGAAGCCCGACATAGGCGATGGCGTTGATCGGCACGAACAGGAACGGCAGTGCCATCGCCTGATAGAGGCGCGCAGTGGCGGCATCCCAGAAGGTGATGTCCGCGTTGAGGTGGGACATGTTCCACAAGGCCGCCGCCTGTACGAGCAACGCCGGGAACAGCAGGAAGCGCACATCGACGACGCCCGCCAGCCGGCCCGCGAACGGCACCGCGATGAGGGTCGCGACGCCGCCCGCGGTCAGCGCGAGGCCCGCGTCGAGCGACGAATAGCCAAGCACCTGCTGCAGCATCTGCGGGATCAGCTGCGTCGTGCCGAACAGGATCATGCCGGTGATCGCCATGACGCCGATCGTCAGCGCGAAATTGCGGTTCTTGAGCAGGCGCAGATCGACGACGGGGTCGTCGTGGTTCAGCTCCCACACGATGAGCGAGACGAGCGCGGTCGCCGAGACGATGGCCGAACCGAGGATCAGCGGGCTGGAGAACCAGTCTTCCCGCTCGCCGCGGTCGAAGGTGATTTCGAGGAAACCGAGCCCCAGCGCGACGAGCGCGACGCCGACGTAGTCGATGCGCAGACCGTGCTTGAACTTCTCCTTGCGGTCCTGCTGCACCTGATCGGGTTCGTCGACGAACACCTCGACCAGGAACCATGCGGCGATGCCGACGGGTACGTTGATGAGGAACACCCAATGCCACGTCGAATATTCGACGATATAGCCGCCCAGCGTCGGCCCCAGCACCGGCCCCACCACGACGACGATCGCGAAAGCGGCGAACGCCATGCCGCGCTTCGCCGGCGGAAAGGTATCGGCGAGGATCGATTGTTCGACCGGCGCGAGGCCGCCGCCGCCGATCCCCTGCAGCACGCGCGCGAGGACGAGCGTCGACAGGTTGGGCGCGAGGCCGCAGAGCAGCGACGACAGGGTGAACAGCGCGATCGAGATGAGGAAATAACGCTTGCGCCCGATCGCGTCGGACAGCCAGCCTGAGATCGGGATGATGATCGCGTTGGCGACGAGGTAGCTGGTCAGCACCCAGGTCGCCTGATCGCTGGAAACGGAGAGGCCGCCGGCGATATGATCGAGCGCGACGTTGGCGATCGAGGTGTCGAGCACCTCCATGAACGTCGGGATCGAGATGATCGCGACGATCAGCCACGGCGAGTAGCGGCCGGCCGCCGAACGGCTGGGGCTCCATTCCCCCGCACCGCCGCCGCCACCGCGTTTCGCGGCCGCCTGCTTCGCCACGCTCAGCGGACCTTGACGGTCGGCACCACCGACATGCCGGGGCCGATCGGATAGCGGCGCGGATCGGGGTTGCCGTTGCCCACGTCGAACAGGATGCGCACGGGCACGCGCTGCACGACCTTCACATAATTGCCCGTCGCATTCTGCGGCGGGAGCAGCGCGAAGGCCTGTCCCGCGCCGCGCTGGATCGAATCGACGTGGCCGACGAACTTTACGCCGGGATAGGCGTCGACCTTGATCGTCACCGGTTGGCCGATCCGCATCAGCGTGAGCTGCGTTTCCTTGAAATTGGCGGTGACCCACATCCGGTCCGGCACGATCGCGAGCAGTTGCGAGCCCGCCTGGACGTAGGAGCCGAGATTGACCTGGCGGTTGACGACCTGTCCTGGCACCGGCGCCTTGATCTGGAGGTCGCCGACCGTCGTGTTCGCCTGCGACACCTGCGCGCGGCGCGCGCCGACCACCGCTTCGGCGGATTTGACCTGCCGCGTCGCCACCGTCACCTGCGCATCCGCGGCGCTCACCTGACGCCGGGCGGCCGCGGCATCGGCTGCGGTGGCGCGAGCCTGCGCGCGGGCCTGGTCGAGTTGCTGGCCGGCGACCGCATTGGGATCGAGCCGCAGCAGCGTTTCGTAGCGCGCAAGGTCCGCCTGCGCCTTGATCGCCTGCGCCAGCGGCACGCGCGCCGCCGCGGCGGCCTGTTCGCGATTGGCGATGGCGGCGGAGACCTGCGCCAGCGCCTGCTGCACCTGCGCCTGCGCCTGCACGACGTTCGCGCGCGCTTCGGCGAGCTGCGCTGCCGGGCCGGAGGGCTCGATAACGGCGAGCAGCCGCCCCGCCTCGACATGCCGATTGTCGAGATCGGCGACCTGGACGAGCCGGCCCGGCGATTGCGCCGAGATGCGCACGATATGCGTGTCGACGAAGGCATCGTCGGTCGTCTCGAACTGGCGCGCGTGGAGATAATAGAGCGTGCCGCCGATGACGAGCGCCGCGACGACGACCACCACGATCACCCAAAACAATGGCTTCTTGAAGACGGACGGCTTCTTCTTCGCCTCGCCCTCAGGCTGGTCGCCGTCTTCCGCGTCGGCATCAGCGCCTTGTTTGGTGTCGTTCGAACCATGCGCGTCGTCGTTGCTGCGATCGTCGTCGCGGCGCGCGTTCGCCGCCTCGTCCTGCGCACGACCGCGCGGTTCGTCTTCGCTCATGCCGGCCCCTTTGACGTCCCGCGGTTTGTTGCCCGCGTGTTAACATGCGCTAAGACGCAGCAGGGCGCGAAAAGTGCCGCGCCCACGAGCGATCAGGCCGCCCGCGTGTCCGCGACCGGCTCCGGGTTGGAAAACTCCATCTCGTCGTCGAGCGAACCGAAGCGCAGCGCCAGCACGTCGAGCGCGTAATTCTGGTTGAGCCGCCACGGCTTGCGCGTCCCCTGACTGGGCAGGAAATGCGCGGCGCGCGCGACATAGCCGGAGGTGAAGTCGACGAACGGCGCGCGCCCCATCGCCGGATCGGCGATCCGCGGCGTCGCCTGGCGCAGCCCGCGCCGCCGCATCGTGTTGAGCAGGCGGCAGACATAGGTCGCGACCAGATCCGCCTTCAGCGTCCACGACGCATTGGTGTAGCCGAACGTATAGGCCAGGTTCGGCACGTCGGAGAACATCATCCCCTTGTACTGCACCGCCTGCGACAGATCGATGCGCTGACCATCGCGGGAAAAGACGATGTCGCTGAGCAATTGCAGCTGCAGTCCGGTCGCGGTGACGATGATGTCCGCCGCCAGCGCCTCGCCGGACGACAGGCGGATGCCGGTTTCGGTGAAGCGATCGATCGTCCCGGTGACGACCGAGGCGCGGCCGTCGCGGATCGCCGCGAACAGATCGGCGTCGGGGACGAGGCACAGACGCTGGTCCCACGGATTGTAGCGCGGGGTGAAGTGCGTGTCGACGTCGTAGTCCGGACCCAGATGATCGCGCACCATGCCGATCAGGCGTTGCTTGAACTTCTCCGGCCGCTTGCGCGCGATGCGGTAGAAGACCATGCCGAGCAGCACGTTCTTCCATCGGGTGATACCGTAGGCGAGATTGTGCGGCAGCCGGGCGCGCAGCCAGTTGGCGATGCCGTCCTCCGCCGGGCGCGAGACGACATAGGTGGGCGAACGCTGCAGCATCGTGACGTGCGCCGCGGTCTTCGCCATTTCCGGCACCAGCGTCACCGCGGTCGCGCCGCTGCCGATGACGACGACGCGCCTGCCGGCATAATCCAGATCGTCGGGCCAGAATTGCGGATGGACGATGCGGCCGGCGAAGCGCGTGCTGTCCGGAAAGTCGGGCGTGTGCCCTTGCGCGTAATCGTAATAGCCCGAGCACATGCACAGAAAGTCGCAGGTGATCGTCACCGCCTCGCCATCCGGGCCCGTCGCCTCCACTGTCCAGCGCGCGTCGGGCGTCGACCAGGACGCGGCGCGGACGTGGTGGCGATAGCGGATGTGCCGGTCGATGCCGTGTTCGCGCGCCGTCGCCTCGATATAATCGCGGATCGACGCGCCATCGGCGATCGCCTTCGCCTCCGTCCACGGCTGGAACGCGAAGCCGAGCGTGTGCATGTCGCTGTCCGAGCGGACGCCCGGATAACGGAACAGGTCCCACGTCCCGCCCATCGCGCCCCGCCCTTCGAGGATCACGTAACGCCGGTCGGGGCAGCGGCGTTGCAGGTGATAGGCCTGGCCGACGCCGGACAGGCCGGCACCGACGATCACGACATCGACATGCTCCGTCATCCGTCCACTCTTCCTGCTGACATTCGTGTCAGTCGCAAGATGGCGCGATATCGGCCGCCGCTCAATAGTCCCGCGAATATTTCAGGCGCACGTCCGACCCGCCGAACGATCCGGTCGAGGTGAGGATGCTGAGCGACTTGGTCAGCGAGATGTCGAGCTGCGTCGCGGTGAAACCGCGCGCGTCGGTGACGACCTCGACGTAGATGTTGTCGGTCAGGTACTTGCCCGCTGCCAGGCTGGTGCCGCGGCCCGTCGCCTGGTCCGCGCCGAGCACGCGCAGCCGATCGAAGCCGACCGCCGAGCGCAGCTTGCCGAGCGGGTTGAGCCCGCCCCCGCCCGACCCGCGCAGCGAGTTGAGCGCGCTGGCGAGCTGGATCGCCTCGATCGCCGACAGATTTTCGGGGTTGGTGCCGAACAGCAGGCGGCTGAGCACCTCATCCTGCGGCAAGGCAGGCGTCGAGGTGAAGGCGATCTGCGGCCGTTGGCCGGTGCCGGTGATGTTGATGACCGCGGTGATGCCGTTAGTGGTCGTCGTCGCCTGAATGTCGATGTCCGGATCGGTCACCGCGCCGCCACGGAAGCGGATCGTGCCGCGGCTGACGTCGAACCGCTTGCCCGCAAACGAATAGGTGCCGCGGACGAGGTCGAGCCCGCCGCTGATCGTCGGCGCCGCCGACGTACCGCCGATCCTGAGGTTCATCGACCATTCGGACTCGAGGCCCATGCCCGACACGAACAGCTGGTTTGGCGCGCGCAGGCGCAGGTCGAGCTTGACGACCATCGCCGGCGTCGGCGGCGCGGCAGGCCGGTCGGTCGGCCGGGCTGCGCGGATCTCGCTCTTGCGGCGCACGCCGGTCAGTTCGGGCACCTCCGCCGCGCCCTGGCGGATGATCTGGTAGCGCGCGTCGGGCACGGTCAGGTCGCCCTTCAACAGCGCGCCGTCGCGCCCGTTGGTGAAGCGGATCGTGCCCGACGTCTTGGCGGCGAGCGCGTCGCTCCTGGCGAGCTGCGCATTGTCCAGCCGCGCCGACACGTCGATCGGGAAGCCGCTGTCCGCAGCGAGACCGACGGTTCCCTGCGCCTGCACGCTGCCGTCGCCGGCGCGCGCGGTCAGGCTGGTCAGTTCCAGCCGGTCGTTGTTGAACCGGCCCGCGATCTTCATCTGCGACAGGCGCGTGCCATAGGTTTCGTTGTCGTAGGTGAGGTTATCGGCGCGCACGAGGCCGCTGAGCTGCGGCGCGGACAGGCGCCCGGAGAAGTCCGCGGCGACCGCGATCGGTCCGCTGAGCTGCTGTCCCGGCAAGGCGGCAAGGCTGAACAGCACCGCGGAGGGACCGTTGTAACGGATCCCGCCGGACAGCGGCGCCTGCATCAGGCGCGTCGTCCACGACCCGTCGCCCGGCGGCAGCGGCCGCAGCGTCGCGAGCAGGCGGCCGACCGCCATCTGCCCGCGCTTGACCAGCGCCCGCGCCTCGCCGCCGTCGGGCGACAGGCGGCTGACGAGCTGGATGTCGACGGGTTCCGACACCGCAGCGATGCCGGTGCGCTGGAAGTCCGCGATCGTCAGGCGCACGTCCGCCTGCGGGATGCCGGCGCCCTGCTGCCGGTAATCGAGGCTGCCGCTGGCTGCGCCCGTCACGCCCAAACTGGGGACGAAGGCGGACAGGATCGACAGGCTCGTCCGGTCGAGCCGCACCTGCGCGGTGGTGACGCCGCCGCCATAGGTGGCCGCCAGCCGTGCCGCGCCGGCGCTCGGCCCCCGACCGAAGTCGATCCGCGTCGGCGCGAGCGTGTAGCGGCCCGATGCCTGCGTGATCCGCGCAGGATTGGCGGTGCGGAACGGAATGCCGTTCGTCTGCCCCTGCAACGCCACCAGATAGGCTTCGGGCGACAACGCTGCGTTGACTGCAAGACGCAGCGGCACGCCGCTCGACCCCGTCAGCACCGCCTGCGCGGTGCCGCGGCCGCCACTGTAGTTCACCTTGGCGCGCATCGTCTGGATGACGAAGGCGTTGTAGCGCGTATCGCCGACCTGGACGTCGGCCACGACCTGCGGCGCCTTGGGGTAGAGGACGACGCTGGCGCTGACGAGCGCACGCGCGATCGTGAAGTCGGCGGCGCCGGGGATCGTCGCATTATAGGCGCGGCCGTTGACGTCGGCGCGCTGCACGCCGTTCTGATCGGCAAGGCGCACCGTGCCGCTGATGCCGCGACCGGCGAAGGTCAGCGTGCCCGCGAACGGGCCGCGCGGAGTCGCGACGATCTGCCCGCGTGCGGTGATGCCGGCGAGGACGAGGCTGCGCACGTCGATGGTCAGACGCGGGCTCGGCCGCACCAGCACGTCGGCGGTGAACGGCCCGTATTGCGTGCCGCCGCGCGCGGTGATCGCATAGGCGCCGCCGCGGCCGACGACGCGCGCCTCCAGATCGACGAGGCCGATGCCGACGCCCGGTCGCGGCGCGCGGAGCAGCACGACGGGGTCGGTCGCGCTGCCCGTCACCCGCGCGGACAGCGGGCCGTATTGGGTCGAATAGGCATCGGCATTGACCAGCAGCGCGCCGTTCGCGGGGTTGAACCGCCCCTCGCCGCGCGTCACGCGCAGCTGCGGCGCGTTGAGCCGCACGTTGCGGAAGCTGACGATACCTTCCGGACTGTAGCCGACGTCGGCGCGGACGATCGCATTGCCGCCCAAGAAGCTACGCACGCCGCTGTTGAACAATTGCTGCGTCAGCGCGACCACCCGGCCGGTCATGCCGAAGCCGCCGTTCGATCCGGGCACCAGCTTCGCATCCGTCGTCAGGTCGATGATGCCGATGCTGTCGATGCGGAAATTATTGACCCGCCCCTTCAGCGCGCCGGTGTACCGGCCGGTCTGCACGTTGGCGACGACGACCGCGGTCGCATCGATGTTGTCGGACCGGATGCGCAGATTGTCCGACAGGATGTTGGGCATCGAGATCGCGAAGTCGCCCGCGATCCGGACGTTGTTCGTCAGCCCGCCGACCGCGGCGTTGAGCCCCGTGACGCGGCGCGCACGGGCCTGGACCGGGACGAGAATGCGATCCGCATTCACCCGCGCCAGCCCTTCGGCATAGACGTCCTGCACCACTGTCGTGCCGAAGCCGAGCACCGCGGCGCTGACCTTGTAGTCGACCGTCGGCGTCGCGAAGGCACCGTCCAGCACGACGCGCGCCCGCACATCGCGGCCGTTGAGGTTCGGCGCGATCGCGCCCGGCGTCAGCAGCCGCGCGTTGACTGCGAAATTGCCGAAGCGGCTGTTGGCCAGATCGAGGATGCCGCCCGCATCCACCGCCAGCGCGTCAGACGTCGCGGTCAGCCGCGTATCCGCGCGCCGCTGGTCGAGCGTGGTGTCGATCGCGAGGTCGAGCCGCGGCGCGGTCAGCCGCGCCACCGGTCCTGCGAGATAGAGGCCCGGCGCCGCCGACCCGCGCACCGCGATATGGCCATTGCGGGCGGTGACGCCGAGGTCGGCGAACTGGCCGCCGCCGAGCGTCGCGCGCGCGCGCCCCTGCCACGCCGCCCAGCTGCCACGGCCGTCGACCGACACGGCGAGCGGCGCCTTCAGCGACGCCATCGTCGCGACGACGCCGCCTACGGGCGCGGCGAGCTTCACATCGACGTCGAGCTTGTTCTGGTCGGGCACCGCGTCGAGCTTCAGCGCGAGGCGATCGCCGCCCGCGATGCCCGGGCCGCGCAGCGCCGCGGCATCGGCGACGATCTGCGCGCGGCGATCGGCGATGTGCACGCTGCCGTCGATACGCACGACATGCGTCTGGCCGGTCACCGGCTTTTGCAGCACCAGCCGCCCGATGTGCAGGCGGTTGACGTCGATATCGAGGTCGGGGAGCAGCGGCTGGTTGTCGGGGCTGGGCGGGGTCGGCTTCAAGACGGGCCGGCGCGCCAGCGTGATGAGGTCGGTCGACAGGTCGCGCACGTCGACGTGGTTGCGCGCGAAGGCGAAGGGGCGCCAGTCGACGGCAAGCTTCGGGCTGGTCAGGAAGACGCCCTTGGGATCGGACACGCGCACGTCGCTGAGGATCATCTGGCCGTAGAGCGACCCGTCGATCCGCCCGACCTTGATGCCGAGCCCGGAGGCGGTGGTGTAACCGCCGATCCGGTTGGCGACAAAGCGGCGGCCGGGATCGGTGTTGATGCCCAGCACGACGATGGCGACGAGCAGAAGCAGCGCGACGACCGCGATGCCGATCCATTTCAGCACGCGCTGCCACCAGGGGCGGCGGACGATGACGACGGTCTCGGTCGTCGCGGGCTGCGTTGCGTCGGTCATCAGAACGCCTGCCCGATCGAGATGTACAAAGCGACCTTGCCGTCGCCGGGTCGCGGGTTGAGCGGCGTCGCGACATCGACGCGCAAGGGGCCGAAATTGGTGTAGAACCGCCCGCCGATGCCCGCACCGAAGCGCAGGTCGGAGGCGGTGGGCAGGACGGAGGCGTAGCTGTTGCCCGCATCGACGAACGGCACGATGCCGAAATTGCCGAAGCGGTAGCGCGCCTCGATCGAGAATTCGTTGAGCGAGCGGCCGCCGACGGGATTGCCCTGAGGATCGAGCGGGCCGAGCCGCTGGAACCCGTAGCCGCGCACCGACCCGCCGCCGCCGCCGTAATAACGGCGGGAGGGCGCCAGATCGTCACGCGCGATCCCCGCGATCGATCCCGCCCGCGCGCGGCCCGCGAGGACGAACGACGTGGAGATCGGATAGTAGATCGTACCTTCGACCATCGTGCGGACATAGGGGCTGACGCTGCCCTGCACCGACGTTTCCGGACTGAGGTTGAGCTTCAGCCGATAGCCCTTGCTGGGATTGAGCAGGCTGTCCGAGCGATCCCATTGCACCTGCCCCGGCAGCGCGACGATGCCATAGGTGCGGCGGACGCGTTCGTTACGGGTGAAATCCCACACGCTTTCGTTCGTGCCGACGAGTTCGCCGCCGTAGGAATAGGTGAACTTCTTCTGCCAGATCGGCGTCGAATCGTAGCTCCAGCGCGCGGCCAGCGTGCCCGTGAACGCCTCATAGGCGTCGTAATTGTTGCGATCGGCGGATGCGATGATCTGGAACGTCCGGTCGCGGCGTCCGGCGTTGGAGCGGCGGAAAGTGCCCGACACGCCCTGTTCCTGCGTGCCCGCGATGATGCTGCCGATCAGCGCGCCTTCGGGCGGGAACAGATTGCGGTGCGTCCACGTCCCCTCCGCCCGGAAGCCCTGTCCGGTCGAATAGCCGACGGTGCCGCCCAGGCTGCGCGCGGGCCCTTCCGTCTGGCGGACGAGCAGGTCGACCTGTTCGGTGCCGTCCGGGCCGGTGCGCCCCGTCCGTTCCGGGGTCACCGCGACGCCGCGGAACAGCCCCGTCGCGACCAGCGCGTCGCGCAGATCGTCCGTCTTGCGCGCGTCGTACAGATCGCCCGGCTTGAAGCGCGGGAAGACGTTGAGGTGATCGAGCCCGAACACGGCATCGCCCGTGGTGGTCAGCTGGCCGAAGGTCGATCGCGGACCGGTGTCGACGGGCAAGGTATAGGCGCCCGTCGCCTTGTCGGACTGGTCGTCGAGCAGGATGTCGCGCTGCCCGACCTTGACGAAGGGATAGCCGCGTTGCGGCAGGACGAGGCTGACGTTCGCCTCCGCCCCCTGGATACGCGCGGCGTCGATCGGATCGCCGACCTTGAGCGGCAGGTTCCTGGTGATGAGGTCCGCCGGCACGACGGGATCGGCCTTCACCGTCACCGAGGACAAGGTGTAGAGCCGCCCCGGCGTCGCGCTGACCGTCGCGAGCAGGCGGCCACTGTCGTTGGGGATCGGTTCGATCGTCGAGATCGCGGTGCCGTCGTAATAGCCGAGCGACCGCATCAGCCGCACAGCCAGCCCTTCGTCCTCGCGCGCGCGGGCCGCGACCTGCGTCGCATTCGCCGCCTTGCCGCCGCCATCGCGCAGCGCGGACAGCGACTTGAACTGCGAATCGAGGCCGAGACCGTCGAGCCCCTTCAATTCCGTATCGTAGCGGATCTGCGGCGCGGCGGCGTTCTTGATATCCGCCTGCGTCTGCAGCGGCGTGGTATCGAACGACGACAACGGGACGAGCGGTTGGTCGAGTTCCGGGTTGGACGCGGCGGGCGGCGGCATGACGCCGGCATCGGTCGTCGTCGCGGCCGGCGGTTGCGCAGCTTGCGGCTGCGCAGAGGTGCGCTGCGGCGGATTTGCGACGGACGGCATCGGCTCCAGCGGCGCGTTGATGTCGCCACTGATCGGCGGCAGTGCGGCGTCGAACGCCTGATCGGTGACGATCGGCTTTTCGCCCTGCGGATCGGTCGCGGAGGCGTCGGCCGGCGAGGTCGATTGTTGCGGCGGTTGGGACTTGGCCGCATCCGGCCCGCGCGCCGGGGCTACGCCTTGTTGCTGTGCGAGCTGCGCGTTCGCCGGCGATGCGGTTACCAGCGCGATCGCCAGCCAGTAATGCCGTCCCAAAACTGCCGACACGCGCGAACTGCCCCCTTCGTTACGCTCAGGACGTCCGCATTCGGCCCACCCCCGATCGTACGGCAAACGTAACGACGCGCATAAGGTTGCAGGCCGATTGGCTTTTCCCGGCGGGCCGCGCCGTCAGGCGGCGCAACCGATCAGCCCGGCGAGCGGCACGACCAAGCTGTCCTGCCCCGGCCGATCGATCCGCAGCGTCGCCGTTTCCACCCGCGCGCCGGCGGTCAGCGCCTGCTGCCGGCGGATCGTCAGGTCGAGCGTGGCGGCGACGCCGCCGGCGGCATAGGTAGTCGAGGCGGCGAAGCCGAAATCGCCCGCCCCCGTCTCGCCGCTTTTCGCAAGGTCGATCGTGGCGCCGCCCGGCGCGATCCGCAGCGTGCCGGTGGCCGCCGTCGCCATCGCGACGAGCTGGCGATCGTCGATGCTCCACAGATAGGCAGCGCAGCCCTTTGCGGGCAGCGCCTGTTGGCCGATCGGGCCCAAGGATAGGGGAGCGGGCCGCGTCGGCGCGGGCGTCGTCGCCTGTAGCGCGAGGGGCATGAGCAGCGCGATCATCGCAGCGTCCATACCATCGCCAGCCACGCGGGGTAAGCGGCCACCGCCAGCAACGTGCCGAGCGGCAGTGCGGTGTCGCGCGCCATCGGCCGGCCGCGCAGGGCGGCGAACAGCACGACGCCGAGCCCGACCAGCCCAGCGACGAGAAGGACCGCGGGCAGCAGCCGCCAGCCGAGCCATAGCCCGATCGCGCCGAGCAGCTTTGGGTCGCCGCCGCCCAGCCCCTCCCGTCCGCGCCAGCGTCGATAGCCCCACGCGACGCTCCACAGGCCGGCATATCCCACGGCCCCGCCCCACACGCGATCCGCCATATCCGGCGGGAGGCCGAACGCGCCCGCGGCGAGCCCCGCCGCGGCCAGCAGCCCGGTCAGCCGATCGGGCAACCAGAAGGCGACGAGGTCCAGCGCGGCGAGCGCGAGCAGCAGCCAGCCGAAGATCGCGCCGGCTCCCCCCGCCATCCCCGGCGCGGCGAAGCCGGCGAGCAGCCCGACGATGCCGCCGGCCAGCTCGATCCGCCAGTGCAGCGGATCGATCCGCGCGCCGCAGTGGCGGCAGCGTCCGCGTTGCACAAGCGCGCTGGCCAGCGGCACGAGTTCGCCCGGCCGCAACGTCTCGCCGCAGGCGTCGCAGGCGGATCGACCGTGCAGCACCGATCTCCCGTCCGGCCAGCGCATGACCAGCGCCGCGATGAAGCTGCCGAAGATCACGCCTAGGCCGGCCAGCAGCAGCGCCCAGAGAAGGTTCGCGGTCATGCCCGCCGGGTGCCCCCCGCCTGCCGCTTCGTCAACTGCGGCGGCATGGCACAACCGGTATCATCTGCAACCGCATTGCCCTCCCCGCCTCGCCACCCTAGATCGCGCATCAAACAGATCATGTCTTTCGCGGAGAGCCCCATGTCCACCGATCCCGTCGTCATCCTCGGCTATGCGCGCACCCCGATGGGGTCGTTCCAGGGCAGCCTGGCCGGCGCGAGCGCGACCGCGCTCGGCGCGGCGGCGGTGAAGGCGGCGGTGGAGCGTGCCGGCGTCGATGCCGCGGCGGTCGAGCGCATCTACATGGGGTGCGTCCTGCCCGCGGGCCTCGGCCAGGCGCCCGCGCGACAGGCGGCGATCGGCGCGGGGCTCGGCACGCACGTCGAGGCGACGACGGTCAACAAGATGTGCGGATCGGGGATGCAGGCCGCGATCATGGCGGCCGACGCGCTGGGCGCCGGATCGGTCGACCTGCTCGTCGCGGGCGGCATGGAGAGCATGTCAAACGCCCCCTATCTGTCGAAGAAGCATCGCGCCGGCGCGCGCATCGGCCACGACACGATGTACGACCACATGTACCTCGACGGGCTGGAGGATGCATACGAGCCCGGCAAGCTGATGGGCAATTTCGCGGAGGACACCGCCGCCCAATACCAGTTCTCGCGCAAGGCGATGGACGATTATGCGATCGAATCGCTGCATCGGGCGCAACGCGCGCAGGCAAGCGGCGCGTTCGACCGCGAGATCGTTCCAGTCGAGGTGACGGGCCGCAAGGGTTCGACCACGGTGTCGGTCGACGAGCAGCCCGCCAAGGGCGACGTCGCGAAGATCCCGACGCTGAAGCCCGCCTTCTCGCGCGACGGCACGATCACCGCCGCCAACGCCTCGTCGATTTCGGACGGCGCCGCCGCGCTGGTGATGACGCGCGCCAGCGTCGCGGAGCGGCTGGGCCTGTCGCCGATCGCGCGGATCGTCAGCCACGCCGCGCACGCGCACGCCCCCGCGCTGTTCACCACCGCGCCCGTCTTCGCGATGCAGAAGGCGCTCGACAAGGCAGGGTGGCGCAAGGACGACGTCGACCTGTTCGAGGTCAATGAGGCGTTCGCGGCGGTGTCGATGATCGCGATGCACGATCTCGGCCTCGATCATGCGCGGCTCAACGTCCATGGCGGCGCCTGCGCGCTCGGCCACCCGATCGGCGCGAGCGGCGCGCGCATCCTCGCGACCCTGCTGTCGGCGTTGCAGGGCAGCGGCCGGAAGCGTGGGCTCGCCAGCCTGTGCATCGGCGGCGGCGAGGCGACGGCGATGGCGGTCGAACTGTTGTAAGCGGGATGTAAGCGGCGCGCGCTAGACCGCGCCCGGTTCGCCGCCGAACCGGGCCGGGAGCGATGATGCCTGACACCGTTTCGACCACGACCGGGACGTCGCCATCGCCGCTGCGGATGTATCTGGGGATGATGGCGGCCACCGTCGCGCTGTCGGCAATCATGGCGTTGCCCGAATTGCTGATCGGCAGGGAAAGCGTGCGCGACGTCTTGCTTCACGGCCGTACCGTGCCGGTGATGTTGCTGTGCATGACGATGGTCAGCATCATTTATGGCGGGCTGACGGTGCTGCGGCGAAGCCGCACGCTGTCGCGGCATGCCGGCGCGACGCTGGCGGTCATGATGCTGCTGGCACTGGAGATGCCGCTCGTCTTCTTCGGCCATTCCGCGTGGCGGGATCATCGCGTGGCGGAGGACCTGATGGCGCGCGGCATCCCGGTGCGCGCGCAGTTGGTCCGCATGTTCGATACCGAATGCACCAAGGCGCATCGCTGCACGATCGAAGCCGAATATCGCTTCACGCCGGTGGGCGCGCATCGCTCGGTCGAGGGGTTCGCCCGCCTCGGCAACACGCCGCACGATCCTGGGCCCGCGTATAACTACGCCCGGCAGAACGGCGTCGTCCCGATCCGTTACGACCCGCGAGATCCGTCGCATTCGCTGGTCGACTGGGGGCAGGTGATCGCGCGCCAGGCATCGCTTGCGCACACGCTCGGCTTCTTCGGCCTCGTCGGCGGCCTGATCTTCGCCGTGTGGTTCGTGTTCGTCGCGATCGCGGGATTGGCGGTGCGCCGGAAAGCGGGCGACATCGCGCGCGCCGCAGCGTGACGATCAGGGCAGGCTCTCGCCCGGATCGACGCCCCACAGGTCGCGCGTTTCGACATAGGCGGCCTGGCCCTTCACGTCGAAGCGGCACCAGCCGCCGCTGCACTGGCTGAGGCGACCGACGACGCCCGGCTCCGCGCGCCACATCAGCCGCGCGCCGGGCGACGGGCGTTCGCGCATCTCGATTGGCTGGCTGCCGCGGACGATTGCGGTGCGCCGCTCGCTGATGAGGGCGGCGAGAATCCACCCCTGCGCGCCGTCGGGATCCTCGACCTTGCGCCATTCCTTGAACACCGCGACGACACGCACGGGCAGGTCGGCGCGCTGGTACAGCCAGTTGGCGGGATAGGTACGCCCCGGCCCGGTGCGCATCCGCGCCCGCCCCGCGGCGATCGAGCCGAAGAACGGCGGCGCCTTCTTCGTGTCGGCGGCATGCACGCCGGTATCGGCGGCGACCATCGCCAGCGCCGCGGCGGCAAGAGCGAGAAGGCGCATCATCCCTGTCCTTTTCCCTGTAGGCCGCCTGCATAGCGCGCCGCGCCGCGGCTTCAACCATCCGTTGACGCCGCCGCTCCCCTCCGCCAACCATGGCGGCGATGACCGATACCCGCCGCTGCCCCAATCCCAAGGTTGTCGTGACCCGCGAACTGGCGGAGGGCGTGATGGCGCGGCTGGAGGCGTTGTTCGACACGACGAACAACCGCGGCGACGCCAAGATGTCGCGCGATCAGCTCGCCACCGCGATGGCGGATTGCGACGTGCTGGTACCGACCGTCACCGACGATATCGACGCCGCGCTGATCGAACAGGCGGGGCCGCGGCTGAAGCTGATCGCCAATTACGGCGCGGGCGTGAACCATATCGCACTGAAGGCGGCGCGCGCGCGCGGCATCATCGTCACCAACACGCCGGGCGTCCTGACCGAGGATACCGCCGACATGGCGATGGCGCTGATCCTGTCGGTGCCGCGCCGCCTGGCGGAAGGCGAGAAGCTGGTCCGGTCGGGCGAGTGGCACGGCTGGAGCCCCGGCGGCATGCTGGGCCATCGCATCGGCGGCAAGACGCTGGGCATCGTCGGAATGGGCCGCATCGGACAGGCGGTGGCGCGGCGGGCGCGCGCGTTCGGCCTGTCGATCCTCTATCACAATCGCCACCGCCTGCCCGCAGTAGTGGAGGCGGAGCTGGGCGCGACGTTCCATGCCGATCTCGACGACATGCTGCGCGCGGCGGACATCGTGTCGATCCACACGCCGCTCAACGACGACAGCCGCGACCTGATCGATCGCCGTCGCATCGCGCTGATGCGACGGCACGTCTACGTCATCAACACCTCGCGCGGCGGCATCCTCGACGAACATGCGCTGGTCGAGGCGCTGGAGGCGGGGCATCTGGCGGGCGCGGGGCTGGACGTGTGGGAGCACGAGCCCACGATCGACCCCCGGCTGCTCGCGCTGCCCAACGTGGTGATGACCCCGCATATGGGCTCCGCCACCTACGAGGGGCGGCAGGCGTCCGGCGAGCGCGTCATCCAGAACATCCGCATGTGGGCCGATGGACATCGTCCGCCCGATCAGGTGCTCGACGGCTGGGCCTGACGGCCGGCGCCCCTGCCGCTCGCGACAAATCTTTACGCCGCGGAACCGTTCGCTGCGCTGCGACATTCGCAGCTACCGGGGAAGCGACAGGGCGTTCGTCATGTCGATCACGTCCGGTGCAGGTGTCGCGGGGGGCGACCTGCGGCAATGTCGCCTAATGCGCGCGCGGGGCGGAAGACGAGAGCCTCAACCCGTCTTCCGCCCCTCCAGCGCCGCGGCGCGCCTCAGGTCCTTCGGCCTGCCGAACCGGCGCAGCAGGGCGATCAGTTCCGCGCGATCCGGTGTGTAGACCGTCGCTGCCCCGAGGGCGATGGCCTGGCGTGTGACAGGCCGAACCGCCGACCAGCCATCAACCGTCGCGACCGAAAATCCCGCCATGAATTCGACGGGCAGGCCGGCCCCGGTCCAGCGTGCGAAGACATCGGACCGGAACAACGGATCGGGCGCCAGCGTGATCGGCGCGATGCTCAGTTCGCCAAACAGGGCGGTGACGTCGACCGGATCGATGAGGACGTCGACGTCCCGCACCTCCCCCGCAGCGACGTCATGCAGCGCCACCGCTGCGCTGCCGATCACCCACCACGGCCGCGTCGCCGGGGCCATCGCTTTCGCAACGGCCGCCAGCGTGCTGGCCAGCGTAGGGGTCAATCGCCCGTCAGGATACGGTCGACCAGCTGCTTCACCGTCGGCACGAACCCGTTCGAATAGAAGGGATCACGCTTGAAGTTATAGGCGGCGTGGCCCGCGAACATCAGGTTGTTGTCGACGTCGCCGCCGTGCGCGATGTCCTGCAGCGTCTTCTGGATGCAGAAGCTGCGCGGATCGGCGAGGCGGCCGGTCGAGTTGGTCTCGGTATCCGCCCAGCTCGAGAACAGGCATTGCGACAGGCAGCCCATGCAATCAGCCTGGTCCTTGCGGATTTCCTTCGCCTCTTCGGGCGTGACAAAGACGAGCGTGTTGTCGGGCGTCTTCAGCGCCGTGGTGAAGCCCGCCCCGAACCATTCGCGCGCGCGCAACAGATCGCCGCGCGTCACCCAGAAGTTCTTGCCCTTCACGCCGACGTCGAGCTGGAAGACGTGGTCGCCCGCCTCCTGCGTCGAGAAGGCGATCTGGCGTTCCGAGCGCGCCTCGAGGCTGCGCAGGAACGGGTTGCGCACGGCCGACGAATAGAAACCGGTCGGGCTGAAGCGGTGGAGCAGCACCCCGCCCTCCTCGATCTGCGTCAGCTGCGCCTTCCACGCATCGGGGATCGGACTTTCCTGAGTCAGCAGCGGACGCGTGCCGTATTGGAAGGCGATCGTGCCGAGTTCGGGATTGTCGATCCAGTCGTTCCAGTCGCGCAAATACCAGACGCCGCCCGCCATCACGATCGGCGTCGTATCGGGGATGCCGCCCTCGCGCATCGTCTCGCGCAGTTCCTTGACGCGGGGATACGGGTCCTGCGGCTTCAGCGGATCTTCCGCGTTCGACAGGCCATTGTGTCCGCCGGCGAGCCACGGGTCCTCATAGACCACCGCCGCCAGCCATTCCGCCGCCTTCGAATAGGCGCGCTTCCACAAGGCGCGGAAGGCGCGGCCGGACGAGACGATCGGCAGATAGCTGACCTGATAGGACGCCGCGATCTCCGACAGCTTGTACGGCATGCCGGCGCCGCAGGTGACGCCCGAGACGAGACCCTTGGTCCGTTCGAGCACGCCGTGCAGCACGCGCTGCGCGCCGCCCATTTCCCACAGGACGTTGATGTTGATCGCGCCCTTGCCACCCGCGATGTCGAACGCGCGGCGCACCTGTTGCACGGCGCCCTCGATCGCATATTCGATCAGTTCCTCGTGTCGTTCACGCCGGGTCAGCGCGCGGTAGATTTGCGGAATGATCTTGCCATCGGGATCGTAGCTGTCGGCGTTAACCGCCGATACCGTGCCGATCCCGCCGGCCGCGGCCCATGCCCCGGCCGATGCGTGGTTGGTCGCTGCGACCCCTTTTCCACCTTCGACGAGCGGCCATACTTCGCGGCCATTGTAGACGATCGGCTTCAGGCCCTTGAACACGGGAAACGGCACCTCTCAGGAAACAATCTGCGAGCCTATATCGCAAAGGTTCCGTGGATGCGAAGAAATTGCGCTACCGTGGCGGGAAAGCCGCAGCCGGAAGCGCGGCGCATCGCCCTGGCCCGGCAGGAACGCCGCTCCCGATCGCTCAGCGCAGGATCGCCTCGCCGATCAGGATCACCCCGTCGGCGGCGATCTTGGCGAGCGCGGTCGCCGCGACCATCAACGCCGCGCCAGCCAGCGCGACGACGCCATATTCCCCCACATGCTTGATCGTATGCATGGCCCGTCCTCTCCAAAAGGAGCCGGGCCCTCGTGTCGTCCCGGGGGTGCCCGGCCATCACGAACCATAGCAGATTTTCGCTGAAATTCAATCATTTGCGCCGCTGCGACGCAGCAAGCGCGTGATCAACCGAGCGCACCCTCACGGCCGAGAACACGTTCGTATAACTGCTTGTATTGTGCGATCATTACCGCCTCGTCGAACGCCGCGCGCGCCTTCGCCTGATTGGCGAGACCGACCGAGCGCCGCAGCGCAGCATCGGCGACGAGGGGCTGGAGCGCGTTACGCAGCCGCACTTCGTCCGACTCGGCGGCGATGAACGGTGCGTTTTCGGGCGCCACCATGCGCGCGACATCGCCGACCGGCAGGCTTGCGACAGGAAGGCCGGCGGCCATCGCCTCGATGACGCTGATCGGCTGCTGCTCGCTCTTCGACGAAATGGCGAGAATGTCGAAATGGCCGATGAAGCGATACGGCCGGTCGAGGAAGCCGGGCAGGACGAGCGCGTCCGCCATGCCCATCTGACGCGCCGCTGCGGCGATCGCCTCCCGCTCAGGCCCCTCGCCGACGATCACCAGTCGGATGCGCCCCGCCAGCCCGCCGCATGCGCGCACCAGCAGCGGCAGGTCCTTGACCGCGCGCAGGCCGGCGAGCGCGCCGATCACCACTTCTTTGCCGTTAGGGACGAAGCCGGGAATCGCCTTCGGATCGGGCTTGCCCGCATAGAGCGCGGTGGGGATGCCGTTGGCGATGCGGTGGACGCGCGTCGCCGGCTGCTTCCAGATGCGGCGGGCGATGTCTTCGAGGACAAAGGACGGCACGACCAGCGCCGCGGCGGCGGGCAGCGCGAGGCGGCGGTACATGTTGCGTTCGACCTTCAGCCCCGTCGCCTCATCGGCATTGAAGCCGTCCTCGTGATGAACAAGCGGCGGCATGCCCTTCCCAAACACGCGGCGCGCCATCACGCCGTCGACCGCGCCCCAATTGTAGGTGAGCACCAGGTCGAACCGCCGCATGAACCGCGCCAGCGCCTCGTAGCGCGCAACGGAGGGGCGCCCCGTCAGCGACGGCGCATCCTGCGCGATTTCGTAGCGGATGCCCTTGCCGATCGCGGCGCGCGCGCCGAGCTGGTCGGGAACGCCCGATACGATCGTGTGCCGCGCGGCATCGCCGAACGCGTTCATCAGCCGCACCGCGCGCGCTTCCTTGCCGCCCAGATCGAAACTGGAATGCAGGTGCAGGATGCTGACGGGCCGCGACATGGGAAGCGCCTTTAGTCAGCGCGGCGCGCTCACGCCAGCGCCGCCGTTGCCACAGCCGACGCGCGATGCCGGAACGGCAGCCGCCGCCGCTCGACGATCGATCGCCACGCCCATTCGACCGGCGCGATGCGGAAATAGCGCAGATACACGTTCGCGACGATCAGCAGGACGACGTCGACCGCTATCGACAGCGCCATCATCCCCGCCCAGCCCATCTGCCCGTATAGGCCGAAGCCGAACGGCGAGAAGATCAGCCAGGACACGAGCATCGTCTGGCAGACGTAGAGCGTCAGCGCGGTCCGCCCCGCCGCGACGAACGGGCGCATCAACATCGTGCCGGCAAGCAGGTTGATCGCGCCGAGATGCCCGATCGTCATCAGAATGCGCGCGCCCTCGTACGTCGCCCAGCCGATATGCGGCTGGCCGTCGAAGCGCATCACCGCCAGCGCCGTGGCCAGTCGCAGTCCGCCGCCAACGCCCCAGCCGACCGCGGTCAGCGCCAGATAGAAACGCCGCGTCCGTCGCCCCTGCAGGATGCCGAGCTTGAACAAGGCCGCGCCTATGAGCATCACCGAGGCCGCTTCCCAGATCGCGCCCAATTCCATCGGACCCAGCCGTTCGAGGTTCATGCGCCACTGGCCGCGCACCCATTGCGCGCGGCTGCCGCGGCCGTAAGCGTCCTCATCCGTGATCTTGCGCTGCTGCTCCGCCTTCATCTTGGCGCGGTTCGCATCCGCCTTGCGGATGTCGGCGAGCATCTTCGTCTCCGCTTTCGTCAGCGTCTGGTGCGCGGCCAGTTTTCGCTCCAGCACGGGGCGCTTGGCGTTGCTCGCCTGCGTGTAGAGGATGCCGATGCCGCCTCCGAACAGGTTGAGCGCGGTCATCACAAGGCCGATCGTCAGCAGCCATCGCGGGCGCAGCGCGCGGAAGCAGCAGGCGACCATCGCCGCCACCGCATAGGTATGGAGGATATCGCCGGGCCACATCAGTACGAACATGTGCGCGATGCCGAACACCCAGAGCACCAGATTGCGCCAGCCGTAGCGGCGCAGCACCGCCCACCGTCCCTCCGCTCCGCGCGCGATACGGTCGGTGAGGATCAGCATTCCGGCGCCGAACAGCATTTCGAGCAGGCATCGCGCGGTGCCGTCCGCCAGCACCTCGCGCAGCAGCCAGGCGATCTGGTCCGCCGGCGTCCAGCCCAGATGGCGCACGTCGCCGCCCGACGCGGTGATCGATCCGCCCATGTCGTTGATGTTCATGAACAGGATGCCGAGGATCGCCACGCCGCGCAGCATGTCGAGCACCGCGATCCGCGGCGCACCATCCGGTTCGACCGCCGCCGCGATCGCCGCGTCCGGCGCGCCATCGCCCGTCATCACGCACCCCCGTGTCGTTGCATCACCGGGTGTATCAACCCGATAAGACGCTGTCTACGCCGCCTGCTCCAGCCAGCGGTCGATCGGCGCGCGCAGCGGCTCCTCGCTGAGCGTCGGCGCGTGGCCGACACGGGGCAGCGTCACCAGGTCGGCGCGGTCGAGCGCCTGCACCATCCGCTCGGCGACGGGCGCCGCGAGCACGTCGGAGCGACCGCCGCGCACGATCAGCGTCGGCACCGCGCGCAGGGCGGACAAGGCGCCCCACATGTCGGGCCCCTGCTCGTTGCCGGGGACGCGAAACGGTTCGGCGATCTTCAGATCGTAATCGGGCACGATCCGGCCGCCGCTGGTCAGCCGGTAGAGCCGCTTCGCCATTGCCAGCCAGTCCTCGATCTTGAAATCCGGATAGACGTCGGCGTTCGAATCGGCGACGGCACGCGCCGCGTGCATCCACGTCGGGCAGCTGCTGCCCTTGCCGACATAGCCGCGGATGCGCGCGATGCCCGCGGGGTCGATCTCCGGCCCGACATCGTTGATCAGCGCGGCGGCAATGTCCGCCCCCGCGGCCGCCAGCAGCATCGTCACGATCCCGCCCAGCGACGTGCCGACCGCGACGAAGCGGTCGATCCCCTGCTCCGCCAGCAAGGCCTGCACGTCCGCGACATAGGTCGCGGGAACGTAGGTCATCGGATCCTTCGCATATTCGCTGCGTCCCCGGCCGCGGAAATCGAGCGCGAGCACGCGCCACCGCCCCGCCAGCCGTGCGGCGAAGGCGTCATAGTCGCGCGCATTGCGCGTCAGCCCGGGCAGGCACAGGATCGGCGGCCGGCCGTCGTCGCCGGGATAGCGACGATAATGCAGCTTCAGCCCGTCCGCCGACATCCAGTAGCAGTTTTCATATGCGCTCATGCCTTGCGTCCCAGGAGTGGCGGCCTCCATATCCACGCATGCCCGCGAACCCGCAAGCCTACCGTCCCGAGACCGCGCTGCTCGATCTCGGCGATACGTTCTGGGACCCCGTCGACGCCGCCGATTTTCCCGCGACGACGCTGCGTTTCCGCAATGACGCGGCGGCGGCGGAGGTCGGGCTCGATACGCTGAGCGACGCGGAATGGACGCGGCATTTCGGGCGGTTCGCCCCACTGCCCGGCACGCTGCCACAGCCGCTCGCGCTGCGATATCACGGGCACCAGTTCCGCCAGTACAATCCGGACATCGGCGACGGCCGCGGCTTCACCTTCGCGCAGCTGCGCGACGGCGCGGGCCGGCTGATGGACCTTGGCACCAAGGGTTCGGGCCAGACGCCGTACAGCCGTTTCGGCGACGGGCGGCTGACACTGAAGGGGGGCGTGCGCGAGATCCTCGCCACCGAGATGCTTGAGGCGCTGAACGTGCCGACCAGCCGCACCTTGTCGCTAATCGAGACGGGCGAGGACCTCGTCCGCGGCGACGAGCCCTCCCCCACGCGGTCCGCGGTGCTGGTGCGGCTCAGCCATGGCCATATCCGCATCGGCACGTTCCAGCGGCTCGCCTATCATCAGGACGAGGCCGGGATGCGCGCGCTCGTCGGCTATGTGCTGCGCCAACTCTATGGCGAGGACGGCGATGATCCCGTCCGGCTGCTCGATCTGGTCGTGGAGCGCACCGCGACGCTCGCCGCACGCTACATGGCCGCGGGCTTCGTCCATGGCGTGCTCAATTCGGACAATATCAACGTCACCGGCGAGAGCTTCGATTATGGCCCGTGGAGGTTCGCGCCGACCTGGGACCCCGCATTCACCGCCGCTTATTTCGACCACGCCGGCCTCTACGCCTTCGGCCGCCAGCCGGAAGCGATCCATTGGGACGTGATGCAGCTCGCCGCGTCGCTGCGGCTGGTGGCGGAGAGCGATCCGCTGATCGAGACGCTGCAGACGTTCGCGCCGCGCTATCAGGCGGGGATCCGGGAGGCGATGTTCTGGCGGCTGGGAATCCGGAGGTTCGACGACCGCCGCGACCACGCGGTCGTACAGGCCGTCGAGCGGGTACCGCGCGCCACCGACACGCCGATCGACCGCTTCTTTTTCGACTGGTTCGGCGGTCACGTGCCCGCCGACTATCCGGACGCTTTCGACGAGCTGCGCCGGCTGCTCGATCCGTACACGCCGCGCAAGGATCGCGACCATCCCTACTGGCACGGCGAACCCTGTTCGATGCTGATCGACGAGGTCGAGGCGATCTGGGCGCCGATCGCGGCGGACGACGACTGGTCACGCCTCCACGCCAAGGTCGCCGCCATTCGGGAGATGGGGGCTGCTCTAGCATGACGGCGTCTTGCCGCCATCCCGGCCTTCCCCTAACCCGCAGCGCTTGAGCGAGAGGGGCGACATGGCCGAGATCATTTCCCACGAACCCGCGACGGGCGCCGAATTGTGGCGCGCGCCGGTCGGCGACGTCGATGCGGAAGTGGCCGCGGCGCGCGGCGGCTGGGCGCAATGGGCGGCGCAACCGCTCGCCGTGCGGATCGAGACGATGCGCCGCTTCGCCAATGTCGTGCGCCAGCGCCACGACGCGTTCAGCGAATTGCTCGCGCGCGAAACCGGCAAGCCATTGTGGGAGGCGCGAACCGAGGTCGATACCGTCATCGCCAAGGTCGACATCTCGGTCACCGCCTATGCCGAACGCACCGCGCAGCGCCGGCTCGACTCGCCGATGGGCAGCCGCATGGCGCTACGCCACAAGCCGCACGGTGTGCTCGCGGTGCTGGGTCCGTATAATTTCCCCGCGCATCTGCCCAACGGCCACATCGTCCCCGCCCTGCTCGCGGGCAACGCCGTGGTGTTCAAGCCATCCGAAAAGACCCCCGCGACGGGCGCGTTCCTGATCGACTGCTATCGCGCCGCCGGCGTGCCCGAAGGCTGCGCGCGCGTCGTGATCGGCGGCCCGGCGGAGGGCAAGGCGCTCGCCGAGCATCCCGACATCGACGGCCTGCTCTTCACCGGATCGGCGCGCACGGGCATCGCACTCAACCGCGCCTTTGCCACCAAGCCCGAAAAGATCCTGGCGCTGGAGATGGGCGGCAACAATCCGATCGTCGTGTGGGACACGCCCGATCTGCACGCCGCCGCGGTGCTGGTGATCCAGTCCGCCTTCACCACCGCGGGCCAGCGCTGCACCGCGGGCCGCCGGCTGATCGTCGACACCAGATTGTACGACCCGCTGGTCGACACGATCAATCAGATGATCGGCCGCCTGATCGTCGGCAGCCCGTTCGACGATCCGCAACCGTTCATGGGCCCGGTGATCGACAACCAGACCGCCGACATGCTGACCGAAAGCTTCCTCGAACTGATGATGCGCGGCGGGCGGCCGATCCGGCATCTCGAGCGATTG
Organism: Sphingomonas sp. FARSPH; assembly: GCF_003355005.1. NCBI lineage: Bacteria > Pseudomonadati > Pseudomonadota > Alphaproteobacteria > Sphingomonadales > Sphingomonadaceae > Sphingomonas > Sphingomonas sp. FARSPH. The sequence continues at coordinate 2,772,554 of NZ_CP029985.1, read as the reverse complement.
TCGGACGACCGGCCGTTCCTGATGCCCGCGCTGATCGACACGACGCAGATGGCGGAACGGCCCGATGTCGAGCTGTTCGGCCCGATCCTGCAAGTGATCCGCGCCGACGATTTCGACCAGGCGATCGCGGAGGCGAACAACACGCGCTACGGCCTGTCCGCGTCGCTGATCAGCCAGACGCCCGCGCTGTACGACCGGTTCTGGGCGAACATTCGCGCGGGCATCGTCAACTGGAACCGGCCGACCAACGGCGCCAGTTCCGCCGCGCCGTTCGGCGGCATCGGCTGGTCGGGCAACCATCGGCCCAGCGCTTATTACGCCGCCGATTATTGCGCCTATCCGGTGGTCAGCAACGAGGCGGATTCGGCGCGCGCCAACATCGGCATCGGCCTGCGCGACGGATAAGATAGCTTCGCTTCCCGCGGCCCAAGCATCGCTCGGTTGCCGGAGCAGGGCGGCGGACGCATGTCTCGTACCATGGCTACGCTTCTCGATCCGGGCGCCCGTGGGCGCGTCATCCTCGTCGGCGCAGGACCGGGCGATCCCGGGTTGCTGACGGTACGCGCGGTGGAGGCGCTGAAGCGCGCCGACGTCGTCGTCCACGACGGGCTGATCGATCCGCGCGTGCTCGACCTCGCGCCGCCGGATGCGCAGTGCATTTCGGTCGCGAAAAGCCGCGCGCGGCATACGTTACCACAGGAGGCGATCAACGCGCTGATCGTTGCGCATGTGAAGACCGGCAGCGTGGTCGTGCGGCTGAAGGGCGGCGACCCGTTCATCTTCGGGCGCGGCGGCGAGGAGGTGGAGGCGGTGCGCGCCGCGGGCCTGCCCGTCGAGGTGATCCCGGGCGTTTCCGCCGCGCTCGGTTGCGCGGCGGAGGCGATGCTGCCGCTGACGCACCGCGATCACAGCAGCGCGGTCAGCTTCGTCGCGGGCCAGTGCAAGGGGCTGTCCGAACAGGACTGGGCCGGGCTCGCGGGACAGGGACGCACGCTCGTCATCTATATGGGCGTCGCCACCGCGGGCGAGATCGCCGACAAACTGATGGCGGACGGCGTCGCCCCGGACATGCCCGTCGCGGTGCTGGAACGCGGCACGCTAGTGGGCAGCCGCGCGCTGCGCACCCTGCTCGCCGATCTCGGCCCGATGGTGACGCGCGAGGCGGTGAAGAGCCCCGCGATCATCGTCGTCGGCGAGGTCGTCGAGCTTTCGGATGCCGAGGACAAGCTCGCCCGCTGGGCGCGTGTCGCGGAGGGTATGGCGGCATGAGGCTGCTGACGGGCAACGACCTTGCCAGCGGCGACGTCGTCTGGTGGAGCGGCGAGGGCTGGTCGCGCCATGTCGAGGAGGCGGTCGACGTCGGCGCCGCCGGCGAGGCGATCCTGCGCGCGGAGGAAGGCGCGCGGCGCGTCAACGCTCCCTATCTGATCGACGCGATCCCGACGCCCGACGGACCGCGCCCGGCACACATCAAGGATCGCATCCGCGCGCTCGGCCCCACCGTCCGTCCCGACCTGACGCTCAAGCCCGCCGATCCGCACGCGGGGAATTGGGTGATCTGACGCACCGATCCTCCCCGCCATGCGGGGAGGGGGACCGCCGGCGAAGCCGGTGGTGGAGGGGTAGCCCCAGACCTCGCACTGCTTGGCTGCCCCTCCACCAGCCTGCGGCTGGTCCCCCTCCCCGCGCAGCGGGGAGGAATTAGGAAGACCGACATGTACCGTTACGACGAATACGACCAGAGCATCGTCGACGCCCGCGTCGACGAATTCCGCGACCAGGTGGAACGCCGCCTGTCGGGCCAGCTGACGGAGGACCAGTTCAAGCCGCTCAGGCTGATGAACGGCCTCTATCTGCAGCTCCACGCCTATATGCTGCGCGTCGCCGTCCCCTATGGCACGCTCGACAGCCGGCAGATGCGGATGCTGAGCCATATCGCGCGCACCTACGATCGCGGCTACGGCCATTTCACCACGCGCCAGAACATCCAGTTCAACTGGATCAAGCTGGCCGACGCGCCCGACATCCTCGCCGAACTGGCGACGGTCGAGATGCACGCGATCCAGACCAGCGGCAATTGCATCCGCAACATCTCCGCCGACCAATATGCCGGGGCGAGCGGGGATGAGATCGCCGATCCGCGGCCATGGGCGGAACTGATCCGCCAGTGGAGCACGTTCCACCCCGAATTCACCTACCTGCCGCGCAAGTTCAAGATCGCGGTGATCGCCGCGGAAGAAGATCGCGCCGCGATGCGCCTCCACGACATCGGCATCCGGCTGGTCGAACGCGACGGCGCGGTCGGCGCGCAGATCTACGTCGGTGGCGGCATGGGTCGGACGCCGATGATCAGCCATCTGATCCGCGACTTCGTGCAGGCAGACGCGCTGATGAGCTATCTCGAGGCCTGTCTACGGGTCTACAATCGCTACGGCCGGCGCGACAACATCTACAAGGCGCGGATCAAGATTCTGCTGCACGAGATCGGCGCGGACGAATATCGCCGCCAGGTGGAGGAGGAGTTCGCCGCGCTGAAGGGCCTCGGCCTCGACCCGCCCGTCGCCGAACTCGACCGCATCCGGGCGATGTTCGCGCCGCCTGCGTTCGAAACGGGCCTGCCGACCGATGCGGACCGCAGCGATCCCGACTTCGCCGTCTGGCTCGACCAGAACGTCCGCGCGCACAAGGCCCCGGGCTATGCGATCGTCAACGTCAGCCTGAAACCCGCAGGCGGCATCCCTGGCGACGCGTCGGCGGACCAGATCGACCTGCTCGCCGACCTGGCGCAGGCCCATTCCTTCGACGAATTGCGCGTCACGCACGCGCAGAACATCGTCCTGCCGCATGTCGCGATCCGTGACCTGCGCACGGTGTGGGAGCGGTTGGTCGAGGCAGGCCTTGCCGAACCAAACCTCGATCTCATCACCGATATCATCGCCTGCCCCGGCCTCGATTATTGCAGCCTTGCCAACGCCCGCTCGATCCCGCTGGCGCAGAAGATCGCGACGCGTTTCGCCGATCGCGACCGGCAGCGCGAGCTGGGCGAGCTGAAGCTCAAGATTTCCGGCTGCATCAACGCCTGCGGCCATCATCACGCCGGCCATATCGGCATCCTGGGCGTCGATCGGAAGGGAACGGAAAACTACCAGCTGTCGCTCGGTGGATCGGGGGCGGAGGACGTCAGCCTCGCCAAGATCACCGGCCCGGGCTTCGACGAGGACGGCGTCGTCGATGCGATCGAACGCGTCACCGACCGCTACCTCGCCGAACGTCGCGCCGGCGAGCGGTTTCTCGACACCTATCGCCGGGTCGGCTTCGCCCCGTTCAAGGAGGCGATCTATGGATGACGCTTTGCTCCGCTTTCGCGAGGACGAGGCGCAGGACGAACCCGCGGTGACGCTCGACGCCTTCCTCGGCCAGAGCAATGCCTCTGCGGTGCGGCTTGAAGCGGGCGACGACGCGCGTGCGCTGCTGCCGTACCTCGATCGCCTCGCGCTGGTCGAGGTGAGCTTCCCCAGCTTTCGCGACGGGCGCGGCTATTCGGCGGGGCGCATCCTGCGAGAGGCGGGCTACGCCGGCGAGCTGCGCGCGGCGGGCGACGTGCTCGTCGACCAGTTGCCGCTGATGCGCCGGTGCGGCTTCGACAGCTTCGCGCCCGAGGCGCCGATCGATCGGGCGACGTTGGCGCGCGCCCTGGATCGCTACGCCTATCGGTATCAGCCGGCGGCAGACGCGACGGCGCCGGTATGGAAGTACCGACATGGCTGAACCCGCCCGCAACCGGGACAGGATCGACACCCTGCCCGCTTTTTCGGTGGCCAATGCCGCGGCGATGGAGGCGCGATTTGCCGGTGTCCCGGCACCGGAGATGCTGCGCACGCTGCTGACCGGCATGCTCGCCGGCCGGGTCGCTTCGGTATCGTCGTTCGGCGCGGAATCCGCCGTGCTGCTCCACATGGTCGCCGCGATCGATCGCGACATCCCGGTCATCTTCACCAATACGCAAAAGATGTTCGGCGAGACGCTCGCCTATCGCGACGCGCTGGTTGAACGGCTCGGGCTGACCGACCTGCGTGTGGTGCGGCCGGACCCGCGGCTGATCGCCGCGCGCGATGCCGAGGGGCTGCGCTGGTCGTACGATCCGGACGGCTGTTGCGCGATCCGCAAGGTCGAACCGCTTGCCCGCGCGCTGGAGCCGTTCGACGCCTGGATTTCGGGGCGCAAGGGGTTCCAGGCGGGGACCCGCGCCGCGCTGCCGCGGTTCGAGGAGGATCAGGGCAGGCTCAAGATCAATCCGCTTGCCGACTGGGCGAAGCCGCAGCTCGACGCCTATTTCGCCGAGCACGACCTGCCGCGCCATCCTTTGGAGGCGGACGGATATCTATCGATCGGCTGCGCGCCGTGCACCAGCAAGGTCCGTCCGGGCGAGGATCCGCGTGCGGGCCGCTGGCGCGGCTGGGACAAGATCGAATGCGGCATCCACGTCGCGCCGCGGCCGGGCGAGGACCCGATCTTCTGACATCGGGCCGTTTCCGGCCGGCAACGGCGTGGGCGTCAAACAAGGTTCAAGCGATCGGTTCTCGCGATGCCCGGCGCGCGAGCAATCGCCCATCTGCGCGAAAGCGGCTATCGCGACGCGCTGACGGGGTTGCGCAAGCATGCCTGGCTGGCGGCTCATGTGGCGGCCTGGGCGACGCCCGGCACCGGCGTCGCGATCATCGGCCTCGATCATTTCAAGCAGATCAAAGACACCTTGGGCCATACCGGCGGCGATGCGGTGCTCGCGCAGACGCGACCCGACTTTCGAGCGTCGCCATCGCCCGCGGCGGCCAGGCGATCCGCATGGGGGTGATGAATTCGTCGTGCTCGTACCCGATCACGCCATTACACGCCCCTTGCTCGTGAAGAGGCTGGCGACGCTGTGCGAGACACCGGCCGGCGTCCCGGCGTGGCGGATCAGCTATGGGACCGCCGCATGGCGGCCCGGTGACGAAGACATCGACGCCGCAATCCGCCGGGCCGACGGAAATCTCTACATCGCCAAACGCGCCCGGCCGCTCGCGCGCGCCGCCTGATCCCCCATGGACCGCGCGTCGCCCGAAGCGGCGATTCGCGGTCCACGGAAGGAGAGCCGATCGCGTCAGTTGGTCGTGACGGTCGTCGTCGTCTTCTCGGTAACCGTGGGCACCCGCTTCGCAGCCGTGCGGTGCACCGTGCGCTTGACGACCCGGCGCGGCGTCGTGGCGCGCGCGGTCGACGTTGCGGCGACCTTCGTCGTTTCGGTCGTCACCGTGACAGGCTGCGGCGCCGGCGTCGCGGCAGCCGCCGCAGCCCGCGCCGCTGCGGCATCGGCGGCCGCCGCGTTTGCCGCCTGTTCGGCCGCCGCGGCGCGCGCATTGGCGTCCGCCACCTGACGTTCCGCCGCTTCGGACGTCGCGGCGACGGCTGCAGCATCAACCGCCTGGCTCTGCGCCTGCTGCTTCTGCGACACGCCGATCGCGGTATCGGCGAGCTCGGACGCGCGATGCGCATCGGCGATCGCCTGCTCCTTGTGGCTGCCCTTCAAATCGTCTTCCGCCGCGCGGAGCGCCGCTTGCGCCTGCGCGACGAGCCGCGGGACCTCGCCGGCCGCGTTCAGCGTGCCGAGCGTCTCGACCTTGCCACGCGCCTCCGCGATCGCGGCGCGAGCGCGGTCCGTCTTGCCCTCCGCCAGAGCCGGGCCGGCGGCCAGCGACAGGGCGGACACCGCGGTCGCAAGCTTCAGGATCGTATGCATGTCTGCTCCTCCTGCAATGATCAGGGGCGCAAACGACCCGACGACGCCAGAGGTTCCGCGCCGGCCCTATGCCTCAATATCCCGCATAATCCGTGAAGCGCGTGATCGTCGGGTCAAATTTCAATACAACCTTGCCCGTCGCACCATGGCGTTGCTTGGCGACGATCAGCTCGGCCAGGCCGTATACTCTTTCCATGTCGGCAGCCCATTTCGCGTGATCTTCGAAGATCTTGGCATCGTCGCCCTCCATCGGGCGCTTGGGTTCGCGCTGCGCGGTATAATAATCCTCGCGGAACACGAACCAGACCATGTCCGCGTCCTGCTCGATCGAGCCCGATTCGCGCAGGTCCGACAGCATCGGACGCTTGTCCTCGCGGCTTTCGACCGCACGGCTCAGCTGCGACAGCGCCAGCACGGGCACATTCATGTCCTTCGCCAGCGTCTTCAGGCCGCGGCTGATCTCGGAGATTTCCTGCACGCGATTCTCGTTGCCGCCCTTGCCGCTGGTCAGCAGCTGCAGATAGTCGACGACGACGAGGCCGATCTGGTTGTTGTGCCGCCGCTGCAACCGGCGCACGCGCGTGTGGAGCGCGCTGATCGACAGACCGCCGGTGTCGTCGATGAAGAACGGCAGATTCTCCAGCTCGGCGGCGGCGGCGGCGAGCTGGCCGAATTCCGCCTTGCTGATCTTGCCCATGCGCAGGTTTTCGGAGCTGATCCCCGATTGCTCGGCAAGGATACGCGTCGCCAGCTGGTCCGCGCTCATTTCCAGGCTGAAGAAGGCGACCTTGGCGCCGACCGACTCGCTGGGGCTGATGCCGTCGGCCATGTCGCGCATCCAACGCCGCGCCGCGTTGAACGCGATGTTGGTCGCCAGCGACGTCTTGCCCATGCCCGGACGGCCGGCGAGAATCATCAGATCGGAATGATGCATGCCGCCGATCTTGGAATTGACCGAATCGAGCCCGGTGGTGACACCCGACAGGTTGCCGCCCGAATTGAGCGCGCGTTCGGCCATCTTGACCGCCATCGTCGTCGCCTGCGCGAAGCTCTTGACCGAATTCTCGACCCCGCCGTCGCCCGCGACCTTGTACAATTCCTCTTCCGCCGCCTCGATCTGAGCGCGCGGATTGACCTCTTCGGAGGTATCCATCGCGCGTTCGACCAAGGTTCGCCCGACGCTGACGAGCGCGCGCAGCATCGCCAGATCGTAAATCTGCGTCGCGAACTGCCGCGCCCCGATCAGGCCGGCGCCCGATCCGGTCAGCTGCGCGAGGTAGGCCGGTCCGCCCAGCTCCTTCATCCCCTCATCCGCCTCGAACATCGGACGCAGCGTGACAGGAGTCGCCAGCATATCGTTGGATCGCAACGTCTTTATCGCGGCGAAGATGCGGCCGTGGACGGGCTCGTAGAAATGGGCCGGTTCCAGCCGGTCGACCAGATCGTCGGCCAGCCGGTTGTCGATCATCATCGCGCCCAGCATCGCGGCTTCCGCCTCGACGTTGCGCGGCAGATGCATCGGTTCGGCCGCGGCCGTCGGAGTGGGGAATGCCAGAGTCGCCATCCCCCCTCATACCGCCCCGGCATGGCACGCGACAAACTCGGAATTGTCGTATGCGGCCAAGCGCTCTATCCGACGACGATGCCCGACCCGCGCATCATCGCCATCGACCTCGACGAGACCAGCATCGGCTGGCGCTCGGCCGATGTCGAGCAGGAACGGCGGATCGCGATCTTCGACATCCTCGAGGGCAATCGGTTCGCGCCCCAGCGCGTGCATCCCGACGGTTATGCCGGCCCTTACCGCATCAGGCTCGAATCGGCCGAAGGGCGGCTGGGCATTCACATCCACCGCGAGGACGGGTCGCATCTGGAAACGCTGGTGCTCGCGCTCGGCCGCTTCCGCCGGCCGATCAAGGATTATTTCGCGATCTGCGACAGCTATTACCAGGCGATCCGCGCCGCGACCCCGCAACAGATCGAAACCGTCGATATGGCGCGCCGCGCCGTCCATAACGATGCCGCCGAGGTGCTGCGCGAGCGGCTGGCGGGCAAGATCGACGTCGATTTCGATACCGCACGGCGTCTGTTCACGCTGATCTGCGTCCTGCATCTGCGCGGCTGATGCGCCATTCCCTCCTCAAGTCCGCGGCCGCGATGATCGTCGCCGGCGCGATCGGCATCGCCGGGTGGAGCTATGCCACCGGCTGGCATCCATCCACCGCGCGCTATCCGTTGCAGGGCGTCGATCTCGGCGAAAATCCGCGACCCGTCGAATGGAGCATCGTGCGTGCGCGCGGCGCCGATTTCGCCTATCTCGTCGCGACCGTCGGCGCGCGTCATCGCGACCTGGCGTTCGAGGCGAACTGGGCGGCGCTGCCCGAAGCGGGTCTGCGTCGCGGCGCGGTGCACCTCTATTCGCTCTGCGCGCCGGCGAAAGATCAGGCGGATACGTTCAACGCCTTCGTACCGCGCACCGACGACGCGTTGCCGCCAGCGATCGACATCGCCTTTCGCGACGATTGCACGGACCGTCCCGATCGCGCGGTGATGATCGCGGAGCTGAGCCGGTTCGTCAAAATGGTCGAGACGCACGTGCGCAAACCCGTGCTGCTGCGCATCGCGAAGCCGGTCGAGCGCGCGTATCGCATCAGCGCCGCGATCGACCGGCCCGTCTGGGCAACCGGCAATCTGCTTTCCCCCGATTATGCCGAGCGGCCGTGGCGGATATGGCGTGCCAGCGACATCCGCCGCATCGACGGCATCGACGGCTCCGTAAACTGGGACGTAGTGGCTCAATGACCGATTTTTCCGATGGCGAGGCGACCGGCCTGATCGCAGCAGCGCGCATCGCCGCGCGTCATGCCCACGCCCCCTATTCGCGCTTCGCCGTCGGCGCCGCGCTGCTGATGACCGACGGCAGTATCGTCACCGGCGCGAACGTCGAAAACGCCAGCTATGGCCTATCGCTGTGCGCGGAAACGGTGGCGATCGCGACCGCGAGTGCCGCCGGCCGCCTGCGCGAGGTGGTCGCGGTCGGCGTGATCGGCGGCGCGATGGACGCGGAGGGCAACGCGACCGGCATGACGCCGGTCAGCCCGTGCGGCCGCTGCCGGCAGGTGCTGAACGAGGCGGCGCAGCTCGGCGGGCGCGATCTGGCGGTCCACTGCGGCGCGGCGGAGGGCGATGCCATCGCGAGCTATCGCCTGTCGGAGCTGCTGCCCGCCGCGTTCGGCCCTGCGGACCTCGGCATCGGCTGACCCGCCAAGCTCCCGACACTCGACCGGTTGATGGCGAAGACGCCGATCGACCGGGGTGGCCGGAAGGGCAGCTGTTTTGCGTTGACGGTGGACGCGCGACAATATCGCGTCACGGCCAACCATCTCGCGCCGCATGGCGATGCGGTGACGGCTGTGCGCCTGTAGCTGGTCGATGCCTGACATGATGTGGCGACGACGATCGTCGGGCGGCCCACGACATTTTGCACCCGAAAGCGACTATCTCGTCCTCGCCTACGACGAGCAGGTCGCGCCGCACGGGGCGGATTCGGCATCGCCCAGGACGTCTATTTCGTGGGCTATCCCTACATTCGTCCCGATCTGGCGCTGCCGCTCGTCAAGACGGCGATCGTCGCAGGCGTCGTCCAGGCTGGCGTCAAGCCCAGCCTGCCGTGCTGGACGGCCGCAACAATCCCGGCTTTTCGGGGGGCCCCGTATTGGCGCTACGCCCCGGCGACGACACGGTGCACGTCGTCGGCGTCGTCAGCGGTTACTGCACCGATCTCAACCCTATCGACGGCGCGGCGGACCTGTGGGTCGAAGGCAATGCCGGACTGATCTACGCCGCGCCGATGAAGCCGATCCTCGATGCGATCGACGCGCGTCCGATCGGCTGGCCCTTCGATCCCGCGTGGCATTGGCCGGACGGCCGCTTTCGCCCGTCGGCCCGTCGGTAAAGCCGCTGCGGTCAAGGCCGCGCCGCCGGGGTAGCGGCTTGCCCTTCGCGCCCAATCCGGCAATGGAAGGCGCGCTTGCGTCCAGAGGAACCGCCCGATGTCCATCCTGTCCGACCGCTGGATCCGCGAGGCTGCCGAGACGCAGGGGATGATCGAGCCGTTCGTCGAGGCGCAACGCCGCGACGGCTGCATCAGCTACGGCCTGTCTTCCTATGGCTATGATGCGCGGGTCGCGGACGAATTCAAGATTTTCACGAATGTCGACAATGCGTTGGTCGATCCGAAGGATTTCGCGTCGAACAGCTTCGTCGATCGCAAGACCGACGTGTGCATCATCCCGCCCAACAGTTTCGCGCTGGCGCGGACGGTGGAATATTTCCGCGTGCCGCGCGACGTGCTCGTCATCTGCCTCGGCAAGTCGACCTATGCGCGCTGCGGCATCATCGTCAACGTCACCCCGCTCGAGCCCGGCTGGGAAGGTCATGTCACGCTCGAATTCTCGAATACGACGCCGCTCCCCGCCAAAATCTACGCAAACGAGGGCGCGTGTCAGTTCCTGTTCCTGAAGGGCAACGAACCGTGCGAAGTCAGCTATGCCGACCGTGCCGGTAAATATATGGGGCAGCGCGGCGTCACCCTGCCCCGCCTCTAGGGCATTACGCTCGGATACCCTTCGAAGCGCCGCGCCGCCCCTCGCGGCAGGAAAGGGTTTCAGCCCGCTGTCCGTCGCCATCAAGAGCGTGGGCGGCCGCGGCGCACGATAGCAGGATCATATCCTCCGCCGCCAGGCTCTGGAGATCGGTGCGCGATGACCGCGACAGAGCGGCGGAAGTACCCGAAGACCGGCCGCGCTCGGGTTTCCGCCCGGGTCAGGGGGCCGGCAGGAGGATGCGCCGGTTCGCCCGGATCCCGCGCGCGGCCGCCCCGCTTGTTGCCAAGCGCTTGGCCCACGTTCTCCCATCGATGATATCAGCCCGCCGGAATCAGCGCGATTGCAGGCCCTGTGCCATCGACGGCAACCCCGCTCGTCCGTCCGGTCGCTCGCCTTCCGCCCGTGCCCAATGGTTGAGGCTTGAAAGGCCAGCCCATCGCCGTTCCATCGCCCGCAAGCAGTCCATCTGAGAGGGTCGAGGGCGCAAAAAAAGGCGACCCCATCAGGGGCCGCCGCAGGAATCTCATCGAATGATGGGATCAGAAGTCGTTGCGATACTGCTCGTTGCCGATGAAGCCGAGCTTGGTCACGTTCGACCGCTTGATCACCGCCAGCGTCTCGTCGACCTTTTCGTACTTGGCCGTCGGGTCGGGCTGGAAGTGGAGTTCCGGCTCCGGGTTCATGTTCGCCGCAACGTCCAGATACTGACGCAGCGTGACCAGATCCACCGGCGTGCCGTTCCACGATACGGTGCCAGCGGCATCGATCGTGATCTTGTTCTTCTGCGGGTCGACGGGCGGCTTCTGCTGCCGCGGGTCGTTGACCGGCAGGTCGACCTTGACCGCATGGGTCGGGATCGGAAGGGTAATGATGAACATGATGAGGAGCACGAGCATGACGTCGATCAACGGCGTCGTGTTCATTTCCATCATCGGCTCGCCGTCGTCGCGGCCACCACTCATTGCCATAGGGGCTTACTCCAGTCCTGGCCGTCAGCCCGCGCCGCCGGCGGGGGGCTGGGAGATGAAGCCGACGCGCGCGAAGCCCGCCTGCTGCATCGTGTAGATCGTGCCGCCGATGCACTTGTACGGCGTGTTCACGTCACCGCGGATATGCGCTTCCGGCAGTTCGAGCGCCGGGTTGCCGGGGCCGCCCTGACGGTCGATCTCGAGCTTCAGTTTGGCGACCGCACGATCGAGCAGCTCCTTGCTGCTGACCGGCGACGTGCCCCAGTAAACGGCGCAGCTGCCGTCCGGCTTGGTCGTGACCGAGAGGGATACGTTCTCGGGCTTGGTCACCGTGGGGTCGAACCGGACCTGGGGCAGCTTGATGCCCTTGACGGTCTGGATCGCCACCGGAACCGCGATCAGGAAGATGATGAGGAGCACCAGCATCACGTCCACGAGGGGCGTGGTGTTGATGTCCGACATCGGTTTTTCGGGGTCGCCCCCGCCAGCACTCATCGCCATGCGCGATCCATCCTATCCATTCAATCTGGCCGGTGCCTGACACGCCGGCCGGGAAGTGGGACGGCGCGAACACCGTCCCGCCCCCATGGTCCGCATTACGGACGGGTCTGCACGCCACCCGCCTGACCGGCGGTCGTCGTCGCCGCGGCCGGCTTGACCGGAGCCTTCGGCGCCGCACCGGCGATCGACGGCTTCACCGCGCCGTTAGAGGCGAGGAAGCCCAGCACGTCGTTCGAGAAGGCCGACAGGTCTTCAGCAATCGACTTGTTGCGACGCTGCAGCCAGTTGTAGGCGAGCACGGCCGGAACCGCGACGACGAGGCCGAGCGCGGTCATGATGAGCGCCTCACCGACCGGGCCGGCGACCTTGTCGATCGAGGGATCGCCCGACGCGCCGATCTTGATCAGCGCGCGGTAGATGCCGACCACGGTGCCGAACAGACCGATGAACGGCGCGGTCGCGCCGACCGTCGCGAGGAAGGCCAGGCCACCGCCCAGCTTCGAGTTGATCGCCGCTTCCGAACGGGCGAGCGAACCGTGCAGCCAGTCGTGCGCCTCGACCGGATCGGTCAGCTTGGCATGCTGCTCCTGCGCGGCCAAGCCGTCGTCGACGAGCTGCTTGTAGGCCGAGTTCTTCTCGAGCTTGGCCGAGCCTTCCTTCAGGCTGTTCGACTGCCAGAAGCCCTGGCGGACGCGCTTCGCCTGGTTGAGGATCTTCTGCTGCTCGAACAGCTTCGAGAACAGGATGTAGAAGGAGACGACCGACATCAGGACCAGGATCGAGAACACCGACTGCGAGATCAGGCCGCCTTCCTTGAGCGCCTGCTGCAGACCGAACTGGTTCTCGGCGGCCGCGGTGCCGCCCGCCGCGAGGATGGTGGTGAGCATTGTGAGTTAATCCCTCTCGTTCGATTAGTAGATCGGCGGCCGGGCACGCCCGGCCGCCGCAAAGATCATTCGTTCTCGAGCTGCCAGCGCACGCCGCGCAGCGCGTAGGTGGATTCGATCGCGTTGCCGCTCGCATCCTTGGCCGGGTTGAAGCGGCCGTTACGCTTGGCGAGGTTGCAGGTCGCCGTATCGAGATCAGAGTTGCCGCTGGACGACGTCACCGAACAGGCGGTGACGCGGCCGTTGGTCCCGACGGTCACCGACACGCTGACGCGGCCTTCCGCACCGGCACGACGTGCCGCGGGCGGATAGCTGTCCTGCGGGAACCAGTCGCCCTGGTTGCCGCGGACGCTCACCGGCGATGCGACGCGCGGCGGGGCCGGCGGCGCGGCCGGCGGCGCGGGCGGTGCAGGCGGCGCCGCGATCGGGGTCATGTTGATGACCGGCGGCGGCGTCGGCACCGTCGCGATGACGACGGGCGGCGGATTCGGGTTCTGCACGATCGGCGGCGGCGAGACGACCGGAGGCGGCGTCATCGGCGTGTCGGGCGGCGGGGGCGGCGGTTCGTCCGGCGGCGGGGGCGGCGGCTCCTCGACGTCGAACGTGTTAAGCTTTTCTTGGGCCTTCTTCACGAAATTGGTCGCAAGACCAGTGACGAAGGCATAGCCCAGTGCAGCATGGATCAGCGCGACGATGACGATCGCGACCACCCTGCCACCGGACATCTTCTGGTCAGCATAGGCCATTCAGCAACGACACTCCCTAATTCTCGGTTCGCGGACGCCCCGGGGGGAGAACGCACGCGACCCCTGCCGCGGCTGTCGCCGCGCAATGCAGTGGCCTAGTCCTATCGCCACGCCATCGTACACGCAAACGCTTTGTCGGACGCAACAAACGTACAATCGTCTCGCGACACTTTTATTTCTGTATCGTTCAGGGCGCCATCGCTAGGGAAAGCAGCATGAATCCGGCTTTTCGCATGACCGCCCCGCTCGGCCTCGCGCTGATCGTGCTCCCCAATTCCGCCATGATTCGCGCGCAGGATTTGGCGCCAGCGAATCGGCCCGTCGAAACCGGCGTCGGCGCGACGCCTTATGCCGACCTGGTCGATCTTATCACCGTCTCACCCGTCATCGCGGACGCGACGATCCGCTCGGCAACCCGGCTGAAGGGCGCCGAGGCGGCCGGCGTCGCGCCGGGTCGGACGCGTTTCTACGTCGAGGCGGACGTAACCGCGCTCGTCCGCGGAGCCGACGGCCTGCCGCCGCGCATCGGCTATCTGTTCGACGCCGCGCCAGCCGCCGACGGCGCGTTGCCCCGATTGAAGAAAGCGCGCGTGCTGGTGTTCGCGAAGCCCGTGCCGTCGACACCGGGCCAGGTGCAACTCGTCGCGCTCGACGGGCAGCGCGCCTGGAACGCCGCGGACGACCAGCGCATCCGCCAGATCGCACGCGACCTCGTCGCACCCGACGCGCCGCCGGTCATCACCGGCGTCGGCAACGCCTTCCACGTCCCCGGCGCGCTGCCCGGCGAGGGCGAGACGCAGGTCTTCCTGACGACCGCGAATGGCGCGCCGGTATCCTTGTCGATCCTGCGCCGGCCGGGCGAACAGCCGCGCTGGGCGGTCGCCCTGTCGGAGATCGTCGACGAGGCAGCCGCGCCGCCGGCGCGCGACACTCTATTGTGGTATCGCCTCGCCTGCAGCCTGCCGCCGGCGCTGCCTGCGCACAGCACCGCCTCGCTCGATGCGACCAACGCCGCCACCGCGCGCGAGGATTATGCATTCGTGCTTGCCAGGCTCGGCCCGTGCGGGCGTATCCGCACCGATCCCGGCGCGACGCTCAGCGGCGGTGGCGCACCAGCCTGATCCCGATCGCCTCGCCCGCCTCCGCAATCGCGAGTTTGACGATCTTCACCTCGACGCGGAGCACGCGCGCATCTCCGATCAGCAGCGTTTCGCAGATATGGTCGGCGACCGCCTCGACCAGCGTGAAATGCACGCCGGGCGGCAGCGCCTGCGTCGCGGCATTCTTGAGATCGAGATAATTCTTCGACGCCGACAAAGGCGTATCGGGCGCGAAATGGTCCTGACAGACGAGATCGACCGTGATCGAGATGCGCAGCGGCTGCGGCAGGTGCGTTTCTTCCGAATAGATGCCGGTGAGCACCTGGACCTCGAGGTCGTGGACTTCCAGTTGAAGCGTGTCTTGCATGGCGCCGCCCCTAGGCGCGGGCGGGATCGGCGGCAATGGGGGTGAGCCGCCGCGCTGCCGCGGACGTCATTCCACTTGCCTTCGCCCGCGGCGGACGTCATGCGCGCGCGTCCGTTTCGTGCGGATGCCGCCCCAGGAGAGCCACGCCATGATCGCCTTCGTGCCGCTCGGCACCATCGATGCCGCCGAGGTCGAGGCGCTGCTCGACCGCGCCTTCGGCCCCGATCGGCACGCGCGCACCGCCTATACTGTGCGCGGCGCGAGCGCGCCGATCGCCGCGCTCAGCTTCGCGGCGGTCGATGATGGCGCGCTCGTCGGGACGATCCAATGCTGGCCCGTCCAGCTGTCCGCCGACGACGGCACCGTCCACCCGATGGTGATGATCGGCCCGGTCGCGGTCGCGCCGGAACGGCAGCGCGACGGCATCGGCCGCATGCTGATGACGCACGCCCTGCGCGCCGCGAACGAGACGGGCCGCGACACCGCCCTGATGCTGATCGGCGATCCCGAATATTATGGCCGCTTCTTCGGCTTCGACGCCACGCGCACCGGCGCATGGCGCCTTCCCGGCCCGGTCGAACGGCATCGCTTACTTAGCAAGGGGGATGGCGTGCCGACGCTGGCCGGGCAGCTCGAGGCGGCGGCGACGCGCGTCATCGCCTGAACCTTTACGCGGCCGTCGCCCGCCCCTACCTCGCACAATATGCCGATGGACGCGCTTCCCGACCTTGCGACGCTGAGCCTTGCCGACGTCGCCCGGCTCGCCGAGGAGCGGCGCCTGCCGCCCGTGGAGCAGTGGAATCCCGCCCATTGCGGCGACAGCGAGATGCGCATCGCGGCGGACGGCACCTGGTTTCACCAAGGGAGTCCGATCGGCCGCCCGGCGATGGTGCGGCTGTTCTCGACGATCCTGCGCCGCGAACCCGATGGCGGATACGTCCTCGTCACGCCGGTCGAGAAGCTCGACATCGTCGTCGATGACGCCCCCTTCATTGCCGTCGAGATGAAGGCGGAGGGCGAAGGGCGCGCGTCCCGCCTCGCCTTCCGGCTCAATACCGGCGATCTCGTCTACGCCGATCGCGACCATTCCCTGCGGTTGGTGCAGGCCGCGGACGGTCCCCGGCCGTATCTGCGCGTGCGCGGCGACCTGGATGCGCTGATCGCCCGGCCAGTCTATTATGCGCTCGCCGAGCGCGCGATCGCGGGGGATGATGCGGTTCCCGGTGTGTGGAGCGACGGCGCGTTCTTTCCGCTGGAACCGGACGCGTGACGCTGGCCGAGCGGCTGCGCGCCGCGCTGGACGAGGGCAGCCGGCGGATGCCCGCGCTGCTGACCGGCGATCACGACGATCTCGACGGACGCGACGAGGCGGATATGACGCCGGCCGCCGTGCTCGTCGCGGTAACCGATCGGCCGCGGCCGGGGGTGCTGCTGACCCAGCGCACGGAAACGTTGCGCCATCACGCGGGCCAGGTCGCCTTTCCCGGCGGCCGGCTCGATCCCGGCGAAACCGCGATCGAGGCCGCCTTGCGCGAGGCGGACGAAGAAGTTGCGCTGCCGCCAGCCGCCGCGACGGTCATCGGCGTGGTCGACCGCTATCGCACCGTCACTGGCTTCACCGTCACCCCCGTGCTCGCCACGATCCCGCCCGACCTGCCGCTGCGCCCGAGCGAGGCGGAGGTGGCGAGCGTCTTCGAGGTGCCGCTCGACCATTTGCTCAACCCCGCCAATCACCGCCGCGAACGGGCGATGTGGCAGGGGCGCGCGCGACAATATTATCAGATCCCCTGGCAGGATCGTCGGATATGGGGCGCGACCGCTGCGATGATCGTCAACCTGTCACGCCGGCTGGCATGGGTGAACGAAGAGGCCCGGTCATGAAGCTGCCGCTCGAGGCGATCCGTCGACGCGCCGGGTTCGATGCGCTGGTCGACGCGCTGGGCGGCGCCGATTCCGCGCGCCTCGTCGGCGGCGTCGTGCGCGATACGTTGCTGGGCCTCGACCCGGCCGACATCGACCTGGCGACCGTCGTGCCGCCCGGCGAAGCCGTCGAACGCCTGGCGGCGGCGGGCATTCGCACCGTACCGACGGGAATCGCGCACGGCACGATCACCGCCCTGCCCGCGTCCGGCCCGGTCGAGGTCACGACGTTGCGGCGCGACGTCGCGACGGACGGCCGTCATGCCGTCGTCGCCTTCACCGACCAATGGCGCGAGGATGCCGCGCGGCGCGATTTCACGATCAACGCGCTCTACGCCGATCCCGCGACCGGCGCGATCTTCGACTATTTCGGCGGGCTGGACGATCTGGCCGCCGGCCGTGTCCGCTTCATCGGCGATCCGTTGCAGCGTATCGCCGAAGATCATCTGCGCATCCTGCGCTTTTTCCGCTTCCAAGCGCGCTTCGGCGACGCGATCGATGCCGAGGGTCTGGCCGCATGCCGCGCCCGTGCCAACGATCTGATGGCGCTGTCGCGTGAGCGGATCGCGGGCGAGCTGCTCAAGCTGCTCGTCGCGGCAAAGGCGGTGCCGGTCGTCGCGCTGATGATCGACCAGGGCATCTTTGCCGCGATGCTGCCCGAGATCACCGATGCCGCGCCGCTTGCCGACCTCGCCGCGCGCGAGGCGGCGGCGGGCATCGCACCCGACCCGATCCGCCGTCTCGCCGCGCTCGTCCCTGTTGCGGCGGCCGACGCGGTCGGCGCACGGCTCAAACTGTCGAACGCGGATCGCAAGCGGCTGATCGCCGCGACGCAAGGACCGGGCGAGGAGGGCGCCCGCGCCCTCGCCTATCGGGTCGGCCCGGTGAGCGCGATCGACCGGTTGTTGCTGGCGGGGGAGCGGATCGACGATGTTCGGGATTGGCAACCGCCGTCATTGCCGATCGGCGGCGGCGCCCTGGTGCAACGCGGTCTGAGCAAGGGACCGCAAGTCGCAGCCGTCCTGCGTCGGATCGAAAGCGCCTGGATTGCGGAAGGTTTTCCCGATGCGGCGCGTGTCGCCGCGCTCGCCGATCGCGAAGTCGCGATGGAAACCGCGGCCTAGGCGCTGCGCCGCTGCGCGCGCAGGCGACGGACGAGCGCCAGCGCGTCGCTTGCCTCTAGCGGTCGCGCATACAGATATCCCTGGCCATAGGTGCAGCCGAGCGCGGCGAGCGTTTGCGCGAGCTCGTTGGTCTCGACGCCCTCGGCGGTCGTCTTCATGCCCAGCGCTTGCGCGAGGCTGAGAATAGCGCGGACGATCGCGATCTTATCCCTGTCCGCAAGCATTTCGGTGACGAAGCTGCGATCGATCTTGAGGATGTCGATCGGCAATTGCTGCAGATAGGCAAGGTTCGAATAGCCCGTGCCGAAATCGTCCATCGCCAGCACGGTGCCGAGCGACCGCAGCGCGTGCATCGCGCGCGCGGTCCGATCGGGATCGCTGACGATCGCGCTTTCGGTCAGTTCGAGCGTGAACCGCTCGCCCTTCAGGCCGTGGCGGATCAGGCTGCCTTCGACGACGGCGGCGATGTCGTCGCGCTGAATCTGGATCGCCGATAGATTGACCGCCATCCGCATCCCGCAGTCGCCGCCGCACGATTCGTCCAGCCACACCAACGTGGGAGCCGCTTCTTCCATCGCCCAGCGGCCGAGCGGCACGATCAGGCCGGATTCCTCCGCGACGGGGATGAACTTGCTGGGATCCTGGTCGACGCCCTGCAGGTCGCGCCAGCGCGCCAGCGCCTCGAACGCCACGATCTCGCCGCTCGCCAGATCGCAGATCGGCTGGAACGCGAGCCGCAACTGCGACTGCTCGATCGCCCGGCGTAAGGCCGTTTCCATCGCGAACTGGTCGCGCGCGATCGTGAAGGCGTCGGTGTGATACGATTCGACCTGCGTTCCCGACTTAGCCGCCTTGACCGCGAATTGCGCGTTGCGGATCAGCTCCTCGACATCGTCGACCGCATCCTCGCCGTGGGCGATGCCGATCGCGCAATCGACGCCGATCTCGTAATCGCTGAGGCGAAACGGCGCGACCAGGGCGCGGCGGATGCGGTCCGCCAGTTGTTCGGCCTCGTAGCGCGCGGCATCGATCCCCATCAGCACGCCGAATTCGTCACCGCCGATACGCGCCAGCGAATCGCGCGCGCGCAGCGCGCCCTTGATACGCCGGGCGACGGTGATCAGCAGCTCGTCCCCGGCAAGACCGCCGAGACAGGCGTTGAGTCGGCCGAACCGATCGAGGTCGATGACGAGCACGGCATGACGCCGATCCGCGGCCTGTGCCGCCTCGATCAGGTCGCTGAAACCCTCGCGATTGGGCAGGCCGGTCAGGCTGTCGGTCGTCATCTCGCGGCGCAGCGAGCGTTCGGTGTGGATCTGCGCCGTCAGATCGACGAGGCCGATCTGGCAGCGATCGCGTACAGCGGCATTGGTGCGCGCGAAGGTGACGCGATAATATCGGCAATCGATGACCTCGCCGATCGACCACTCGAAATCGCTGCGCAGTTCCTGCGAGCGCAAAAAGGCATCGATCCTGGGCCCCAGGGCCTGGAGCATTGCCGATCGCTCTGCCACCACCCCCAGCCCGGCTAGCCGATAGGCGCGGTTGATCCCGAGAAACCCGAAACCGCTGCTGCTCCGCACCACCTGAACCGCGGGAATCGGGATCAGCTCCAGGTCCTGCGCGAGCAGGTCGAGCTCGGCAGGGTGCGTCGTCGCGACATCGGTCGGGGCGCTGGCCATGCGAGCGTGCTAGCCGCCGATCGTTAATTCCTGCTGAAAAGCCGATCGGGAAAAACGCGGGGCCGTCATTCCGTGCCTGTCGGAACGGGGGCGCTATCCGAAGAAGCGGTTGTCGCGCGGGAACCCGGTCGGCGGCGTCCGGCCCGCGGCACCGCGCGCGGCGCGCCAGAGCGACAGGTCGGCTTCGGTGCGCATCCGCCCCGTCTCGCCGCCCATCGGCCAGCTCATTCCCTGCGCGAAGACGAACGTGATCGCATCCGACAGGCTGCCTTCGCGGAACCGCTGGATCTGCACGCCCTGCCCCCGGCTCATCACCGGCAGTTCCGTGATCGGGAAGACCAGGAACTTGCGATTGTCGCCGATCGCCGCGACATAATCGGCATCGGCCGCGACCGGTCGGACGACGATCAGCTTTGCGCCGGTACGCGGCGTCATCACCGTCTTGCCCTTTCGCGTCTCCGCGATCGTATCGGCGACCGGAACGATGAAACCGCGCCCGTCGCTCGCCGCGATCAGCAGTTTGTCCTGCGCGCGGGCGTTGAGGAAGGCGGCGACGCCGACCGATCCGTCGAGGTCGATCATCGCGCGCACCGGCTCGCCGAAGCCGCGGCCGCCGGGCAGCTTGTCGGCGGCGAGCGTGTAGAACCGGCCGTTTTCCGCGGCGAGCAGCAACTTGTCGGTAGTCTGCGCGTGAAAGGCGAAGGCGGGGCCGTCCCCCTCCTTGAACTTCAGCGTCTCCGCCCCCCCGGCCTTCATGGCGGCCAGGTCGCCATGTCCCTTCATCGCGCGGATCCAGCCGCGCTGCGACAAGATGACGGTGATCGGCTCGCGCTCGATCATCGCCTCCAGCGGGATGTCGCGCGTCGGCCCGGCTTCCTCGATCCCGGTGCGCCGCTTGCCGAGGGCGGTGTCCGGACCATAGCGGTCGCGCAACTTGCCGAGATCGCGCTTCATCCGCGTGCGCTGCCGCGCCTCGGACCCGAGCAGCGTCGTCAAATCCACCTGTTCCTTGTCGAGCTTGTCGCGTTCGCCGCGAATCTCGAACTCCTCCAGCCGCCGCAGCGAGCGCAGCCGCATGTTGAGGATCGCTTCTGCCTGCCGGTCGGTCAGGCGGAATTCGGCGATCATCACTTGCTTGGGCTCGTCCTCGGTCCGGATGATCTCGATGACACGATCGAGGTTGAGATAGGCGACGAGATAACCGTCGAGCAGCTCGACCCGATCAGCGATCTTCGCCAGCCGATGCTCGGTGCGGCGGCGCAGAACGACGAACTGATGGTCGACCCAGGCCTTCAACGCCTCGCGCAGGCTCATCACCCGCGGTGTGCGCGCATGGTCGAGGACGTTGAGGTTGAGGCCGAAGCGCGTTTCCAGATCCGAGAAGCGGAACAGCCCGTCCATCAGCACCTGCGGGTCGACAGTGCGGCTGCGCGGTTCGAGGACGATGCGCACCACCGCGTCCGATTCGTCGCGCACATCGGCTAGGATCGGCAGCTTGCGCTCGTTGATCAGCGCCGCGATCTGCTCGATGAGCTTGCCCTTCTGGACGCCATAGGGAATCTCGGTGACGACCAGCTGCCATCCGCCGCCCTTCTCGCGCTCGATCTCCCAGCGCGCGCGGATGCGGAACGAGCCGCGCCCCGTGGCGTAGCTTTCGGCGATCACCGCCGCCGGGTCGACGACCAGTCCGCCGGTCGGAAAGTCCGGCCCCTTGACGTGCTCCAGGACCATCGCATCGGTCGCATCCGGCCGATCGACCAGCATGATCGCGGCATCGAGCAGCTCGGCGGCGTTGTGCGGCGGTATGTTGGTCGCCATCCCGACGGCGATGCCCGCCGCACCATTGGCGAGGAGGTTGGGGAACAGGCCGGGAAACAGCTCCGGCTCCTGCTCCTCGCCATTGTAGGTCGGACGATAGGCGACCGCATCCTCATCCAGCCCGTCCATCAGGTCGATCGCGACCTGCGTCAGTCGCGCCTCGGTGTAGCGATAGGCGGCGGCGTTATCGCCGTCGATGTTGCCGAAATTCCCCTGCCCGTCGACCAGCGGGTAGCGCAGCGCGAAATCCTGCGCGAGGCGGACCATCGCGTCGTATACCGACTGATCGCCATGCGGATGATATTTGCCGATGACGTCGCCGACGACGCGCGCGCACTTCTTATACCCGGCGGCAGGATCGAGCCGCAACAGCCTCATTGCCCACAACAATCTGCGATGGACCGGCTTCAACCCGTCGCGCACGTCGGGCAGCGAACGCGCGGTGATCGTCGACAGCGCATAGACGAGGTAGCGTTCGGACAGCGCGCTGTCGAAGGGCGCGTCGAGCACGCCGATCGGCGGCTCCTGGAAATCGGTGGCCATAACGGGAACGATTAGCAGGTGGGCGGCGGGCGTCAAAGCATGCCGCGCGCATCCGCCGGCTTTCGCGGCGCGGCGGCGGGAATTATAGCCTGGCCCATGCTAACCTGGGACGATCTGACGGCGCGCCCCCGCCCCGTCGCTGACGCGACGCTTGCTTACGGTCCGGACGCGATGCACTGCGTCGACCTGTGGCTGCCCGCAGGCGACGGGCCCTTTCCGGTCGTTCTGATGGTTCATGGCGGCTGCTGGCAGACGAGCATCGCCGACCGTCGGCTGATGGACTGGGTTGCGGGCGACCTGCGCGCCGCCGGCCATGCGGTGTGGAACATCGATTATCGCGGCGTCGATCGCGCTGGCGGCGGCTATCCGGGCACCTTCCTCGATGCAGCGGCGGCGGCCGATCTGCTCCGCATCGAGGCGCCCAGCTACAAGCTCGACTTATCCCGCCTGATCGCGGTCGGCCATTCGGCGGGCGGCCATCTCGCCCTGTGGCTGGCGGGCCGCCATCGTCTGCCGCACACCAGCCCGCTGTATCGATCCCAGCCGCTCCCTATCGACCATGTCGTCGTGCTAGGCGGTCTGCCCGATCTCGCCGCAACCGCCGCCAGCCCGGACAACGGCTGCGGCACGGCCGTGGTCGAGAAACTCGTCGGGGTGGACCGGCCGGCGCCTTACGCCGACACGTCGATCCCGCCGCTGCTGCCACTCGGCGTGCGGCAGGACCTCGTCAACGGCCGCGAGGATCGGATCATCCCCTATCGCTTCGCGACCGATTATCGCGCCCTGGCGCAGGCGGCCGGCGATCCGGTCGCGTTGCACACGATCCCACACACCGGTCACGTCGAACTCGTGACTCCCGGCACCGCAGCCTGGACGCATGCACGCACGCTGATCGACCGGGCACTGGCACCCTGACGTCGAGCAATCGGTTATCGCTGCGGCCGGCCGTCGTTGTGGGGCAATCGCAACGCGTGCATGATGCGTGCCGACCACCGCACGCTGGAACCAGAAAAAGCCGCCACATGTCACCATTGGAGATGATCGAGGGAAGCGCGATCGCCGCGGTAATCAGCGACCCGACGTTGCCGGATACGCCGATCATCGCCTGCAACGAGGCGTTCGTCGCGCTGACCGGCTATGACCGGGATCAGATCGTCGGCCGCAATTGTCGCTTCCTCCGCGGCCCGGACACGGAACCCGCGGCGACCGAGGAGCTGCGGCAGGCGGTGCGTGAGGAACGGGCGACGCTGGTCGAAATCCTGAACTACAAGCGTGACGGGACGCCGTTTCGCAACGCGGTGATGCTTGCGCCGATCTTCGGCGACGGGGGCGACCTGCGCTACATCCTTGGGTCGCAGATCGCGGTGGAAGCGCCAAGAGCGCCGCTCGCCTCGCTCGATCGGCTCACCGACCGCCAGCGGGAAATCCTGCGCCTCGTCGCTGCGGGGCAACTCAACAAACAGATCGCGTGGCAATTGGGGATCAGCGAGCGGACGGTGAAGATAGACCGCGCCGCCGCGCTGGAAACGCTCGGTTGCCGCACCACCGCAGACGCCATCCGGCTCGCAGTCGAAGCCGGCCTTTAGAAGATCAGGTGAACCAGCCATCGGCGCGCGTGTCCGATGCCATCAGCACGATCCGGAACACGATCACCGCGACCCAGAACAGCACGAAGAGGACGGCTGCGCTTTTCAACGCGATACGCTCGTTCCTAGACAGCTTGTGCACGATCTTCCCTCCTCAATCGATCAGCCGGCGATGACCGGGCGCGACGCGCGCCCGGCTCGCGACGTCGGGAAAGGCGACGCGGACGCCGCCTTTCCGGTGCATTTTATGGCTGCAGCACGTGGTCGATCACATGGACGACGCCGTTCTTCTGCGGCACGTCAGTGATCGTGACGGCAGCCTGACCGCCCTTGGCATCGCTCAACACGACCGACTTGCCCGACAGCGTCGCCTTGATCGGCTCACCCTGCACCGTGGTCAGCGTCGCGGTGCCGCCGCCGGCCTTGATCTGCTTGATCAAGGCCTTGGCGTCCAGTTTCCCGGGGACAACGTGATAGGTCAGGATCGCGGTGAGCTGGTCCTTGTTCGCCGGTTGCAGCAACGTGTCGACGGTGCCGGCGGGCAGCGCGTTGAACGCTTCGTTGGTCGGCGCGAACACGGTGAAGGGCCCAGGGCTGCTCAGCGTATCGACGAGGCCGGCCGCCTTCACGGCCGCGACCAGGGTGGTCAGATCCGGCGAGGCAGAGGCGTTCTCGACGATCGTTCTCGACGCGACCATCGGCGCCCCGCCAACCATCTTCGTCTGCGCCGCGACGCCCGCCGGCACGGCCAGCACGGCAAGGCCGCCGAACGCCATCGTCATCATCATCTTCGAAACAGGCATGTGTCGTCTCCCCAGGTTTTACTCGGGGACATAACGTGATGCGGATCAATCCGTTTCGGGACGGAACACTTTAGATCAATGCCCAGACAAGCGCGTTAAAACGCTGTAAAAGATCGATTTATTTTGGAAGTATTAGTACCCTCTGACCGCCCTGCCCCTTTGGGCATCGCGTCACACGTCGACCAGGCTGCCCATTTCGCGCTGCGAAAATTTGAGCTTGGAGCGGGTGAAGGGAATCGAACCCTCGTCGTAAGCTTGGGAAGCTTCTGCTCTACCATTGAGCTACACCCGCGCAGCCGCGGCTTTGCCGTGATGCGGTCGCCGGACATGGCTGACGACTGGCTCAAGCGTTTTTAACGGTGGGCGCAGGCTCGTCAACCACGCTTAGGCGAAAATTCGCTTGGGCGGCTCAGATGCCGCCTGCGACGACGGCGCGGCCTTCCGCCTCCAACGCGGCGGTCAGGTCCGCCAAGCAGCGGTCGACCAGCGCCTGTTCGGGGCTGCGCACGACGAAATTGGCGCCCGTCCTGCCGTCGCGAAAGAAGGGGTAGCTGCCGATCGCGACGCCTTCGTGCGTTTTCTCCGCGTCGCGCAACAGGTCGGCGACCTCGCTTTCCGCGACCCAGCAGCCGATCGTGCCCGACACCACGGGGCGACCACCTTCCAGTGTACCCGTCAGCGCGTCGAGCATGCCGGCGGTGATGTGCGGCACGCCCGCCATCACGAAGATCGACCCGATGCGGATCCCCGGGGCGCCGGACACACGGTTGGGGATCAGGGTCGCGCCCTCGGGCACGCGCGCCATCCGCGCCCGCGCCTCGGTCAGGCCGCCACGCGTCGCGTAATAGGCCTCCAGCGTCGCCATCGCGTCCGGGTGGTGGACGACGGGCAGCTTCAATGCCGTCGCAATCGCGTCGACGGTGATGTCGTCGTGCGTCGGGCCGATGCCGCCGGTCGTGAACAGATAGTCGTTGCGCGCGCGCAGGGCGTTCACCGCCTCGACGATCGCCTCCTGCCGGTCCGCGACGACGCGCACCTCAGCGAGGCGGATACCCTGGACGTTGAGCCACGCGGCCAGCTGCGCGATGTTCCTGTCCTGCGTCCGCCCGGACAGGATTTCATCGCCGATCACCACCAAAGCGGCGGTCCAGATACGCTCGTCTGCCATGACCCCGGGCATAGCCTCGTAAAGGCCGGCCCGCTACGCTATATGGCGGCGATGACCGAATATGTGACCGTGACCTCCGACGCGCCGGAGGGGCGCACCGGCGCCATCAAGCTGCATGGCGCCGCCGCTTTCGCCGGGATGCACAAGGCGGGACGCCTCGCCGCCGAAACGCTCGACATGCTGGTGCCGCACATGGTGCCCGGCGTCACGACGGCCGAGCTCGACCGGCTGATCTACGACTTCATTACCGGGAACGGCGGCGTGCCCGCGACACTGGGCTATCGCGGCTACACGCATTCGACGTGCATCTCGATCAATCATGTCGTGTGCCACGGCATTCCGTCGGAAAAGACCCTGAAATCGGGCGACATTGTCAACGTCGACGTGACGCCGATCGTCGACGGCTGGCACGGCGACACCAGCCGCATGTACCTGATCGGCGAGGTTCCGCTGAAGGCGAAGCGGCTGGTCGAGGTGACGTACGAATGCCTGATGCTGGGCATCGAGCAGGCGAAGCCGGGCAATCACATGGGCGACGTCGCGCACGCGATCCAGCGTCACGCCGAAAAGCATCGCTACGGCGTCGTCCGGGATTTCTGCGGCCACGGGCTGGGTCGCCTGTTCCACGATGCGCCCGAGGTCGTGCATGTCGGCAAGCCGGGAACCGGGCCCGAACTGAAGGCGGGCATGATCTTCACCATCGAACCGATGATCAACATCGGGCGCCCGGACGTGAAGCTGCTCGACGACGGCTGGACCGCGGTGACGCGCGACCGGTCGCTGTCGGCGCAGTTCGAACATTCGATCGGCATCACCGAAGACGGCTGCGAAATCTTCACGCTCAGCCCGAAGGGATACACCCAGCCGCCTTACGCGTAACAGGCGACATGGCCGCGTTATTCCCGCTGATCGCCGTTCTGTTGGCCGGGATCGGCCTTGCGGCGCAGGCGCCGACCAATGCCGTCCTGGCGAAGAATTCCGGTTCGGTCCTGCTCGCGGCACTGGTGTCGTTCCTCGTCGGCGCGGCTGCCCTCGCGGCGGCATGGGGCGCGTTCGATCGGACTGCGCCGTCGATGCTGGGGGGCGCGCCGATCTGGGCGTGGCTGGGCGGGTTCTACGGTGCGGGATTCGTCGCGGCGATGGCCTTTGCGGCGCCGCGGCTGGGCCTTGCCACCGCACTCACCGTTGCGATCGCCAGCCAGCTCGCCACCGCGCTCGTCCTCGATCACTTCGGACTGCTCGGCCTCAAGGCAGAGCCCGTCACCCTGCCTCGTCTCGCCGGCGCGGCGCTGGTCATCGGCGGCGTCATCCTGATGCGCCGGGGATAGTGACGAAACCGCCGCGCTCCCCTAAAGGCGCGGGCCATGACCCAGATCACGCCCGAGATCGTCGCCGAACACGGCCTGTCCCCCGAGGAATATCAGCGCGTGCTGAACGCGCTCGGCCGCGTGCCCAATCTGGTCGAACTGGGCATCTTTTCGGTGATGTGGTCGGAGCATTGCTCATACAAATCCTCGCGCATCCACCTGAAGAAGCTGCCCACCACCGGACCGCAGGTGATTTGCGGCCCCGGCGAGAATGCCGGCGTCATCGACATTGGGGACGGTCAGGCGGCGATCTTCAAGATGGAGAGCCACAACCACCCGTCGTACATCGAGCCGTATCAGGGCGCGGCGACGGGCGTCGGCGGCATCCTGCGCGACGTGTTCACGATGGGCGCGCGGCCCGTCGCCAACATGAACGCGCTACGCTTCGGCCGGCCGGACCATCCCAAGATGCGCCATCTGATCGCGGGCGTCGTCCACGGCATCGGCGGCTACGGCAATTGCGTCGGCGTGCCCACGGTCGGCGGCGAGGTGAACTTCCATCCCGCCTATGACGGCAACATCCTGGTCAATGCGATGACCGTCGGCGTCGCGGATCAGGACAAAATCTTCTATTCCGCCGCCAGCGGCATCGGCAATCCGATCGTCTACGTCGGGTCGAAGACCGGCCGCGACGGCATCCACGGCGCGACCATGGCGTCGGCGGACTTCGGCGAGGATGCCGAGGAGAAGCGCCCGACGGTGCAGGTCGGCGATCCCTTCACCGAAAAATTGCTGATCGAGGCGTGCCTGGAGCTGATGGCGACCGACGTCATCGTCGCGATCCAGGACATGGGCGCGGCCGGCCTCACCTCCTCGAGCGTGGAGATGGCGTCGAAGGGCGGTGTCGGCATCGAACTCATCATGGACGACGTGCCGCAGCGCGAAACGGGCATGACCGCCTACGAGATGATGCTCTCCGAGTCGCAGGAGCGCATGCTGATGGTGCTTAAGCCCGGCCGCGAGCCCGAAGCGGAGGCGATCTTCCGCAAGTGGGAGCTCGACTTCGCGGTGATCGGCCACGTCACCGATACCGGGCGCATGGTGCTGAAACATCATGGTGAGGTGGTGTGCGACATCCCGCTCGCCCCGCTCGCCGACGATGCGCCCCTCTACGATCGCCCGCACGTGCCGACGGTGCCGCCGGCGATGCCCGCGGAACTGCCCGAAAGCCGCGACATCGCGAAGGACCTCAAGACGCTGATCGGTTCCCCCGACATCGCCAGCCGCCGCTGGATCTGGGAGCAGTACGACCATATGGTCGGCGCCGACACCGTCCAGCGCCCGGGCGGCGACGCCGCGGTGGTGCGCGTCCACGACACGCCAAAGGCGCTGGCGATCACCACCGACTGCACCCCCCGCTATTGCTTCGCCGACCCCGTGCAGGGCGGCCGCCAGGCGGTGGCGGAGGCATGGCGCAACCTGACCGCGGTCGGCGCCAAGCCGCTCGCGGTCACCAACTGCCTGAACTTCGCCAACCCGCAACGGCCCGAGATCATGGGCCAGATCGTCGGCTGCCTCGAGGGGATGAGCGACGCCTGCCGCGCGCTCGACTTCCCGATCGTGTCCGGCAACGTCAGCCTCTACAACGAATCGAAAGCGACCGGCGGCGGCTCCGCTATCCTGCCCACCCCCGCGATCGGCGGCGTCGGCCTGCTCGCCGATTGGCAAGCCAATATGACGATCGCGTTCAAGGGCACCGGCGACGTCATCCTCGCGGTCGGCACGCGCGGCGGCCACCTCGGCCAGTCGCTGTATCTGCGCGAATGCCACGGTATCGAGGGCCGCGACGCCGGACCGCCGCCGCCCGTCGACCTCGACGCGGAGCGCCGCACCGGCGACCTGATCCGCCGCGGGATCGAACAGGGCCAGCTCTCCGCCGTGCACGACGTCTCCGACGGCGGCATCGCGGTGACGCTCGCCGAGATGGCGCTGGCCGGCAACATCGGCGCCATGATCGATCGCAAGCAGCCGTTCGGCTGCGCCCGATCGTTCTTCGCGGAGGACCAGGGCGTGTACGTCGTGACCGTCCACGATCACGCACTGATGGATTTCCTGGCAGAGGCGCATGCCGCAGACGTCGAGGCGGAACCGCTGGGTCGCACGGGCGGCAGGCGGCTGATCTTCGAACGCCCCGACCGCGACGACGTGGTGAGCCTCGACGATCTGCGCCACGCGCACGAGGCGTTCTTCCCGACGCTGATGGGAGCGGAAGCGGCGCTGGCGTAAAAGGGCGCAGCATCACGGGCAAGAACGGGCGGCGATCGCATCGCCACCCAGTGCAGCGATAGGGCTACGACAGCTTGCGCCCGAAGCCGCCCGTGCTACCCGTCGGCCGGCGCGGCACCAACGGATTGGCCTCGCGCTCCAGCAGCGCCAGCGTCTCGAAGAACAGGGGGCGCAGGCGCACGACATGCTCCAGCGCTTCCTCGCAGGTTTCGTGCCGCTCGACGCAATCGCGCGCGATCTCCTCGATCGTTTCGGCCAGCATCGCGAGCGGCTCGGCGCCGAACTGGCGCGCCTCGCCCTTCAGCGTATGCGCCGGAATCACCATGGCGGCGGCGGTGTTCGCGCGCATCGCCTGTTCGATCGCGGACACCGATTTCACGCCATCCTCGCGAAAATAGCCGAGAATCCGCACGAATCCGCTGCCCAGCTCGCTGCGCGCCTGCGCGAACGCGGCCCAATCCACCAACGTGCTGCCTACGAACGACACCGACAATCTCCCCAGGCCCGCCGGTATCGGCGTGCACCTCATAATGGCGGAGTGTAGGGCAACGGAAGTAAACAGCCGGTTGCCGCGCGCCGCTATTCCTTGCGGTCGAACGGGTTCTTGGGCGCCCGCAGGGTCAATCGGACCGGAACGGCCCCGAATCCCAGCTCCTTGCGCATCGAATTGACCAGATAGCGCTCGTAACTCGCCGGCAACTGATCGACGCGGGTACCGAAGATGACAAAGCTGGGCGGCCGCGTCTTCACCTGCGTGACATAGCGCATCTTGATCCGCTTGCCGCCCGGCGCGGGGGGCGGGTTCGCCTCGATCGCGCGTTCGAACCAGCGGTTGAGCTCGCCCGTCGGCACACGCTTCGACCAGGCCTCGCGCGTTTCGAACGCGGCCTGGATCATCACGTCCAGCCCCTTGCCCGTCGCCGCCGACACGGTGAGCAAAGTCACGCCCTTCACCTGGCTCAGGCCATCCTCCAGCGCCTTCTTGACGCCGTTGAACAGCGACGAGGCGTTTTCGGCGACGTCCCATTTGTTGAGCGCGATGACCAGCGCGCGCCCTTCCTCCAGCACGCGGTCGGCGATGCGCAGGTCCTGCGCCTCCAGCCCCAGCGCCGCATCGAGCAGCAGCACGACGACCTCGGCGAAATCGACCGCGCGCAACGCGTCGGCGACCGACAGTTTCTCCAGCTTGTCCTGCACCTTGGCACGCTTGCGCATGCCGGCGGTGTCGATCAGCCGCACCTGCCGCGGATTGCCGTCACGGTCGTGCCACGTCCAGTCGATCGCGATCGAATCGCGCGTGATCCCCGCTTCCGGGCCGGTGATCAGGCGCTCTTCGCCGAGGATGCGGTTGATGAGCGTCGACTTGCCGGCGTTGGGCCGCCCCACGATCGCGAGCTTGAGCGGGGCTGAGGGCGATTCGTCCTCCTCTTCCTCGAACGTATCCTTCTCGTCACGCTCAAGATGCGGCAGCACCGCTTCGAACAGGTCGGCGATGCCCTCGCCATGTTCCGCCGACAGCTGCACCGGATCGCCGAAGCCCAGCGCCAGCGATTCGAGGATACCGACCTCGCCCGCGCGGCCTTCCGCCTTGTTGGCGACGAGCACGATCGGCGTCGTCGACCCGCGCAGCCAGCGGGCGATTTCCTCGTCGAGGGGCACGATGCCGGCGCGCGCATCGATCACGAACAGCGCGACGTCGGCGTCGGCGACCGCCGCCTCCGTCTGGCGGCGCATGCGGCCGGGCAACGTCTGCGGGTCCTCGTCTTCATAGCCGGCGGTGTCGATGACGCGGAAGTCGAGGCCGAGCAGATGCGCGTCCCCCTCGCGCCGGTCGCGCGTCACGCCGGGCCGATCATCGACCAGCGCCAGCTTCTTGCCGACCAGGCGATTGAACAGCGTCGACTTGCCGACATTGGGTCGGCCAACGATCGCGACGTGAGGAAGACGAGACATGACGAGGGTCCTAGGGCGCAACCACCCCCGCTCCGTCGCACGGGACGGGCCGGGGGCCGGCGTTCAAACCGAGCCCCCTACCCCAGCGGCGCGGCGCCGTCACCCCTCGCGCGCGGCGCGCGTCACCGATAGGCGGTGATGCGGCCCTTCTGGTTGAGCGTGTACAGCGTGTTGTTCACGACGATCGGCGGCAGCGCATACGGCTCCTTGCCATCGACCTGGCCCGTGACACTGCCGTCGGTCGGACTGGCGAAGACGACGTCGCCCAGCGAATTGGTCAGCACCAGCTTGTTGCCTGCCAGCACCGGTCCGAACCAGGTGACCTGCGGCCCCTTGTTCTTCTTGGTGTTCTTGAACCGCTGAAGCTGGGCGATCCAGCGCGCCTTGCCGTTCGAACGCGCCAGGCAGATCAGGCGCGCATCGTCGGTGACGACGAACAGCCATTCGCCCGCCACCCACGGTGTCGAGATGCCGGCGAAATTCTGCTCCCACAGACGCTGGCCGGTGGCGAGGTCGAGCGCGACCATGCGCCCGCCCTGCCCGACCGCGTAGACGCGGCCATTGTCGATCACCGGATCGGCATCGACGTCGGACAGGCTGGACACCGACGTGGTGATCGACGTGCGCGACAGCGCGTCGCCCCACAGCACGCGGCCGTTCTCGTACCGATAGGCGTTGAGTTCGCCGCTGGAGAAACCCGCAACGACCGTGCCCTGGCTCGACGCGGGCGCTGCGACGCCGAACACGCCCTGGCTTTCCAGCGTACCCGACTGGACCCACTGGACCTTGCCGTCGGCATCGCTCAGCGCGAAAATCTGGTTGTCCTGGCTCAGCACATAGACCGAGCCGTTGGCGACGGTCGGCGCGCCGCGCAGCGGGCCGCCCGGCTTGCTGCGCCATACTTCCTTGCCGTCCGCCGCATTGAGCGCGACCACGTCGCCCAGGCCGTCGGTCGCATAGACCTTGCCCGAATCGAAGCTGACGCCGCCGCCGAAGCGCGCGGCGCGGTTGACCTTGCCCTCGGTCAGGCTGGTCTTCCACAGCGATTCGCCGGTCTGCGCGTTGAACGCGTGGACGGTGGCGCTGACGTCGTCCACGAACAATTTGCCGTCGGCGACGACGGGCGACGCGGCGAGCCGTTCGCGGTTCGATCCGCCGTCGATCGCCGCCTGCCACACGCGCGACGGGCTGTCGGCGAGGGCCAGCTGCCCCATCGAATGCGCGGCATTGCCACCCGGCTGCGGCCAATCGGCGTTGGCCGCGGCGGCGGGCAACAGCACCTGGATGTCGGCGATCGAACGATCGGCCTCGATCGCGTTTTCCGACGACAGGATCGGCACGCGCTGGCCGACGGTCGGCGTCCGCTTCGGCCCGCCGCCCTTGAAGATGCCGCAGGCGGACAGCGCCATCAGCGCCGCGAGCGCGACGGACGCCCGATACTTAGGTGTCATTTCGCTTGAGCTTCCTTCATGGTCGCGGGCTTGACGATGCGCACGTTGGCAGGTTCGGGGGCGGGGGCTGCAGCCGCATCGGACCCCAATACGGCGGCCATCTGAACCGCGCGTTGACGCAGCGTTTCGGGAACCGTGTCGTCCTTGGCGATCTGGCCGAACAGCGTCGCGGCAAGGTCGCGGCGGGCACTGTTCAGATACGAAATGGCGACCATCTCGCCCGCGCTGCCGAACCACGGATTGCCGGCGACGGCGAGCGGACGCAGCCGCTCGATCACCACCTGCGGCTTCAGCGTGTCGAACTCCGCACTGGTCTGGCGGACGAGCGCGAGGTCGCGGAACGGCTGCGCCACCGTGGTATCCGCAGCGATCGCGGCAAAGGTGGCGGCGGCGCCCTTCAGGTCGTTCTTCTGAAGCTGGATGTCGCCCTGCGTGAAGCGGGCGAGCGCGCCATAGCCCGGGCCACCCGACTTGGCGATCTCCGCCAGCACCGGTGCGGCCTTCGCAGGCTGGTCGGTGGCGAGCGAATCGTACGCGGTCTGCAGCTTTTCGCCCTCGACGCCCGCGGCCACCGTCTTGCGATGCTGCCAGTATAGGTAGCCGCCGAAAAGCGCGAGGGCGACGACGATCGCTCCGATCAGCGCGCGGCCGTAGCGTTCCCAGAAGGTGAGCAATTGATCGCGACGCAGCTCGTCGTCGACCTCGCGCAGAAACGCTTCGTTGGTATTGGGGGTCAGGGCCAAGACGGGCTCCGGTCAGGCAGGAACGGGAAAGCGCCGACTTGTAGCCGCGCCGGCAACGAAACGAAAGACTGGCCGGCGCGATGACGCGCGGCGCATTCACTCCTTGGGCTGATACACCTGCTCCGCGCCCGGAAAGGTCCGCGCACGCACCTCGCCGGCATAGGCTTCGGCTGCGGCGGAAATGCGGCCGGCGATGTCGTCGTAGCGTTTCACGAACTTGGCGGTGCGTTCGAACATCCCGAGCATGTCCTCGGCAACGAGCACCTGCCCGTCGCAGCGCGCCGACGCGCCGATGCCGATCGTCGGACAGGCGACGCCCTCGGTCAGCGCGATCGCGATCGGCTCCATCACGCCCTCGATCACCAGTGCGAATGCGCCCGCCTCGGCGATCGCCTTGCCGTCGGCGACGATTTTCGCGGCCTCCGCCTCGCTACGCCCGCGCGCGCCATAGCCGCCGAGCGCATTGACCGCCTGTGGCGTCAGGCCGACATGGCCGCACACCGGAATGCCGCGCTCCGACAGGAAGCGCACGGTGGATGCCATCGCCGCGCCGCCTTCCAGCTTGACCGCCGCCGCGCCCGTCTCCTTCAGCAGCCGCGCGGCGCTGGCGAAGGCCTGTTCGGGCGAAGCTTCGTAGCTGCCGAACGGCATGTCGATGACGACCAGCGCATGATAACTGCCCCGCACCACCGCCGCGCCATGCGCCGCCATCATCTCCAGCGTCACGGGCACCGTGGAGGGCAGGCCGTAGATCACCTGGCCCAGGCTGTCGCCGACGAGCAGCATGTCGCAATGCGGATCGAGCAGCTGCGCGGTGCGCGCGGTATAGGCGGTCAGCATCACCAGCGGCCCGCCCTTTTCGGGATCGCCGCCCTTGCGATGCAGGATCGCGGGCACCGTCAACCGCTTGAGCGGCACGGGCGTCGGCGTCGCGCGGCTGGTCGCGGTGTCGAGCGTGTAGGTCGTGGACATGGACGAGGCTTCTAGGCGCGCAGCGTCAGCCGATCCAGCCCCGCGCTCGGGCATGCCACGCCAGCCACAGACTGCCCGCCGCGATCGCTGCGATCACCAGCGGGAACGGCACCACGGTCAATGCGCCGCGATGGGCGATGATGTCGGTCGTCGCGAACAGCCAGCCGAACTGGACGACCACCGCGGCGAGCGAGATCGCAAACAGCGGGCTCGCCAGCGCCGACCGTGCGAGCAGCGCGATGGCGCCCAGCAGCGCCGTCCCCGTCGCCACCGCATAGACAGCATTGTACCAGCTCGGCAACGCCGCATAGAGCGCGCGCTGGTAATCATCCGCCGGCCCCATCGCCTCCGCACCGAGCCGGAATTGCTGGACGCAGGCGAAACACCCGATCGCACCCCAGACGAGCAGCACAAGAGCAACGATCCGGAACCAGCCCGGCGCAGGCGTAACGGTCATGCGGTTTCCCCATTTTCGAGGATCGTGCAGCGTCCAAACCCCAAACGCAACAGGCTCCCCTCCCGCTCGCGGGAGGGGCTGGGGGAGAGCATGAACGACGCACACCCCGCGCCCGCCCCACCCTAACCCCTCCCGCGGGCGGGAGGGGAACTCACCCGAACACCGCCGCATACCGCTCGGGCCGAAACCCCGCGATCAGCGTATCCCCATGCTCCAACATCGGTCGTTTGATCATCGACGGCTGCGCAAGCATGAGCGCCACCGCCTTGTCCGCATCCAGCCCCGCCCTGTCCGCCTCCGGCAGCTTGCGAAACGTCGTCCCGGCCCGGTTGAGCACCGCCTCCCATCCCAGTCGATCGACCCAGCCCCGCACCCGATCCGCCGTCACGTCCTCAACCTTATAGTCGTGAAAGGCATAATCGACGCCGTGGGCATCGAGCCACGCGCGCGCCTTCTTCATCGTGTCGCAATTCTTGATGCCGTAGATCGTCGTCATCCGCGCCTCCTTGGCGGCTGCGCTAGCATCGCCAAAGCTGTCCTGCACCTCCGGCCCCGACTCACCCTGACCCAAATAGCTCGTCATCCCCGCGCAGGCGGGGATCCAGAACCTCCGACGTCGCGGGCCTCAGCACCGTCCCCGCGTCTGGATCCCCGCCTGCGCGGGGATGACATGGCGGCTGAGCGGGGGATGATGACTGCGAATGGATTGTCACGCCCCACCCTCCCTGGACCTGCACCTCCACGCGGCGAGTTGATCCCCCAGCCCCCTCGCCCTACCACCGGAACCCGATGACCGATCTCGCCGCCTTCGCCTCGATCCACCGCCACGGCATGGTCCGCGTTGCCGCGGCGACGCCGCGCGCCAGCGTCGGCGATGTCGCGGCGAACGTTGCGGCGGCGGTCGCGCTGGCGCGGGACGCGGACGCACGCGGTGTTGACCTCGTGGTGTTCCCGGAGCTCAACCTCACCTCCTACGCGCTCGACGACCTGCATCTGCAGAGCGCGCAGCAGCGCGCGAGCGCGGAAGCGGTGGTCGCCTTCGCGCGCGAAACCGCGGCGCTTGCCCCGCTGCTGCTCGTCGGCGCGGCGCTGGAGAGGAACGGCCGGCTGTACAATTGCGCGATCGCGGTGTCGCGCGGCCGCATTCTGGGCGTCGTCCCCAAGACGTTCCTGCCCAATTACCGCGAATATTACGAGAAGCGCTGGTTCGCGAGCGGCATGGGCGTGGCCGGCCTGTCGATCCGGCTGGGCGAGGTGGACGTGCCGTTCGGCACCGACCTGATCTTCGCCGCCGACGACCTGCCCTGCTTCGTCGTGCATGCGGAAATCTGCGAGGATTACTGGGCGCCGGCCCCGCCCTCCACCGCGGGCGCGCTCGCAGGCGCGCTGGTCTGCTGCAACCTGTCCGCCTCGAACATCGTCATCGGCAAGGCACGCGAACGCGAACTGCTCGCCGCCGCGCAATCGGCGCGCGCATCGTGCGCCTACATCTATTCCGCCGCCGGGCCGGGAGAGAGCACGACCGACCTTGCCTGGGATGGACAGGGGCTGATCCACGAACTGGGCGAATGCCTCGCGCAGTCGGATCGGTTCGCCGCCGAGCCGGGCCTGACGATCGCCGACATCGATCTCGAACGGCTGACGCAGGAACGGCTGCGCAACGGCACGTTCAACGACGCCGCCATCGCCGCCGGCCATCCCGAAACGCGCTTTCGCCGCATCGGCTTCGATCATCGCGCACCCGTCGCCGACATCGGCCTGCAGCGCCGGATACGCCGCTTTCCCTTCGTGCCCAACGATCCCGCGCGGCGCGACGCCGATTGCTACGAGGCGTTCAATATCCAGGTCTCTGCGCTGGCCAAGCGCCTCGAGGCGGCGCGCGCGAAGACGTTGGTGATCGGCGTTTCGGGCGGGCTCGATTCGACGCATGCGCTGATCGTCGCGGCCAAGGCGATGGACCGGCTGGGCCGGCCGCGGAGCGATATCCTCGGCTTCACGCTGCCGGGGTTCGCGACCGGCGACACGACCAAGGGAAATGCCTGGGCGCTGATGCGCGCGCTCGGCACCGGCGCGGAAGAGATCGACATCCGCCCCGCCGCGCGGCGCATGCTGGAGGATATGGGCCACCCCTTCGGCCGCGGCGAGCCCGTCTACGATGTGACGTTCGAGAATGTGCAGGCGGGGCTGCGCACCGATTACCTCTTCCGCCTCGCCAACCAGCGCGGCGGGCTGGTGCTCGGCACCGGCGACCTCAGCGAACTTGCGCTCGGCTGGTGCACCTATGGCGTCGGCGACCAGATGAGCCATTATGCCGTCAACGCGGGCGTGCCCAAGACGCTGATCCAGTTCCTGATCCGCTGGTGCATCCGCACGGGGCAGTATGACGCCGACACCAATCGCGTGCTCGTCGACATCCTCGCGCAAGAGATTTCGCCCGAGCTGGTGCCCGCCGATGCGGATACCGGCGCGCTGCAATCGACCGAGCAGATGATCGGCCCCTATGCGCTCAACGACTTCTTCGCGCATTACGTCGTCCGTCACGGCCTCGCGCCGTCGAAGATCGCATTCCTCGCCTGGCATGCATGGCGCGATGCGGCGGCGGGCGCCTGGCCGGAGGATTATCCGGCCGCCGCGCGCACCGCCTATGACCTGGCGACCATCCGCCACTGGCTGGAACGCTTCTTGATCCGCTTCTTCCAGACCAGCCAGTTCAAGCGCTCCGCTTTGCCCAATGGCCCGAAGGTGTCGGCCGGCGGTGCGCTCAGCCCGCGCGGCGACTGGCGCGCACCCTCCGATGGCACGGCGGCGGTGTGGCTGGATGAGCTGCGCCGGAATGTGCCGGCTGGAGGCTAACGACGCCGGCGCGTGGACGCGGCGGATCACTGCCGGCATTCATAGAATTCTCATTATCGTCAAAAAATTCGAGCTTAGAACTAGGCGGCATCTTCAAGTCAAAGAATCGATTTCGTCGGCTTCCCGACGCGACGCCTTCGCATAATCGGTACATCGCATCGTGCATCAGCTGGATGGATGGGGTGCGCAGGCCGATGTCGCTCGGCGTCTCAGAAAGCGCGAACGCTGCCTGGATGCTGGCCTTTTTCGCCGCCGACGATCCCGCGTCGTCGCCCAGCGCGATTGCCGACAGCGCGTCGGGGCTCGGCTTCGCGCACGTGCGCACCACTGCACTTTCGATACCGTTCAGCCGCGTCGTGCCCGACACGGTCAGCACGACGCGCTGCTTGGCGTCGACCTCGGCCTGCTGCGCCGACCTCGTATCGACGGCGCGGACCTCGTTGTACGTTGCCATGTTGACGCATCCCGGCGGCACCGCAGCGTCGCCTGCGTATAAAAGGATGTTGATGTATCGCATCACACACCCCTCGGCCCGTGCGCCCAATCCATCATCATCGATCCGTTGCCGGGTCACTTATATCATCCAAGACGAATATTTATCGACGTTGAATCGATGGCATCATCATCTTGTAGGAAGGTGACGGATATACGCGAATACTCCGCATCCTCGGAACGATCGATCGGCGACATGCGTAAAGGGCAGCACCGCTGTTAGGTCCTTGCGCTGATCCGATGATGGGCGCAAAGTGACAATCCGATGACAATCCCGCCGCGGGATGGCTCGCGCGATCGCCGGATCGAGGACCCATCCAACCTCTATCTGATCCACCCGGCGGCACACGCGTTGCTGGGTCGCGCGCTGGCGTGGCGGGTGTCGGCCAACAGCGTCTCGATCGTCGGACTGATCTGCGGCGGGGTCGCCGCCGCCGCCTTTTCGCAATGGCATCGTCCCGGCGCCGCACTCGTCGGCCTCGGCTTCGCGATCGCCTGGCTGATCGCCGACGGGCTCGACGGGATGATCGCACGGGCGACCGGCACCGCCAGCGCGCTCGGCCGGATGCTCGACGGCCTGTGCGACCACGGCGTCTTCACGCTGATCTATCTTTCGCTCGCCTTCACCGTCGGCACGCCCGAAGGCTGGCTGCTGGCGGTCGCAGCGGGCGCGGCGCATGCCGTCCAGTCCAGCCTGTATGAGGGCGAGCGCGCCCGCTTCCACCGCCGCGTTCGCGGGCAGCCGCTCGCCGCGCCGGCCGTGTCTTCGGGCCCGTGGCTGGTGCGCCTGTATGATTCCGTCGCCTTTGCAGTCGATCGGGCGGCGATGCCGTTCGAACGCCGCTTCGCCGCCGCGCCCGACCGCGCCGCTTTTGCCGCCGCCTATGCCGCTCGCGCCGTCCCGGCGATGCGGCTGGAGGCGCTGCTGACCGCCAACGTCCGCGTGCTCGCGATCGTCCTCGCCTGCCTCGCTGCCAGCCCGGCCGCCTTCTGGTGGTTCGAGATCGTGCCGCTCAGCCTGATCTGCGCGGCGGGCCTGCTTCTCCACCGGCGCGTCGAACGCAGCTTCGTCCACGGCGCCGCCGCCACCCCCACCTTCCTTTCCAGTGAACAGGGTCAATCATGACGTCCATCAACATCGCGATCATCGGCATCGGCAATTGCGCCAGTTCGCTGGTGCAAGGCCTCGAACATTATCGCGAAGGCGCGAACGACACTGTCGGGCTGATGCACTGGGAGGTCGGCGGCTACAAGCCGAGCGACATCAAGGTCGTCGCCGCCTGGGACGTCGATGCGCGCAAAGTGGGCAAGGACGTCGCGGACGCGATCTTCGCCAAGCCCAATTGCACCGCGGTCTTCGCGCCCAACGTCACCGCGACGGGTACGATCGTGCGTATGGGCGCGGTGCTGGACGGCGTCGCCGACCATATGGGCGATTACAAGGATGAGCGCACGTTCGTCGTCGCCAACGACACGCAGCCGAGCAAGGCCGACGTCGTCGCGGAGCTCAAGCGCTCGGGCGCGGAGGTGCTGATGAACTATTTGCCCGTCGGCAGCCAGGAAGCGACCGAATTCTACGCCGAATGCGCGCTCGAGGCGGGCGTCGCCTTCGTCAACAACATCCCCGTGTTCATCGCATCGAACCCCGAATGGGCCGCGAAGTTCGAGGCGGCGGGCGTGCCGATCATCGGCGACGACATCAAGGCGCAGCTGGGCGCGACGATCGTCCACCGCGTGCTGACCGACCTGTTCGCCAAGCGCGGCGTCAAGCTCGACCGCACCTACCAGCTCAACACCGGCGGCAACACCGACTTCCTGAACATGGCGAACCACCGCCGCCTCGCCTCGAAGAAAGTGTCGAAAACCGAAGCCGTGCAGTCGGTCGCGGCGGAGCGGCTGGAGGACGACAACGTCCACATCGGCCCGTCGGATTACGTGCCCTGGCAGAACGATAACAAGGTCTGTTTCCTGCGCATGGAAGGCCAGCTGTTCGGCGGCGTGCCGATGAACCTGGAGCTGCGCCTGTCGGTCGAGGATTCGCCCAACAGCGCGGGCGTCGCGATCGACATGATCCGCTGCGCCAAGATCGCGCGCGACCGCGGGCTCGCCGGCGTGATCGACCCGGCATCGGCCTATTTCTGCAAGCACCCCCGCACGCAGATGACCGACGACATCGCGCATGCCGAGGTCGAGGCGTTCATCAAGGCCGCATGATGATCACGACGGGCCTGCTGCTCGCCGCCGGCGCCGGCAGCCGGCTCCGGGACGTCACTCCCTACAAGCCGCTGTGTCCGGTCGCGGGGCGCGCGCTGATCGACCATGCGCTGGAAGGCATGGCGGCGGCGGGTCTGACGCGCGCGGTCGTCTCGCTCGGCTATGGCGCGGATGCGATCGCCGCGCATCTGGTCGAGCGCGCCTGGCCGCTCGCGGTCGCGGTGGTGATGACCGATTGGCACCAGCCCAACGGCGTCTCCGCGCTGGCCGCGCGCGACTGGATCGGTGCGGACGGCGTGGTGATGGCGATGTGCGACCATCTCGTCCGCCCCGCGCATTACCGCCGGCTGGCCGAGGCGGGCGCGGGCGACGGGCTCAGCCTCGGCATCGATCGCCGGCTCGGCCACCCGTGGGTCGATCCGCTCGACGTCACCTGCGTCGCGACGCAGGGCGACCGCATCGTCGCGATCGGCAAGGAACTGGCACCGCACGACTGCTACGACACCGGCGTGTTCGCGGTCGGCCCCGCCTTCTTCGATGCGCTCGCGACGCTCGACAGCCCGTCGCTGACCGAAGGGGTGCGGATTCTCGCCGCCAAGGGCCGCGCCCGCGTCGTCGATTGCAGCGACCTGCCGTGGATCGACGTCGACGACGCCCCCGCCTTTGCGCATGCCGAAGGATGGATGGCGAAGCGGGCGGCCTGAACCGTCCGCGTCGCCCGCCGCGTCACATGTTCATCGCCTTGCGCAGGAAGGCGTCCGAGTCCGACAGCATCTGCGCGCGCACGGTCGCATCGTCGAGCTGGTGGTCCAGCTTCGGGAAGACGACGAGCCGCGCCTGCTTGCCCGCACGCGACAGCGCCCGATCCATCGTGCGCGACTGGTCGACGCCGACGTTGATGTCCTGGTCGCCGTGGAACATCAGCACGGGCGCCTTGAAGCGGTCGGCGTGACGCGCGGGCGACCCGGCCGCAATGGCGGGGCCGGAGCCGACCTGCGCCGCGACCAATTTCTCGTTCTCGAACCCCTCCGCCTCGCGCTTCGTCATCGCAAGGTCGGTGACCGGCGCGATCGCGATCGCTGCCTTGAACAGGTCGGGATCGACGACATTCGCCTGCAGCGCGGCATAGCCGCCGTAGGACCAGCCGACGATCGCGAGCTTCGCCGGATCAGCGATCCCTTCCTTGACCAGCCAGCGCCCCGCATCGGTGACGTCGCCGATGGCGGTCTGCCACGACCGAAAACCATTGTTGGCGAAGAAGGCCTCGCCATAGCCGCTCGATCCGCGGAAATTGGGTTGCAGCACCGCATAGCCGGCCTGCGCGAAATACTGGACGAGCCAGTCGAATCCCCATTCGTCGCGATAGCTGGGTCCGCCATGCGGCATGACGATCGTCGGTAGCCCCTTGCGCGCGCCGCCCGGCGGCAACGTCAGATAGGCGGGAATTTTGGTTCCGTCCTTCGCCTCGAACGTGATCGCCGTCATCTCGGCGAGCGGCAACCCTTCCAGTTCCGGCCGCGCCAGCGTGATCGCGTCCAGATGCCGCGTCTTCTTGTCGTAGGTATAATAGACACCCGGATCGACATCGCTGCTCGCGAACACGAGCAGGCGGCTCTCGTCACCCGATGCGCCCATGAACTGGATCAGCGGCGTCTTGGGCAGGGCGCGCGCGAGCGAGGCGGCGAGCTTGCGATATTCCGGGTCGAAATAATCGACATGGCGGCGATCGGTGACATAGGTCGCGCCGATGATCCGCCCGCGCCGCCCGATCGGCACCAGCGCGCCGACGTCGACCGAGGGGTTGCTGGAAACCAGCTCCTCCTTCATCGTGCCGTCCAGCGCGACGCGGTACAGCGCCCGCCGTCCGTCCAGCCCGCGCACCGCATAGGCGACGTCCGCGCTGCCATCGACCGCGATCGGCTCCAGCACGTTGTTGTCGGGGGTGGAGGTGCTGAATGCCTTCCAGTCGCCGCCGCCCTTCGCCCGGTAGGCGTACACCGTCTGCCCCTTCAGCAGCCCATCGACGTGCCGCGGCGCGACGACGCGGATACGCACGTTGCCCAGGCCATCGGCGATATAGTCGGTCGCGATCTGGTTGGGCTGTTCCACCGTCACGAACTTGCCCGTGCGCGTGTCGACCAGGTCGACGCCCAATCCGTCGCGGCCCGATCGGGTGATCGATCCGGGCGATTCCTGCGGCACGTAATCGTGCGTCATCAACACCGATCCATCGCCGTCGCGCCAGTCGATCACCTCGCCGTCGAACTGGCTGGCGCGCGTCGCGTCCATGCCGGTGCGACGCCCCAGATAGCGAACGTTGCCGCCCGCCGTATCGAGGCCGACCGTGCGGGTATAGGCGACCTTGAGCGTGTAGAGATCGGTG
Organism: Sphingomonas sp. FARSPH; assembly: GCF_003355005.1. NCBI lineage: Bacteria > Pseudomonadati > Pseudomonadota > Alphaproteobacteria > Sphingomonadales > Sphingomonadaceae > Sphingomonas > Sphingomonas sp. FARSPH. The sequence goes on along the minus strand of NZ_CP029985.1, from coordinate 2,729,847 downwards.
ATGCCCCGGTATCGACAGACCAGCCGGTCCGCAGCGGAAAAGCCGCAATTGGTCAGCTGCACCGATCCGGGCATGGTCGCGTTCATCGTCTTGGGCGTGCCCGTCGCCAGGTCGATGATCGTGATCGTGTCGCGCGTCGCGCCGGATCCGACGATCGCGACATGCGTGCCATCGGGCGACAGGCTGATGTCGCGCACGCGCTCGCGCGCGCCGAACCGCTGTGCCAGCGTCGGCGCACCCGGCGGCGTCGGCGTATCCGCCCCCGCCGGCGTGATCCCGCCTGCCGCCACGCCCCCCGCCGCGACGACGAGCGCGCGGGCCTTCCCCTTCCAGTCCATCCGTACCCCCTGGATTTTCCCCGTGGACGATCATACGGGCAGCCGGATCGGCGGCAAGCCGCGGAATGTGGCGATCTGGTCGAGACCTGCGCATTCGCGCCCTTGCCCGCCGCGATCCTTTCCGCTATGCGCCCGCGCTTCCAAGCATCAGCTGGAAACCCAAGCGGCAGGGCGTCGGGGCAACCCATGCGCCCGTCACGACCGCTCGACTTGAAATGGGCCGGTCCGCCGGCCCGGAATAGAGAGTGACATGGCAAAGAAGATTACCGGCTATATCAAGCTGCAGGTGCCCGCGGGCGCTGCCAACCCCTCGCCGCCGATCGGCCCGGCGCTGGGTCAGCGCGGCGTCAACATCATGGAATTCTGCAAGGCATTCAACGCGCAGACCGGCGAAGTCGAGAAGGGCACGCCGCTGCCCACCGTCATCACCGTCTATGCCGATCGTTCGTTCTCGTTCGAGACGAAGACCGCGCCGGCGACCTACCTCATCAAGAAGGCTGCGAACCTGAAGTCGGGCTCGAAGGAGCCGGGCAAGGTGTCCGCGGGCAAGATCGCGCGCTCGAAGCTCAGCGAGATCGCGCAGATCAAGATGAAGGACCTGAACGCCAACGACATCGAGGCTGCGACCAAGATCATCGAAGGCTCCGCCCGCGCGATGGGCCTCGAAGTGGTGGAGGGCTAAGATCATGGCGAAGCTCAGCAAGAAGCAGAAGGCCGTCACGATTGATCGTGAGAAGCTGCACGGCGTCGACGAGGCGATCGCGCTGGCGAAGTCGGGCGCGACCTCGAAGTTCGACGAGACGATCGAGGTTGCGCTGAACCTCGGCGTCGATCCGCGTCACGCGGACCAGATGGTCCGCGGCGTCGTCACGCTGCCCGCCGGCACCGGCAAGACCGTCCGCGTCGGCGTCTTCGCCCGCGGTCCGAAGGCTGACGAAGCGCGCGCCGCCGGCGCCGATGTCGTCGGTGCGGAAGACCTGATGGAGACGATCCAGGGCGGCACGATCGACTTCGATCGCTGCATCGCGACCCCGGACATGATGGGCGTCGTGGGTCGCCTGGGTAAGGTGCTCGGCCCCAAGGGCCTGATGCCGAACCCGAAGCTCGGCACCGTCACCATGAACGTCGCCGAAGCGGTGAAGGCCGCCAAGGGCGGTCAGGTCGAATATCGCGTCGAAAAGGCCGGCATCATCCATTCGGGCATCGGCAAGGCATCGTTCAGCCAGGAAGATCTGCGCCGCAACTTCGACGCGCTGGTCGACGCGGTGGTCAAGGCCAAGCCGTCGGGCGCCAAGGGCAAGTATGTCCGCAAGGTCGCCGTCAGCTCGACGATGGGCGCGGGTATCAAGGTCGACACCGCGGACGTCGCGGGCGCCTGATCCGGTCGCAACTGCGATGAGACACGAAGGGCCGGGATCTTTCCCGGCCCTTTTTGTTTGAGCGGCCCGTGGACGTTCAGGGGGCAGCACTCTCTCCTCCGCCCGCGCGCATCGGCGCGGCGATCGTCCTCTACGCGTGACGACAGGAGCGGCGGCCCAAAGCCGCTCACCAGAACAAAGCGGTGGGCGACCGGCGTCGCCGCTTCCGATCAGGACGCGCCGCCACCCAGTTCCGCGCTGACCGCGGCAAGCGGCCGGGACAGCACCTGACCCATCCGTTCCGCGAGGAACAGCGCGGCGATCGCCGCGACGCCGATCAGTATGACGAACTGGAACGCCGCCGAGAACCGCCGGCTGCGCGCCTCGCGCTCGGTGACCGACACGGCGGTGATCCGGCGGTTCGCGCCCCGGCGATCCTCGCCCATCTCCGCGCCGGCGGTGCCGGGCTTGAACGCGGGCGGCTTGGCCTCGACGATCGCGTCGATGTCCAGCTTGTCCTGCGTACGGATCCCGAAATACTGGTCCTTTTCCCACACCACACGCCCGACGATGATGTGGTGGATGCGGCGCAGCTCGATGACGGTACCCGGCCGGCAATCGACCTTCGACGTCGCGAGCAACCCGCGCGACGACATGTTATGGATGATGACGTCGTGCCAGTCCGCGCCGGACCGCATGCGCGCACGCACCATCACCCTGCGTCTGGGTTCGCGCTTTCTCAACATGTCCACGCCCTCCCGCCCAACGACTATGTCTAAGGCTGACCTATGGCGGGGAAGGTTTAACAATCGCTTAGGATTGCCCCAAAGTGGCAATATTCTGCCGGGGCGCGGCAGAAACGCGCCCGCGCCCCGGCATGATTGCGCCGCCTTTACAGCCCGATGATCCCGCCATCGGTGCGCGTGATGACGATCGTCGCGGAGCGGGGCCGGCCGCTGCCGGTGCCCGTCGCTTGGCTCTGCGGCCAGTTGGAGGTGACGTTCGCGGGGCCACCGTTCTCGCCGGGATGCTGGATGTTGACGAACAGCGACCGGCCATCCGGCGTCGTGTCGATGCCGGTGATCTCGCACTCCTTCGGCCCGACCAGGAAGCGCTTGAGCGCAGTCCCCGGTGCCTTGCCGACACGCGTCGCCTGCGTCGCGCTCGCCGATCCGATCGTGTTGGTGATCGTGCGCGTGCCGCCGTCGCCGACATTGCCCGGGATGGAGGCAAGCAGCATGCAATTGGTGACGTCGGTATAGGCGCCGTCATCCGTCTCGATCCACATCAGCGGCGTGCCCTGCCCCGTCACGTTGCTGGCGCGGCCGAACCACAGGCCATCGGGCGACGAGAAGTCGTTGGTCCCATCCAGCCCCGACAGGTTGATGTTCTGCGCGTTGAGGTCGCTGCCCGCCCCGAAGGCATAGATGTCCCAGGTAAAGGTCAACGCCTCGCTGCTGTCGCCCGTCTCGCGCAGGCGCACGATATGGCCGTTGGCGTTGCCATTGGTCTGGCCGCCCGTCGTCTTGGGATCGGTATAGGCGCGCGGGTTGGCCGCATCGGTGTTGGCGACGGTGCGCGACGAATTGTTGGTCAGCGTGCAATACATCTCGCCGGTGACCGGATTGACCGCGGTCCATTCCGGCCGGTCCATCCGCGTCGCGCCCAGCGCGTCGCCGGCGAGGCGCGCATGCGTCAGCACGTCCGCCTGGTCGATGAAGGGATAGGCGGCGTTGGTGCTCGTCAGCGGCCCCTGACCGAACACCAGCGGCAGCCACTGGCCGCTGCCGTCGGCGTTGAATTTCGCGACGTACAGCGTGCCGCTGTCGAGATATTTGTCGCCGGTCGCGATCCGGTTCGACGCGGTCGCGTCCGCCGCGGACCAGGGCGTCGCGGACACGAACTTGTAGATATACTCGTTCTGCGCATCGTCGCCCATGTAGAAGGCCGGCTTGACGCCGGCGATCGTGCGGCCGGGGCAGACGCCCTCGTGGTTCATGCGGCCGAGCGCGGTGCGCTTGCGCGGGGTGGCATTGGGATCGAACGGGTCGATCTCCACGATCCAGCCGTACTGGTTGGGCTCGTTGCGGTAATCGCCGGTACCGTTGACGGCCTTGGTCGCGTCGACGCTGGCGTTGAACTTGGCGATGCGCGCATCCTGCGCCGCGGCGGTCGCCCAGCCGTAATTGCCCGCGCGCAGCGTGTCGTTGCTGCCGGTGTTGAGGCCGTAGCGCGTGAACGCGGTCACCGATTTCGCGCCCAGCGCGGCCGTGCGGCGTGCATTGTCGCCCGCGTCGCGCCGGAAATAGCCCGCCCAATTCTCCTCCGCGGTGCAATAGGTGTTCCACGGCATATAGCCGTTGGCGCAATTGTTGATCGTGCCGCGCCCCGCGACGCCGGTCGGCGAAAAGACGGTATAGAGCAGCGCGTTGCCCGCGACCGGGCCGGAGAAACTGGTCGGCGTGAACGGCGTGATACGGCGGTTGAAGCTGCTGCCCGGAACATAGGCCCAACCGCCGCTGCCGCGCGCGATCTCCACGACGCTCACACCGTGGCACTCGATCTCCTTGATCACTTCCGCCACCGGCCGCACCCCGCCGGTCGACGTCGCGCCGTTGGGGTGCAGGTAGGATTGCGTGATGTTCTCGTGGTTCATCACCAGCAGGCCGCGGCTGCTGCTCGTCGGGTCCGGCGCGCTGCCGCTGGCGGCGAGGCCGAAGAAGCTCATGCCGTCGTGATGGTCGCCCGCGCGCGCGGAGAAGGTCGTGTCGCTGCCGTCATTCGCATAGGCGCCGACGCTGCCGTTGATCGGGTCGCCCAGCCGGTACAGCACGGTGACCTGATAGCCTGCGGGCACCGCGACAACGTCCGCCAGGCTTTTCGCCACCGCGGTGAAATCGAGCACGGCGGGCGCGACGGTGACATTGGTGTCGGCGACCGACTTGATCCCGTCGCTCGACGTCGCACTGAACTGGAAGCCGAGCGCGGTCGCGGCGGTGACGGCGGGCGCGGTGAAGGTCGCGATGCCGTTGCTGCCGCTGGTCAGCGTCACGATCGGCCCGCTCGTCTGCGTCCAAGCGGAGCCGGTCGCGGTGCCGCTCGTGACCTGGCCCTGCAGCGTCACCGTCTTGCCGACCGACGTCGTCACCGCAGACCCGGCAGTGACGGTCGTCGCGCGACGCGGATCGTCGCCCGCACACGCGGACAGGACGCCGCCGCCGAACACCGCCGCGGTCATCGCCGACAGACCGCCGCGCAGCGTCTGGCGCCGCGAGTAGCGCGACGCGATCAGATCGTTCATGTGCGGATTGGCGGTCGTGTTGGTGTCGATATCGCCATCGTCATAACCGATGGCGGCCGGATCGATCGTCGTCATGGTGCAAGTCCCCCGGGAAATACGTCGGGCATGCCGTTCGCCGGTGCCCCCGGGTATCGGCTGTGGCGTGCAAATGCGGCGGCGTGGTTGCGCGACGATGAAATGAAAGCGTCTTTCCGGAGACATTTTCATGACAGTTGACGATGGCGCGACGCGGGAACGCGCCCGCGGTTGACTTCGCCGCGCGATCGGCTATGGGCCACCCCGTGTCGTCGGGTCCGCCCGTCGACCACCGTCCAAGACAGCAGGCGCCACGGATTTGCCGCGGCTTAATTTCCTGCCGAGACGGGGACAGGATTTCTCATGCCGCTTGGCGGGCGCCCTCATGCGCCGCGCGATCGGCCTGCCGCCCTTTTACGGGTGCCTTCCCCATCGCTGGACAAACCCGATGCGGCGCATGCCGTGTCGGTCTGTAACCGGGCCTGCCGCTTGCGGCAGGTTCAGAACGTGGAGAATGGCATGGATCGTGCTCAAAAGGCCGCGGCCGTTGCCGAGCTGAACCGCACCTTTTCGGAGGTCGGCGTCGTGGTGGTTACCCGTAACAACGGGATGACCGTCGCACAGTCGACGACCCTCCGGAACAAGATGCGCGACGCCGGCGCGACCTACAAGGTCTCGAAGAACAAGCTTGCCAAGATCGCGCTCGACGGCACCGACTATGGCTCGATCGGCGACATGCTGACCGGCCCGGTCGGTCTCGCCACCTCCATCGACCCCGTTGCCGCCGCGAAGATCGCGGTGGAATTCGCGAAGACGAACGACAAGTTCGAAATCGTGGGCGGTGCGATGGGCGCGACCCCTCTCGACGTCGCCGGCGTGCAAGCGCTCGCCACCCTGCCCTCGCTGGATGAACTCCGGGCGAAGATCGTCGGCCTCATCGTTGCGCCCGCAACGAAGCTCGCGACCATCACCCAGGCTCCCGCGGCGCAGATCGCGCGCGTGCTGTCGGCTTATGCCGAGAAGGAAAACGCCTGAACTTCAGGCGCTTGGAACGTGATTGTTTGAACAAACCGGAGCTTTTCGATGCTCCGATCTGACACGCAAAAGGAAGTGAACATGGCAGACCTGAACGCGCTGGTTGACCAGCTGAGCGAGCTGACCGTCCTCGAGGCCGCCGAGCTCTCGAAGATGCTCGAAGAGAAGTGGGGCGTTTCGGCCGCTGCGGCGGTTGCGGCGGCTCCGGCGGCTGGCGGCGGCGCTGCTGCTCCGGCGGCTGAAGAGAAGACCGAGTTCGACGTGATCCTCACCGGCGACGGTGGCAAGAAGATCAACGTCATCAAGGAAGTCCGCGCGATCACCGGCCTGGGCCTGACCGAAGCGAAGTCCCTCGTCGAGGGCGCGCCGAAGCCAGTCAAGGAAGGCGTCAACAAGGACGAGGCCGAGAAGATCAAGAAGCAGCTCGAGGAAGCCGGCGCGACCGTCGAACTCAAGTAAGCTGCCGGGCGGGCAAGGGCTGGCGATGCCAGCCCTCACCTCGCCCGAAGCCGGCCGGCGGTGCGGATCGCACCGTCCGACCCCCGCCTTCGCGGGGGCGGGCTTATGGGCTTCACGCCCATGACGGCTTGGCCAAGGAAACAGGGCGGCACCGCGAGGTAGCCGCCCTTTTTTCATGCCCCGCGTTCCGACGCGCCAATCCCAATGCGCGCGCCGATGCCGCGCAAACCCATCGACAGCACCGCTTCGGCCTGATCTACTGCGGCAGATGCGCCTGCCCCGCCCCGCCCCGCTCGTAATCGGCGCCCTCGCGCTACTCGCCACCACGCCGCCGGCGACCGCGCAATTCCGCAAATACATCTATCCTGCCCCGACCGCGGCCCTCTCCGTAGAGGGGCTGCCCGCGGGCACGGAGCGGTTCGCCGTCACCACCGCGGACGGCCTAACGCTGGCCGGGCTGCGGCATGCCGCGAGCGCCGGCAAACCCACGTTGCTGGTCTTCCACGGCAATGCGTCGAGCGCCATGACGACGATCGACTGGTTCGCCCCGCTGATCGCCGCGGGCTATGGCGTCGTCGCGGCGGAATATCGGTCGTACAGCGGCAACCCCGGCACGCCGAACGAAGCCGGCCTCACGCACGATGCGGACGCCTTCTACGCCGCCGCGCGCGCCCATGCCGGCGGCGGACGCGTGATCGTCGTCGGGCACAGCCTCGGCAGCGGCGTCGGCTTCGGCCTCGCGCAGCGCCAGCGGCTCGATGCGCTGGTGACGATCGGCGGTTTCACCGGCATCCGGCCGCTCGCACCCCGGATCGTCCGCGGGCTGATCGGCGACCGCTACGACAATCTCGCCGCAGTCAGGACGCTCGACGAACCCTATTTCCTGATCCACGGCCTGCAGGACGATGTCGTGCCGGCGGTGCACGGCAAGCAGCTGGGCGAGGCGGCGGAGGCGGCGGGCGTATCGGGCGTCGCCTTCTTCCTGACGGAGGCGGACCATCACCCCTCGTCCGCTCGGATCGCCGCACTGATCCCGACGATCATTTCCTATTGCGACGGCGGCGATCCGCCGATGCTCGCGGACACGCGGACGTTTCGCTTCGGCCGCTTCGCCGCGCGCACGCGCTAACCGTTATTGATCGACCGCTGGGCCATAGGGCCGCGCCGCGAGCCCGTCGTACATACGCGGCGGCAGATCGAGCCAGAACGGCACCAGCCGGTCGTTGTCCGCGCGTTCCATGCCGATCGCAAAGGCGCGCGCCGCCTGGCCGGGCGCATCGCCCGCGCCGTGCACCGCGTTGATCGCGACGACCGGCACGAACATCGCGCGGCCGTTCGCGGGCACGCCGCGGATCTGGTCACGGCCCTGCGCGACGACGACGCGCACGCGCCGCTCCTCGCCCGGCGCCAACGTGAACGGCGGCTTCACCGGGCGCACGACCGGTTGCGCGAAGAAACCCGCCACCTCGCTCTCGCGCCCGGCCCCCGCTTCCATCAGCGCGGCACCGACGCGGATCGCGGAAACCGGCGTGTCGCCGACGTTGCGCACCAGCAGCTCGCCCTCCACCGTCGCGGTGACGAGGTTGAAACCCGCCCTTCGTGGCGTCAGGCTGAGCGCCAGTTGCGGCTGCGACAAAGGTGGCCGGGCCGCAACGCGATCCAGCATCGCGGGCTTTGGGGGTATCGGCGGCGCGGGCGGCGTGGGCGACGACGCAACCGGTGCGGTGACTGGTGGTTCGGGCGAAGGCTCGCCCCGCGCCGGCGCGACGTCGGCCACCGCGATCGTGCCTGAACCAGACGCCGGACGGCGGCGCAGGATCGCGACCGCTGCGACGCCGATCGCCAGCACCGCCACCAGCCAGGGCAGCCATGCCGGCCATCCTCCCGCCGGTTGCTGCTGCGCCGCCGACGCGGTCGCGGCGGGGGCCGGGGTCGCTGCGGGGGCAGGTGCCGTCTCGGTCGCGGCTGGCGTCGGGATCGCTACCGCTACCGGCACCGTGGCGGATGACCCGTCCGGCGTCGCCGCTGCGGTCGGTTGGGCTGCGGGAGCCGGCGTCGCGTTCGGCCGCACGGCCGGGCTCGGCGTCGCGCGCGGCGTCGGAGTCGCGCGGGGTGTCGGCGTCGCCGTCGCCGCGGGGCTCGGCGTCGGTCGCGGCAACGGCGCGATCGTCGGCTGCGGATCGGGCGCGGGCGGCGTATTGGGCAGCGTGAACTTATAGTCCGACAGACCGGGGATCGATTGCGTCTGCGGCGTGCTCGCCGGTGCCGGGGTTTGCGCCTGCTGCGCCGATACGCCCGCGGGCATTGCGGCGGCTGCCAGCGTCAGGGCGATCGCGCTCGCGCCGGCGCGCCGCATAGGGGTCATGACCGTCATTCTCACCATAGGGAAGTGGCGGCGTCTGGATGAACCGCGACCGACCGCCACGCGCGCTGCGACGAACCGCCCCGTTGCAACGCCAGACCGTTGGGCGGCGGTTTTAGCGGCGCGATCGACCCCGGTAGAGCGGAAGACCGTAGCTTGCGCGAAAGCCCCGCAAAGCGTTCCTTCGTTGCGCTCGAAGGGAATTGGGCGCATGGGCGTCGGCGACGCCAACGCTCATTGTCTTCCGAAGGACCCGTGTATCATGGCCGCGAACTGGGCCCCCGACAGCTGGACCAAGGCAGAGGCGCGCCAGCTGCCCGACTATCCCGACACCGCGGCGCTGACCCGCGCGACCGATCAGATCCAGTCCTATCCGCCGCTCGTCTTCGCGGGCGAGGCGCGCAACCTGACCGCCGAACTGGCGAAGGTGCAGGCGGGCAAGGGCTTCCTGCTCCAGGGCGGCGACTGCGCCGAATCGTTCGCCGAATTCCATCCCAACAACATCCGCGACACCTTCCGCGTCATCCTGCAGATGGCGGTCGTCCTCACCTTCGCCTCGAAGCTGCCCGTGGTGAAGCTCGGCCGCATGGCTGGCCAGTTCGCCAAACCGCGTTCCGCGCCGACCGAGGTCATCGACGGGGTCGAGCTGCCCAGCTATCGTGGCGACAACGTCAACGACATCGCCTTCACGCCCGAATCGCGCATCCCCGATCCGCAGCGGCTGATCCGCGGCTACACGCAAAGCGCGGCGACGCTCAATCTGCTGCGCGCCTTCGCGCAGGGCGGCTATGCCAATCTGCACCAGGTGCATCGCTGGACGCACGATTTCATGGGCCGCAGCCCCTGGGCGAAGAAATATGCCGAAACCGCCGATCGCATCGGTGAGGCGCTCGACTTCATGGCCGCCTGCGGGATCGATCCCGAAACCGTGCCGCAGCTCGCGCAGACGCATTTCTACACCAGTCACGAGGCGCTGCACCTGCCGTACGAACAGGCGCTGACGCGGCAGGATTCGCTGACCGGCGACTGGTACGACACGTCCGCGCATTTCCTGTGGATCGGAGATCGGACGCGGTTCGAGGGCTCGGCGCATGTCGAGTTCCTGCGCGGCATCGGCAATCCGATCGGCGTCAAATGCGGCCCCAGCCTCGAGCCCGATGCGCTGCTGCGCATGCTCGACACGCTCAACCCGTCGCGCGCGCCGGGGCGGATCACGCTCATCACGCGCTACGGCTTCGACAAGATCGAGGCCGCGCTGCCCCGCCTCGTCCGTGCGGTGACGCGCGAGGGTCATCCGGTGGTGTGGAGCTGCGACCCGATGCACGGCAACACCGTAAAAGCGGTGACGGGGTACAAGACGCGCCCGTTCGAGCGCATCCTGGCGGAAGTGCGCGGCTTCTTCGCGGTGCACCGCGCCGAGGGCACGCATGCGGGCGGCATCCATGCCGAGATGACGGGCCAGAACGTCACCGAGTGCACCGGCGGCGCGATCGATGTGACCGAACAGACGCTGGCGGACCGCTACCACACGCATTGCGACCCGCGCCTCAACGCGGGCCAGAGCCTGGAACTGGCGTTCCTGCTCGCCGAAATGCTCAACGCAGAAATGGCCGAACGCCGCAAGGCAGCTGCCTGACAAGGGAGGCGACGGCGGCGGCGGAAGCGCAGGCGGAATTTCCGGCGCTCCCGCTTGACGCCGCCACCCCCACCCCGTAGACGCGCCCCTCCACCACGGACGGCCCCTTCGTCTAGCGGTCTAGGACGTCGCCCTCTCACGGCGAAAACACGGGTTCGAGTCCCGTAGGGGTCACCAGCGATCACATGGTCTTCGATGGCGACCAGCCGCATGGACGTTTCGCAGGTGGCGCGAGGGTAACCATCAGATCCGCTGCCCGATTTCGCAGAAGGCCGTGTACCGCCTCGAAGAGGCCACAGCGGATCATGTACAAACCTGCGCCCCGATTCCTGATTTCTGCCGTTCATCGCTGTCGTTTTCGACGCGATGGAGCGCTGTCGGTGCGGCGTGCATGGCAAGACGTCACATTCCGGGCCTATGGTCGTCGATCTCGGAGACGACCATGCGCCCATATCTAGCCGCCATCGCGATTATGCTGCCCGCCGCGCTCGCTGCGCAGGACCCTACCGGACAAGCTCTGCCCACCGGACAGCGCCTCACCCCCAGCGCGGCCCCGGGCGCGCAGTTCGAGCCGCTGGTCGCGGGCATCGGTCCCGATCCAACCTATGTCGTCGATGGCGCGGCGGCGATCGCCCCCCGTCCCGACGGACGCGAAATGCTGGTGCTGACCAGCGGCTTCAACCGCTTCAACGGCGCCGATGGGAAGGTCGTTGCGGCGCAGTCGGTCCAGTACATCTTCCGCTACGCGATCGATGGGCATGGCAGCCGGCGGGTACAGACGCTGACCGTGCCCAACAGCTATGGCGGCATCGCATGGCGCCCGGACGGGCGCGGGTTCGTCGTCGGTGGCGGCGTCGACGATAACGTCCATGTCTTCGGACGTTCGGGCGGGCGGTACGTCGAGACGGCGACGATCAAGCTCGGCCACACCGCAGGCCTCGGCGCCGAGGTGAAGCCGCAGGCGGCGGGCGTCGCGGTCAGCCCCGACGGGCACCAGGCGCTGGTCGCCAATTATTATAATGATTCGGTCAGCTTGCTCGACCTCGATCGCGGTACGGTCATCGCCGAGCAGGATCTGCGCCCCGGCAAGATCGACCCGGCGCAGAGCGGCATTCCGGGGGGCGAATTTCCCTTTGCGCTCGCATGGACCGATGCCGGCCATGCCTGGGTGTCCGCGCCGCGCGATCGGCAGGTCGTCGCGCTCGCGCCGACGTCGACGGCTATCCGTATCACCGGCCGGATCGCGACGATCGGCGAGCCGACCGCCCTGCTGGCCGATGCCCGCAACCACCGGTTGTTCGTCACCGAGGACAATGACGACCGGCTCGCGGTGATCGATACCGTCCAGGCGCGGTTGGTCGCAGAGCCGCGCCTCACCCTGCCGGACGCGCTGGCCGCCCCCCCGATCGGCAAAGGGCTCAACCCCAACGGCCTTGCCCAGTTGCCCGACGGGCGATTGCTGGTGACGCTGGGTGGGATCAATGCCGTCGCGATCGTCGCACCAAGCGCCGCCGGCGGGACCGTCACCGGGCTGGTGCCGACCGGCTGGTACCCCAGCGCGGTGGCGACGTCGGCCGATGGCCAGCGCGTGTTCGTCGTCAACCGCAAGAGCCCGCCGGGCCCAAACCCGCGGGGCTGCGCGCCGAAGCTCGCCATCTATCGCGGCCAGCCCGATGCCTGTGGCGCGGCGAACCAGTATATCTTCCAGCTCGAAAAGGCGGGGATGCTGCAATTCCCGTTGCCCAGCGACAAGGCGCTCGCAGCGACCACGCTCCAGGTCGCCGACAATATCGGGCTGCCAGGCGCGGCCGCCCGCGCGGCCGCCGAGGCGAAAATGGCGGCGATCCGGGCGCGGGTCAGCCACGTCGTCTTCATCATCAAGGAAAACCGCACCTACGATCAGGTGTTGGGCGATCTGGAGGTCGGCAACGGCGATCCGCACCTTGCGATCCTCGGCCGGGCGCTGTCGCCCAATCACCACCGCCTGGCGCGCCAGTTCGCGACGCTCGACAATTTCTACGATTCGGGTGAGCAATCGAGCACCGGCTGGACCTGGTCGACCGCGGCGCGCACGCCCGACCTGCTCGAGAAGACCGCGCCCGTGAACTATGCGCAGCGCGGCCTCGCCTATGAAGCGGAGGAGGCAGACCGCTTCGTCTACACGCAGCAGACCCCGGCCGAGCGTCAGGCGACGAACCCGGCGCTGTCGAAGGATCCCGACCTGCTCCCCGGCCCTGCCCTGTTGACCGCTCCCGATGCCGAAGGCGACGACGACGGCGACAGGAACCAGGGCTTCCTGTGGGATCAGGCGATCCGCGCGGGCCTCTCGGTGCGCAACTACGGCTTTTCCGACGCCTCGATCTACGATGCCGGCGCGCCCGGCGCGGTGCCGGTGATCCGCGAACCGTGGAAGACGGGCACGCGCATCTACACGCCCGGCGACCGGCTGCTGGCGAAGCGCAGCGATCCCTATTTCCGCGGTTTCGATCAGAAACTCGCCGACTATTGGCGCATGCTCGAATGGCGGCGCGAGTTCGACGCCGCCGATGCGGCCGGCAAGGTCCCCGCGCTGACGCTGCTGCGCCTCAGCCACGATCACTTCGGCGATTTCAAGGAGGCGATCGACGGGGTGAACACCGTCGAGACGCAAATGGCCGACAATGATTATTCGGTCGGCATGGTCATCGAGGCGATCGCCAACAGCCATGTCGCCGGTTCGACTTTGGTCTTCATCATCGAGGACGATGCCCAGAACGGCGCCGACCATGTCGACGCGCGACGATCCGTCGCGTTCGTGGTCGGGCCTTATGTCCGACAGGGCGTGGTCGTCTCGACACGTTATACAACGGTCAACGTCCTGCGCACGATCGAGGCGGTGCTGGGGCTGAAGCCGCTGGGGCTCAACGACGGACTGGCGGCGCCGATGGCCGACCTGTTCGACCCTGCCCAGACGCACTGGACGTATCGGGCCGAGGCGGCCGACGTGCTTCGCACGACGCAGCTCCCGATCCCCGCCGATCGCTTCGCTCCCCGGATCGCGGCGACGACCGGGCGGTGCGACCACCCCAGTTCGGCCTGGTGGGCGGCGGCGATGCGCGGACAGGACTTCCGCACCGAGGATCATCTGGACACCGCCGCCTTCAACGCGGCGCTTTGGCGGGGGCTGGGCTCCGGCGTTCAGCCGAACGACCGCGATGGGCGGGACTTGAGCGTGGCTCGATCGGGGCTGATCGAAAAGGATGGCGTCGATTGCCCGCGATAAGCCAGACGCGGACGTCAGCGGCGCTTGCACGCTTCCCGAGCGCAGTCAGTGTTTTGGGCCGCGCCTGACAGGTAATATGGGCCCGATCACGGAAGGCAAGCTTGCAGAGAAACGACCGTAAAAAACTGCCGTGTATTCTCACCTGCAGTCGGATTGGGAGGTTCCCGCTGATTTGCGCTTCATCAGCGTATCGTCCTCCCTGCCGTTGGCGGCTTCTGCCCGGGAACCACGACGTCGCGCGCACCCGCGGCCTCTATCATAGCATCCGGCAGCGCGCCGGCGACACGATCGTCATGCTCTCGGAATCTGCGTCGCACGCAATCGAAGAAAACATCTGCCCAGTTCATGATACGCACGGGTAGGCTCACGGCGCGTACGTCCGTTGCGATGAAAGGAAGCACCCCGTCATGTCATCCGCCATTCCCATCGGCGTCCCGATCGCCGAGCTTCGCCCGACGCAGATGACCGTCGGCCTGCGCGAAGTGGCGGCAAAGCGCCATCGCTGGCGCAAGGCGGACAAGCACGAGCGCGCGATCCTGCTGCGCCGCCATGTCCTGCCCGCCGTGGTCGGGCCGAAGGGACGGCGCTACATCGTCGATCATCACCACTTTGCCCGCGCGCTGCTCGACGAAAAGGCGGAGCTTGCCGCCGTCTACGTCGTCGCCGACCTCGCGCATCTGCCCAAGCGCGAATTCTGGACCTATCTGGACAATAGCGGCTGGTGCCACGCGTATGACGCGCACGGCAGGCGCTGCGAGCTGGACGCGATCCCCAAGCATCTGGAGGAACTGGAGGACGATCCGTACCGCTCGCTCGCGGGCGCGCTGATCCGGTCCGGCGGCTGCGCGAAGAGCAACCGGCCCTTCGCCGAATTCCTGTGGGCCGACCATCTGCGTCATCGCATCGATCCCGCGTCGATCGCGAAGGACTGGGACGCCGCGGTCGCGCAGGCCTTGCGGATCGCGCGCTCGGACGAGGCGCGATGCCTGCCGGGATGGTGCGGCGAAAATCCCGGCGGCCTGTGAGACCGCGCCGTCTTGCGGCGCCCGGCTGCGGTGGGGCGCGATAAGGGTGGCAGACGCCCCGCCCGCTGTCGAATCGGCCGCGTGTCACCCGGCCGATGCCCGCGCAGTGACGCTGTCGATGCTCGCGCAGCGGGCGTCGGGCGCGTCGCTCTGCCCGAGCGAGGTCGCGCGGGCGATCGCCGCAGACTGGCGTGGCGCGATGCCGGCGGTGCACGCCGCGGTCGACGCGCTGGTCGGCGATGGCCTGGTGGCGCTGCGCTGGAAGGGACGCCCGCTCGCCACCCGATCGGGTCCGTATCGCATCATCCGCCCCGACGGCACCTGAGGCGCGCGGGCGGAAACCGGGCTTTCGGCTTCCGATCCGCGGCGTGTTCACGCATGGCGGGCTATGGCCAGTCTTTCCCGAATCGTTGCCGATATCGCGACGGAAATGGCCGCGGCGCCCGATCGCGGCACCCCTGCGGGCTACATTCCGCCGCTCCGCGACGTCGATCCGGCGCGGTTCGGGATCGCGGTGGTCGAGGCGGACGGCACCGTTCACGCCGCGGGCGACGCCGACATGCCGTTCTCGATCCAGAGCATTTCCAAGGTCTTCACCCTGACGCTCGCGCTCGGCACGGTCGGCGACCAGCTGTGGGAGCGGGTCGGACGCGAACCCTCGGGCACCGCGTTCAATTCGATCGTCCAGCTCGAGACGGAGCGCGGCATTCCCCGCAACCCGTTCATCAATGCGGGCGCGATCGTAGTCGCCGACGTGCTGCTGGGCAATCACGAACCGCGTGCGATGATCGGCGAGCTGCTGCGCTTCGTGCGCGAACTGGCGGACGACGATCGCATCACGGTCGACCATCTCGTCGCGCAGGCCGAGATGGCGACCGGTCACCGCAGCATGGCGCTGGCGCATTTCATGACCGCGTTCGGCACGATGCACCATGCGGTCGACCGCGTGCTGGGCCTGTATGTCCATCAATGCGCGCTGGCGATGAGTTGCCGCCAGCTTGCCATGGCGGGACGGTTCCTGATGGCGCGCGGCGTCAACCCGGCGACGGGGCGATCGGTGGTTTCGCCGCAGCGCGCGCGACGGATCAACGCACTGATGATGATGTGCGGTCATTATGACGGGTCGGGCGAATTCGCCTATCGCGTTGGTCTGCCGGGCAAGTCGGGGGTCGGCGGCGGTATCCTGGCGATCGCGCCCGGCCGCGCCGCGATCGCGGTCTGGTCGCCGGGCCTCAACGCGGTCGGCAATTCGCAGCTCGGCACGCTGGCGCTGGAAAGGTTGGTGCAGCGCACCGGCTGGTCGATCTTCGATCCGGTGCCGTAGCGCGCGAACGATACGCTAATCGAGGCCGGTCAATGCCAGCGTGGCGAAGGTGGCGAGCCAGTGTTCGCCCATATAGTCGCCCGCCACCGCGTCGAGCGCCGCGTCCAGATGGCGGGCCGCGGCGGCTTCCAGCATCCCGGCGAGCGCCGGCGCCGCGCCGTCGGCCAGCGCGCGCATCGCCCAAGCGCGGCTGAGGTTCAGGCCGTCGAGGTGCGCGATCTGCCCGTCGCTGCGGTCGCTGACCCGCGCGGGGGTCAGCAGCGCCGCGGGCTCCCCCTGCACCAGCGCGGGCAGGAACGCCGCGAACCACGCCGCGAACGCGTCCGGCGGCAACAGCCGCTGCATCGCCAGCGCCTCCATCAGCACGGGTGACAGGAAGTCTTGGCCGCTCGGCTCCCACGCCTGGGCATCGCGGTCGTGGCCGAACCATGTCTCTGCCCGACCTGCCATCGCGGCGCGCAGCGCGTCGTCGCCCGTCACGCGTGCATAACGCTCGGTCAGAACCAGCGCGAAGGCGGTGTTGGCATGCGTACCCGCGCGCACCGGATAGGTCAGCAGCGGCAGATAGGCGCGCCATTGTGCGGCGAACGCATCGGCCAGCGGCTGCAGCGTCGCGGCATGCGCACTGCCCGACACCGTCAGTTCGCTCGCCAGCATCAGCAGCCACGCCCAGCCATAAGGCCGCTCGAACCCGCGTGACGCGGGTCGGTCGAGATAGGCGCGCTCCGCCTCGACCTTCGCCGGCGTGAAGGCGTCCGCGAACAGCGTATCGATCGCCGCGGCCTTGCCCAGCGCCGGGAACAGCCGCCGCAATCGCGCGAGCAGCCAGTAACCGTGGACGCAGCTGTGCCAGTCGAAACTGCCATAGAAGATCGGATGGACGACGCGCGGCAGATAGGCATCGCCGGCGCCGGTCATCACATGGTCCGCCTTGTGCGGATATTCGCGGCGCACATGGCCGAGCGCGATGCCCGCGAACCGGGCGGCGAGATCGGGGGTCATCCTATCCTTTCGGGAAAAGCACACAGCGCCAGCACGGCGATGTTGAACGCCAGCAACACCAGCGCGGTCGGCCATTGCACGCGGATCACGCCGAACCGATCGCGCAGCTCCAGGATCGCGGCGGGCACGATGTTGAAGTTCGCCGCCATCGGCGTCATCAGCGTCCCGCAAAAGCCCGACAGCATGCCGAGCGCCGCGACCGCCGCCGGATCGCCGCCGAAATGGCGAATGACGATCGGCAGCCCGATCCCCGCGGTCATGATCGGAAAGGCGGCGAAGGCGTTACCCATCACCATCGTGAACAGCGCCATGCCGACGCAATAGGCGATCGTCGCGGCGAGCGGCGTATCGAGCGCGACGATGCCGGTGACGCCGTCGGCCACCACCCTGCCGACGCCCGCGATCGCGAACACCCCGCCCAGCGCAGCCAGCATCTGCGGCAGCACGATCGCCCAGCCGATCGCATCGGCCAGCCGCCGCCCTTCCGCAACCGGCGCGATCGGCGGCGGCCGCGTCAGCCATAGCGCAAGCGCGAGCGCGACGACCGCACCGACCGCGAGCGCGACGAGCGACACCTGCTTGGGATCGATTACGCCGGCCCCCGCGATCCTGCCGTCGGGGAAAAGCAACGTTCCCGCGAACGTCACCGCCGGCAAGGCGAGCGCGGGCACGAACAGGCGGTTCCCGACGCGCGGTCTGAAACGCGGTGGCGCTTCCCCCGGACCAGCGACGACCGCGGAGGGCTTCAGGCCCAGCGTCGCAAGGCCGACGAGGACCATGACGAGCAGGCCCGCAACCACATCGGGAAGCCACGCGCCCGGCCCGATCAGGATCGCGAACACGCCCCAGAAGCCCGCGTTGCGCCACCGCGTCGCGGATTGCCGGTCGCAGGCATGGTGGATCGCAACTGCGGCGGGCAGCACTGCCGCGGCAAGGCCGAGCGCGTCGAGCCCGATCACGCGCGCCGCGCCTTCAACCGTCGGTCGAGGAGGAACAGTCGGACAGCGTGGACGACGAAGGCCGCGATCGCGGTCGGGATCGCCCACAGCGCGACGTGGAGCGGCGCGACGATGATCCCCTCCTGCTCCAGGATCGCGCGGATCAGCAGGATCGATCCGACCGCGACGAACACGTCCTCGCCGAACATTACGCCGATATTGTCGACCGCGGCGGCATGCGCGCGGATAGCGTCGCGCAAGGCGGGATCGAGCGTGTCGCCCCCCTCGCCCGCTTCCGCGGCCTCCGCCATCGGCGCGATGATCGGGCGTACCATCTGGACATGTCCGCCGAGCGAGATCAGGCCCAGCGCCGCGGTCAACTGACGCAGCGCCAGATACCCCAGCAGCACGCGCGCCGTCGTGGCACCGCGCAACCGGCGCACCAGGTCGCTGGCACGATCGCGCAGGCCGGCGCGTTCGAGCAGGCCGATCGTCGGCAGCGCGAGCCACGCGACCGCCATGAACCGGCTCGACACGAAGGCCTTGCCGATCATCCCGACGACCTCCACCGGTCCATGGCCCGCCGCCGCCGCGCTGGCGAAGGCCGCGACCGTCACCACCAGCAGCGGATTCACGCGCAGCGCGAAGCCGATGATGATGATCGCGATCCCCGACAGGACGAGCATCGTCCCCGCCTACAGCGTCGCGGCGGCGCGTGCCGCCTGGTTGTATTGACCCGACAGGCGGCGCAGCAGGTCGGCGGCGCCGGACAAGGCTGCCGCGTCGGGCCCATCGGCATCGACCGCGGCGGCGAGCACGCGTTCGCGAATGTCGCGATAGGCCGCACAGAATGCGCGCCCCGCCTCGGTCGCGACGAGCAATTTCTCCTTGCCCTCGCGCCGCGTCGCGATCAGCCCCGCCTTCTCCAGCTTGCGCACCGCATAGGTGACGAGATGCGTATCCTCGATATCGAGGACGAGCGCGATGTCGGCGATCCGTTTCGGCCGGTCGCGATGGCGCACGGTGTGAAGGATCAGCACCTCGATCGGCGCGAGCACGATCCCGCTCGCCGCCGCGCATCGCGTCATCCAGCGCTGATAGGCGGCGGCGGCAAGCGTCAAACTGAATTCGAGTTCGGATAGCGCCGGCGCGGCACCATCGGCAAGATGGGCCGAGGATACGATCGCGCGTCGTGTGTCCGTCATACGCCCTCCAAGGACGAACGATCGCGCTGGTCACGTGATCTGTCAACATGTACGGTACGATTCGTCGACGTTTCGTAGATAAGGTTTGCGCGATGAGCTGGTCGTTCTGGATCGATCGTGGCGGCACGTTCACCGACATCGTCGCGCGGGCGCCCGACGGCACGGTGATGACGGCCAAGCTGCTCAGCGAAAATCCGGAACGTTATGCCGATGCGGCGGTGGCGGGCATCCGCCGGTTGCTCGGCCTCGGCGATGATGCACCGCTGCCGACGGCGGCGATCGCGGCGGTTAAGATGGGGACGACCGTCGCGACCAACGCGCTGCTCGAACGCAAGGGCGCGCGTACGTTGCTGGTCGTCGACAGGGGGTTTGCCGACCTGCTCGCGATCGGCAACCAGGCGCGACCGCGATTGTTCGACCTCGCGATCCGCTTGCCCGCGCCGCTGTACGACGACGTGATCGAGATCGGCGGTCGCATCGATCGCGACGGGCATATCGTCGCGCCGCTCGATGTCGCGGCGACCGCGGCGGCGCTCGCGGCAAAGCGTTCGCTGGGGTTCGAGGCGGTGGCGATCGCGCTCACCCACGCCTGGGCGCATCCCGCGACGGAGGTGCGCGTCGCCGATCTCGCATGCGCTGCGGGCTTCGCGCAGGTGTCGGCCAGCCACGCCGTCAGCCCGCTGATCGGGCTCGTCGCGCGCGGGCGGACCAGCGTCGTCGACGCCTATCTGTCGCCCGTGCTGCGCCGCTACGTCGATCGCGTCGCGGATGCGCTCGATGGGGTGCCGCTGCATTTCATGCAGTCGAACGGGGGGCTGGCCGACGCGGCGGTGTTCCAGGGCAAGGACGCGATCCTGTCCGGCCCCGCAGGCGGCGTCGTCGCGGCCGCGCGGACAGCGGAGGCCGCGGGCATCGACCGCGTCATCGGCTTCGACATGGGCGGCACCTCGACCGACGTCGCGCTGTATGCTGGCCGGTTCGAGCGCCTGCTGGATGCGGAGGTCGCGGGCGTCGAGATGCGCGTGCCGATGATGGCGATCGACACGATCGCGGCCGGCGGCGGCTCGATCCTCCATTATGACGGCGCACGCTTTCGCGTCGGGCCGGACAGCGCGGGCGCCGATCCCGGCCCCGCCTGCTATCGCCGCGGCGGGCCGCTGACCGTCACCGACGCCAATCTGTGTGTCGGCAAGATCCAGCCCGCGCATTTCCCCGCGGTGTTCGGGCCTGACGGCGACGCACCGCTCGATGCGGAGGCTACGATGCGCGCCTTTGCCGACCTCGCCATCGCCACCGGCATCGACGATCCCCGCCGCGTCGCGGACGGCTTCCTAGACGTCGCGGTCGCGCACATGGCCGCGGCGATCAAACGCGTCGCGCTCGAACGCGGCGAGGACGTGACCGGCTTTACGCTGCAATGTTTCGGCGGCGCGGGCGGCCAGCACGCCTGCCGCGTCGCGGAGACACTGGGCATGACGCAGGTGCTGATCCACCCGCTTGCCGGCGTGCTCTCCGCTTATGGCATGGGCCTTGCCGACCGGATCGCGATCCGCCAGCGCTCGGTCGAACGGCCGCTCGGCACGCCGCTCGACGCTGTAATTGCGGCGCTGGGCGATGCCGCCACGGCGGAGGTCGGCGCGGACGCGCGGCGCGTCGCCACGATCAACCTGCGTTATTCGGGCACCGATACCGCGCTTGCCGTCCCCTTCGCCGATGACGCGGCGATGCGTACGGACTTCGAGGCACAGCATCGGGCGCGCTTCGGCTTCGCCGATCCATCGCGCGACGTCATCGTCGAGAGCGTCGTCGTAGAGGCGATCCAGTCGGGCACGCCGGTCGCGCCGCTGCCGCTGCCGCCGCGCGGCGGCCCCCTGCCCGACCCGGTCGCGGTCGTCGGCGTGTGGACGGGCGGTGCGGAGTACGCGACGCCGATCCACGATCGCGCCGGCCTTCGCCCCGGCGATCGTATCGCCGGCCCCGCGCTGATCCGCGAGCCGATCGCGACGACGATGGTCGAACCCGGCTGGACGCTGACGGTCGACGACGGCGGCGCGCTGCTGCTCGTCGATACGGGCGCGCCGGCACGCGTCGAACCCGATCCCGCCGTCGCCGATCCCGTGCAGCTCGAGCTGTTCAACACCCGCTTCATGGGCATCGCGGAACGGATGGGCGTCGTGCTGCGCAACACCGCCAGCAGCGTCAACATGAAGGAGCGGCTGGACTTCTCCTGCGCGCTGTTCGACGCGGACGGGCGCCTGATCGCCAACGCGCCGCACGTCCCCGTCCACCTTGGCGCGATGGGCGAAAGCGTCCGCGCGGTGATCGCCAGCCGCGGCGCGACGCTGAAGCCGGGCGACGTCGTCGCACTCAACAACCCGTTCAACGGCGGCACGCACCTGCCCGACGTCACCGTCGTTTCGCCGGTGTTCGATGACACGGCGACGCATATCCGCTTCTTTGTCGCCAATCGCGGCCATCATGCCGACATCGGCGGGCTCACGCCTGGCTCCACGCCGCCGAACTCGCGCACGCTGGCGGACGAGGGCGTCGTGATCGACGACTTCCTGCTGGTCGACGGCGGCGTTTTCCGGGAGGACGCGTTTCGCGGGCTGCTTGCCGAAGCGCCCTATCCGGCGCGCAGTCCCGACACCAACGTCGCCGACATCAAGGCGCAGCTCGCCGCCAACGCGACCGGAATCGCGGAGCTTCGCGCGCTGGTCGCCGCGCGCGGCTGGCCGGTCGTCTCGGCTTATATGGGCCATGTCATGGCGCATGCGGAAGAAAGCATCCGCCGCGTGCTCGACCGCCTGTCGGACGGCGCGTTCGACTATACGATGGACGATGGCACCCCGTTGCGCGTCCGCGTCGCGATCGACCGACCAAACCGTGTCGCGACGATCGACTTCACCGGCACGGGCGCGGCGAGCGGCGGCAATTTCAACGCGCCGCCGGCGGTGACGCGTGCGGTCGTGCTCTACGCCTTTCGCTGCCTGGTCGGCGAGGATCTGCCGCTCAACGAAGGCTGTCTCGCGCCGCTCACCATCGTCATTCCGGAAGGCTCGTTCCTGTCGCCCCCGCGGGGCAGCGCGGTCGTCGCCGGGAATACGGAGGTGAGCCAGGCGGCGTGCAACGCGCTGCTCGGAGCGCTGGGCGCCTGCGCCGCCGCACAAGGGACGATGAACAACTTCCTGTTCGGCACCGACCGCTACCAATATTACGAGACGATCTGCGGCGGCGCCGGCGCAGGGCCCAGGTTCGACGGCGCGTCGGCAGTCCACACGCATATGACCAACACGCGGATAACCGATCCCGAAATCCTCGAACTGCGCTACCCCGTCCGGCTGGACCGTTTCGCGGTCCGGCGCTGTTCTGGCGGAGGCGGCGCGCACCGCGGCGGCGATGGCGTCGTCCGCGCGATCACCGCGCTCGAGCCGATGACCGCGACGATCGTTTCCTCGCGCCGCACGATCGCCCCCTTCGGCCTTGCCGGCGGCAAGGACGGCGCGCCTGGCACGCAGCGGGTCGACCGTGCAGACGGCGGCGCGCAGACGCTGCACGGCGTCGATCGGGTCACGCTCGCCGCCGGCGACCGGTTGACGATCGAGACTCCGGGTGGCGGCGGTTACGGGACGGTCGATCCCTCGCGCCGGTAAAAGCCCGTCATCCAGCAGGCCGATCGATCGGGCCGGACGCGTTGCGGCGCAGGATCAGGTCGGCGGCCTTCTCGCCGATCATCGCGGTCGGCGCCTGCGTGTTGCCGCTGACCAGCGCGGGCATGATCGATGCATCCGCGACCCGCAAGCCGTCTATGCCGCACACGCGCAACTGCGGATCGACGACCGCCGCCGCATCGCTGCCCATCCGGCACGTGCCGACGGGATGATAGATGGTATCGGCATGCGCGCGGATCAGCGCCCGCAGTGCGGCCGCATCATCGTGCAGGCTGCCGCGCAGCGGACGCCCGCCAAGCGGCGCGAGCGCGGGTTGCGCCAGGATCCGCTGCGCGATCGTCGCCCCCCGGACCAACAATTCCATGTCGCGTGGGTCGCTGAGGAAGCGCGGATCGATCACCGGGGCCACGCGCGTGTCCGCGCTCGCCAGCGTCACGCTGCCGCGACTGTGCGGGCGGAGCGCGCAGACGTGCAGCGAGTAGCCGGTACCGAACCGTGACTTGCGGCCATGGTCGTCGACCATCCCGACGCAGAAATGGAGCTGCAGGTCGGGCCGGTCGAGCGCCGGATCGCTCTTCACGAATCCGCCCGCCTCCGCGACATTGGTGGTGAGCAGACCCCGCCCCTCGTGCCGCCACGGGCCGATCGCACGCAGCGTGCGGACGATCATCGCAGGGCTCAGCCCGAACAACCCGTCCGCGGACGCGCGCAGGCTGGTCGTGTAATCGACATGGTCCTGCAGGTTCGCGCCGACCTCCGGTGCATCGTGGACGACGGCGATACCGATCGCGCGCAGATGTGCGGCGGGTCCGACACCCGACGCCATCAAGAGTTGCGGCGTACCGAACGCGCCCGCGGCAAGGACGATCTCCTCGCGTACCCTCGCGCTCGTTTCGACGTCGCCTTGCCGCAACCGCACGCCGGTCGCCCGCCGCCCGTCGAACGATACACCCGCGCAGACCGTGTCGGCGCGGACGATCAGATTGGGATAGCGCCCCGCCTCGCCCAGATAGGCGCGCGCCGCGCTGAACCGCCGCCCGGCCTTCTGGAACAGCTGGTACGGGCCGACACCCTCCTGCACCGGGCCGTTGAAATCGGGATTCTCAGGATAGCCGGCCTGACGCGCCGCGGCCAGGAACGCCTGCGTCGCAGCGTTCGCCTCACGCAGGTCCTCGACGCGCAGCGGCCCGCCTTCGCCGTGCATGGCGTCGGCGCCGCGCGCATTATCCTCTGCCCGGCGGAAATAGGGGAGCACGTCGGCCCACGACCAGCCGCTGCACCCGGCCGCTGCCCAGCCGTCATAATCCTGCGGCTGGCCACGGATGTAGATCATCGCGTTGATCAGGCTCGAACCGCCCAGCCCACGCCCACGCGGCTGATACCCCCGCCGGCCGTCCAGCGCGGCTTGCGGCACGGTTTCGTAGGCATAATTGTGTGCGCCCCGCCGGCCGACCAGCGCCGCGATGCCCAGTGGCACGTCGGACAGGACCGATGGTTTCGCCGGCCCCGCCTCGACCAGCATCACCGTCCGGTCGGGCCGCGCCGCCGCCAGCCGCGCGGCGACCGCGCATCCGCCCGGCCCCGCACCGACGACGATGTAATCCGCCTCGTCGATCGCCATACCGCATCCTCCCCGGCTCGTTCCGGCCAGGTGCGCAGCATGGATCAGGCTGGCGGCGGCGCAAAGCGCAAATACTGCCGGCCTCCCACGCCGGCGTCAGGTCAGATAGGCGTGGACGATGTCGACCAGTTCCTCGGCCGCAGCGCGTTGCGCGCTGTCCGCGGGGGCGGCCGGGTCGACGAGGTGCGCGCGGATATGGTCCTCGATCACCTCGGCGATGAATCCGTCCAGCGCGCCGCGGCATGCGGTCGCCTGTTGCAGCACGCGCGTACACTCCCGGTCCTCCTCGACCGCGCGCTCGATCGCCTCCAGCTGACCGCGCATCCGCTTCAGCCGATTGAGCAGCTTCTTCTTTTCCGCCTCGATATGGCTCACGCCGCGACCCGCTCCTTTATGATGACCGCTTTTACACTTGATCCTATACCCCGGATGGGTATGCGGCGTCCATCGACACGGTGAAGATCCGCGATTCGATGCGCAACGCGCCCACGGGCGCCTGACGAAGGACGACGATGGAACCCCGATCTACCACCATGTCCAGCGAGGGCGACAGTAGGAGCATTGCTCCGCTGATCCCGTTCGCAGGACGTGTTCCGATCGGGGAGCACGCGCCCACCGTCTGAACCACGGTGCCGCAGACCTCCGGGATCGGAAAACCACGCTTTTCCCAATTCCGATGAAGGAGGTCGCGATGACCCTGTTACTGCTGCGTGTCGAACGGCACGTCCATGTCCGCCAGATCGAGCCGCTGAGCCGCCGCATCCGCCTCGCCGCGCGCCGCCCCGACGCGCGCGACGCCCGGCGACGCGCCGCGGCCTGACTGCCGCCGCCCTTCGCACCACCGTTCGATTGTCCCATGCACGCGGAGTTCGTGCCATGAACCAGCATGCCCTGATCGCGCGCGGCGATTATTCCGCCGTGCGTCCCGCCGCTGCGCATAGCGCCACGGCGCATCTCGACAGCGCCCACACCGGCGACATCGTCGGTGCGTTCGGCACGATCGCCCAGGCCGACACCGGCGCCCGCCGCGGGTGGCGTCGCCGCCTCGCGACGCTCGCCGCGATTCTCGGCCCCGGCCTGATCGTGATGGTCGGCGACAATGATGCCGGCGCATTCGGCACCTATACGCAGGCCGGCCAGAATTACGGCACGTCGCTGCTCTGGACATTGCTGCTGCTCGTCCCCGTCCTCTACGTGAACCAGGAGATGGTGCTGCGGCTCGGCGCTGTGACCGGGGTCGGCCATGCGCGGCTGATCTTCCAGCGCTTCGGCCGCTTCTGGGGCGCGTTCAGCGTCGTCGACCTGTTCCTGCTCAACGCGCTCACCATCGTCACCGAGTTTATCGGCATCACGCTCGGCCTCGATTATCTGGGCGTGCCGAAGGTCGCGGGCGTCGCCGCGGCCGCGGTGCTGATCGTCGCGGCGGCGAGCACGGGCAGCTTCCGCCGGTTCGAACGATTCATGATGATCCTCGTCTTCGGATCGCTGCTGCTGATCCCGATCGCGCTGACGATGCATCCGCCCGTGCACGACGTGCTACGCGACATGGTCGTGCCGGGCCTGCCGAAACAGGGCCAGCTTTCCGACGTCATGCTGCTGATCATCGCGATCGTCGGCACCACCGTCGCGCCTTGGCAATTGTTCTTCCAGCAGAGCTACCTGATCGACAAGCGCATCGGACCGCAGTTCATGACGTACAGCCGCATCGACCTGTGGATCGGCATCGGCGTGGTGATCGTCGGTGCGGTAGCGATGACCGCCTTCACCGCTGCCGCCTTCGCAGGCACGCCGCTGGTTGGGCAGTTCAGCGACGCCGGCGCGGTCGCGCGAGGGATCGCGGCGCATGGCGGGCATGTGATGGGCGTGCTGTTCGCGATCGCGCTGATCGACGCCTCGATCATCGGCGCATCGGCAGTGTCGCTCAGCACCGCCTATGCGATCGGCGACACGCTCGGCATCCGTCACTCGCTGCATCGCTCGCCGCGCGAATCGATCGCCTTCTATGGTGTCTACGCGGGCCTGATCGCGATCGCCGCCGCGTTGGTGCTGGTGCCGGGCACACCGCTCGGCCTGCTGACCAATGCGGTGCAGTCGCTCGCCGGCGTGCTGCTGCCTAGCGCGACCGTTTTCCTGCTGCTGCTGTGCAACGACGAGGCCGTGCTGGGTCCGTGGCGCAACGGGCCGTGGCTCAACCTGTTCACCGGCGCGGTGATCGCGGGCTGGTGCTGTTGTCGGTGATCCTAACCGCCTCGGTGATCTTTCCCGGTCTCGGTGCGGGGGCGATGCTGTCGATCCTGGGCGGCGGCTCCGTCGTCGCGCTCGCCGGATGGCTGGTCCAGCGCCTCGTCGCGCGCACGCCGACGCCCGCGATCGACCGTGCTGGCAAGGCCGCCTGGCGGATGCCGCCGCTGGAGCGCCTCGCGCCGCTGGTGCTCGGCCGCGGCGAGCGGCTGTGGCTCGGCACGTTGCGGCTCTATCTCGTCGTCGCGGGTGGTCTCGTCCTCGTGCGCATCGTTCATCTCGCGCTGACGCATCAGCTGTAACCTTTTCACGACAGGGGGAATGTCATGAACCGGATCATCCCGCTGCTGGCGGGCGCGTGGGCGCTCGCCGGCCCGATGCTGCCGGCAGCGGCTACCGCGCCGGACGTCCAGGATCGCGCGCCGACTGAGACCGCACCCGCCGCGCCTGCCACCACGGCACCGGACGAGACGGTGGCCGTCCACGGCCAGGCGACCTACGTCGTCCAGGCGACGCCCGGTTTCCCCTCCCCATACAGCGGCCCCAACAGCCTGACCCCGCGTCAGGCGCGGGAAACCATCGACGTCACCTTGTTCGCCGGCGTGCGTCCTTGGCGGGGCGGCGAGCTATGGGCGAATCCGGAGGTCGATCAGGGTTTCGGCCTGTCCAACACGCTCGGCGTCGCCGGCTTTCCCAGCGCGGAAGCCTATAAGGTCGGACGCACCAAACCCTATGTCCGGCTGCAGCGGCTGTTCTTCCGCCAGACGATCGGTCTTGGCGGCGCGCAGGAGGCCGTCTCCGGCAGTGCCAACCAGCTCGCGGGCACGCGGACGACGGATCGCCTCGTCCTGACCATGGGCAAGTTCGGCGTCGGCGACGTGTTCGACACCAACAGCTACGCGCACGACCCGCGCGGCGATTTCCTCAACTGGTCGGCGGTGGACACGGGCAGCTTCGACTATGCCGCGGACGCCTGGGGCTATTCGACCGGGATCGCCGCCGAATGGTATCGCGGGCCATGGACGCTCCGCCTCGGCGCGTTCAACCTGTCGACGGTGCCCAACGGCGAAACGCTGGAACGGCGGTTCGGCCAGTACCAGCTCGACGCGGAGGTGGAGCATCGCCATACGATCGCCGGCCTGCCGGGCGCGGTGCGCGTCACGGTGTTCCGGAACCGCGGGCGGTTCGGTCGTTTCGACGAGGCGCTGGCGCGCGGCGCGCTAACCATCGATCCGGTCGACACCGCCAGCGTGCGGCGGCGCCGGACACGCGCGGGCATCGCGGCCAACGCCGAACAGGCGGTTAGCGATACGCTGGGCATCTTCGCCCGCGCCGGCATCGCCGATGGTTCGATCGAACCCTATGACTTCACCGATATCGATCGGACCGCGCAGCTCGGCATGGCAATCGGCGGCGCGCAGTGGGGCCGCGCGGCGGACACGATCGGCGCGGTCGTGATCGTCAACGGCATCAGCGCGGCCCATCGCGCCTATCTCGACGCAGGCGGCATCGGCGTGCTGATCGGCGACGGGCGCTTACCGCATCCGGGCGCGGAATATATCGGCGAGGCGTATTACAAGATCGCCGCGCATCACGGCCTGGCCGTGACGCTGGATTACCAGCTGGTCACCAATCCCGGGTACAATCGCGATCGCGGGCCGGCAAACGTCTTCGCCGTCCGGCTCCACGACGGATTCTGACCAAGCGCTACGCAACCGCGGGCAGATACGGTATCGCGCCATGCGGCATGGTGCCGGATTAGGGAAAACGCGGATGGCCCGTCATCGGGAAAAGCACCGGATCAACCGTACCGGCTGGCTGCGCGCCGCGGTTCTCGGCGCGAACGACGGCCTGCTGTCGACCGCCAGCCTCGTCGTCGGCGTCGGCGCAAGCGGTGCGGAACGGCATGCGATCCTTATCGCGGGTCTTGCCGGCCTCGTCGCCGGCGCGTTCTCGATGGCGGCGGGCGAATATGTGTCGGTCAGCTCGCAGGCGGATCTCGAGGCGGCGGACCTCGCGCAGGAACACGCCGAACTGGCCGCGGACCCTGCGGGCGAGGAAGCCGAACTCGCCGCCATTCACCACGCCCGCGGGCTCAGCTGGGAAACCGCGCGGCAGGTCGCGCACGAACTCAGCGCCCGCGACGCCCTGGCGGCGCATGCCCGCGACGAACTGGGAATCACCGACACCGGCGCGGCGCAGCCCATTCAGGCGGCGGTGGCGTCCGCCGCATCCTTCGCGGTCGGCGGCGCGGTCCCGGTCGCGCTGGCGATTCTCGCACCCCATGCAATCGTGCTGCCGATGGTGACGATCGGCGTGCTCATCACGCTGGCGATCCTCGGCGCGGTCAGCGCGGCGGCGGGCGGTGCGAACAAGATGCGCGGGGCGTTTCGCGTCTTCGTCTGGGGCGCTCTCGCGATGGCGGCCACCGCGCTCATCGGCCATCTCGCCGGGACGACCGTCGGGTGACGCGACCGGGCGGTCCCGCGCGGGACCGCCCGGCATGCCGGCTTACGGATGGACGTCGTAACGGTCGGCCATCATCACCTTGTCCCACACCTTCACGAAGTCGCGCACGAACCGCTCCTTGCCGCCCTTGGCCGCATAGACCTCGACGATCGCCCGCAGCTGCGAATTCGCGCCGAAGATGAGGTCGCAGCGCGTCGCCTTGAATCGCGGAGCACCACCCTCACGGTCGTTGACCGTGAAGACATGGCCCGCCTCGTCGGCCTTCGCCCAGACATAGTCCATGCTGGTCAGGACATCGAAGAAATCGGTGGTCAGCACGCCCACGCGATTCGTGAAGATGCCGGTATCCGATCCGTCCCAATTGGCACCAAGCGCGCGCAGGCCGCCGGTCAGCACCACCCACTCCGGCGCGCTCAGCGCCAGTAGGTTCGCCTTGTCGAGGAACAGTTGCTCGGGCGATAGCTTCCCGCCGGTGATGCTGTCGAACTGGTCGTCGACATAATTGCGGAAGCCGTCGACGACGGGCTTCAGCCATTCGAAGCTGTCGGCATCGGTGCGCGCATCGTCAGTATCCATCCGGCCCGGCACGAAGGGCACCTCCATCGCCATCCCGGCATCCGCCGCCGCCTTTTCCACGGCGGCGCAACCGGCGAGCACGATCAGGTCGGCGAGCGAAATCTTCTTGCCGCCTGCCGCCGCGCCGTTGAAATCCGCCATGATCTGCCGCAGCCGCGCGATCACCGATACCGTACGACGGTTGACCGCCCAGTCCTTCTGCGGCGCCAGCGCGATCCGCGCGCCGTTCGCGCCGCCGCGCTTGTCGCTGTGGCGGTAGGTCGATGCCGCCGAGAAGGCCGTGAACGCCAGGTCGGACACCGACAGGCCGCTATCGAGGATCGTGCGCTTCAGCGCCGCGATATCGGCGGCGTCGATCAGCGGGTGATCGACCGGCGGGATCGGATCCTGCCACAGCAGATCGTCCTCGATCGTTTTCTCGTCGCCGAGGTAGCGCTCCTTGGGCCCCATGTCGCGATGGGTCAGCTTGTACCACGCCTTGGAAAACTGGACGGTGAAATAGTCGAAGTCGGCCAGGAAGCGCTGGCAAATCTCACGGTAGACGGGATCCGTCTTCAGCGCGATGTCGCTGGTCATCATCATCAGCGGGTGCGTCTTGCCCGCGATATGCGCGTCCGGCGTGTGCGGTGCGTCCTTGTTGACGGGCGTCCACTGCAAAGCGCCCGCCGGGCTCCTCGTCTGTTCCCATTCGAACTTGAACAGGTTTTCCAGGTAGCTGTTGTCCCATGTCGTCGGATCGGGCGTCCAGCTGCCCTCGATCCCGTTGGTCATGGTGAATTCGCCTGCTCCGGTGCCTTCGGGATTGTGCCAGCCGAGACCCATCTGCTCGATCGGCGCCATTTCCGGCGGCGCGCCGATCCGGTCGGCCTTAACCATACCGTGGCTCTTGCCGAAGGCGTGGCCGCCGGCAATCAACGCCACCGTCTCCTCGTCGTTCATCGCCATGCGGGTGAAGGCGATTCGAATGTCGCGCGCCGATCCCATCGGATCGCCGTTGGCATAGGGGCCTTCCGGGTTGACGTAGATCAGCGCCTGATGCGTCGCGGCTAGCGGCTGCTCCAAGTCATAATCCGCCTCGCCGTTTTTGCCGCGCCAGCGCGCGTCGCGATTGACCATTTCGTCGAAGGACTTGACCGTCGTCATGTCGACGACCTCCGGCCCCCAATAGGTCGCGTCGTCCGCTTCCCACGCATCATGCCGACCGCCAGCATAACCATACGTCGGGAAACCCATGATCTCGAGCGCGCAATTGCCGGTCAGCACCATCAGGTCGCCCCAAGACAGCGCGTCGCCGTATTTCCGCTTGATCGGCCAGATCAGGCGGCGCGACTTGTCGATGTTGCCATTGTCCCACCAACTGTCGATCGGCGCGAACCGCTGCAACGCCTCGCCCGCACCGCCGCGCCCGTCGGCGATGCGATAGGTACCGGCGGCATGCCATGCCATACGGATCATCTGCGGCCCGTAATTGCCGTAGTCGCACGGCCACCACGCCACCGAACTCGTCAGGAACGCCTTGATCTCCGCCTTCAAAGCCTGAAGGTCGATCGCCTCGAACGCCGCCTTATAGTCGAAATCCTGCCCTAGCGGATTGGCGCGCGGACCGTTTCGGTGGAGCTGCTCGACCCGCAGCCGGTTGGGATACCAGTCCTGCAGCGTCGGTCTGCTGGTGAAGGCGCCGCCGATCCGGTCGCCGCCAAAGGGGCATTTGCCCGCCAACACATCCTTATAGTCGTTCATGAAGCTGCTCCTGCACGGGTCGGCGGCGGATCGGGCGTACGCTCATGACGCTATCCGTCCCGAACGGCCGGACCGCGCCTGATCCACATCAACTTGCCGAACGACGCAGACTCGCTTCGCGTTTCGTAAATTCCCGTTCACGCGCATTTTGGTCGGACGCCGACATTAGGCGCGAAACCATTGGCGGCAGCTTGGAAACGCGCCATCGTGCAGGTCGACACGATCCGGATCGCCGCCAACGCATAGGCGGATCGTGAACATGACGAGGGGACCAATCATGCAAGACCTGCTCCGTATCGCGACGCGCGCCTCCCTGCCTCTGCCGCTGCTCCTCTCCCTCGCTGCGCCAGCCACCGGTACGATGCAGGCGCCGCCCGCCAAGACCGCCGCCACGAACGAGGACGCCCGCCTCACCGCTTTTCTCGACGCGCAATTCGCGCAGGAAATGACGATGCGCCCGCAGCTCGCGACGCGGCTCGGCAGCAAGGAGGGGCAGGACCGGCTCGACGACAACAGCGACGCGGCGATGCTGAAACGGCTGCAATGGCGCCGCGCCAGCGTCGTCGCGATGAAGGCGCGATTCGATCGCGCGCGCCTCTCCCCCGCGGCGCAGGCCAATTACGACATCTGGGCGCTGGAGCTCGACCGGGCGGAAACGGGCTACAAATATCGCCGCTACCAGCCGCCTTTCTACTCCTTCCTGTATTCGGTGCATGCGGAGCTGCCGAACTTCCTCATCAACACGCATACCGTCCGCGATGCCGGCGACATGCACGCCTATAGCGCGCGGCTGCGCGCGATCCCGGCGGTGCTCGACGATGCGATCGCGCGCAGCCGCGCGTCCGACGCCGCCGGTATCCGCGCGCCGCGGTTCCAGATCGAACGCGTCATCACGGGCAGCCGTGCGATCGTCACCGGCGCGCCGTTCGATGGTGGCGCGGATTCGCCGCTGTGGGCCGATGCCAAGGCAAAGGTCGCGGCGCTCAAGCTGCCCGCCACCCAGGCCGCGGCCCTGCTCGACGAGGCGCGCGCGTCGCTGCTCACGATCCAGCCCGCCTATGCACGCGTCATCGCCTGGGCCGAAGCCGACCTGCCGACCGCTCCGTCGGGACGCGTCGGGGCGGTGTCGCTGCCGGGCGGTGCGGACTGGTATGCAGCGGCGCTGCGCATCAACACGACGACCGACCTCACCGCCGACCAGATCCATGCGATTGGGCAACAGGAGGTCGCCCGGATCGAGGGCGAGCAGGACAAACTCGCACGGCAGGCAGGCCTCAAGGACCGGCAGGCCTATTACGACCAGCGCGCCAAGCTCTTCCCGCCGACGCCGTGGACCGATGCGTCGCGCGCCGATTATCTGAAGACCGCCAATGACGCGATCGCGCACACGCGCACGCTGCTGCCCCGCTATTTCGGCCTGCTGCCCGCCCACAAGGTCGAAGTGGTGCGCGAACCGTCGTTCAGCGAGGTTGCCGGCGGCGCGGCGCATGCCGCCGGCCCCAGCCCCGACGGCGTGCGTCCGGGCCGCGTCTACGTTCACCTGCTCGGCAATACGGAAGACCCGGCCGCCGTCTACGACCTCATGTGCCACGAGGGCATTCCCGGCCACGTCATGCAGGGCGATATCCAGGCGCGCCAGACCGGCGCACCCAAGTTCCGCCGCGCCTATGGCTATGTCGCGTTCGGCGAAGGATGGGGGCTGTACAGCGAGGCGCTGTGCAAGGAAATGGGCGCCTATCCCGATCTCGCAGCCGATTTCATGCGGCTCGACCAGGAGCTGTTCCGCGCCGCGCGCCTCGTCGTCGACACCGGCATCCATGCCAAGGGTTGGACCGAACAACAGGCGATCGACTATATGATCTCCACCGGCCGCAGCGGTCCCGATCAGGCGCGATCGGAAGTGCGCCGCTACATCACGCTGCCGGGCCAGGCGACCGGGTACAAGATCGGGATGCTCAGGATTGTCGCGTTGCGGGCGAAGGCGCAAGCCGCACTGGGCCCGAAGTTCGACATCCAGGGGTTCCACGATCTGCTCATCGGATCGGGCTCCATGCCCTTGTCCGTTCTGGAAAATCGCGTCGACGACTGGATCGCGCGCCGGAAAGCCGGCTGAACCGCGGATAACGATAGCATTCAGCAAGGACTCAAAGGCGATTCGCGATAAGCATCCTTGTCGACGCCCAATCGGTGCCGACCCGTTCTAGTGATGGGAGCAGGCAAGATGTTTACCAAGTTTTCGATCGGTGCGGGTGCACTGGCGATGGGCCTGATGTCGCTGGCCCCGGTCGCGGCGCAGGCACAGGATTACTATGGCCGCGGCGATTATTACGGCCGGAGCTATGATGACGACGGGTATCGAGATCATGACCGGGCCTATCGCCAAGCCTATCGCGATGGCTGGAACCAGGGCCCGCGCTATTATGAGGAACGTCGCTATTATCGCGACGCCGGCGACTATCGCTACGCGCCGCGTCGCTGCCAGAGCGGCACGACAGGCAGCGTGATCGGCGCGATCGCGGGCGGTCTGCTTGGCCGCACGATAGACACGCGCGGCGATCGTACGCTCGGTACCGTGCTGGGTGCGGGCGCAGGCGCGCTGGCCGGTAACGCGGTCGCCCGTGCCGACAACCCGGGCTATTGCCGCCGCTGATCGCGGCCCAGCCTGACGACGATAGGAACGGGCGGCATCCGACAGGGTGCCGCCCGTTTCACTTGCGCCGGTCCGCGTCGCTCTTCGCGCGGATCGCCGCAAATTCGGACGACGCCCGCCACGTTGGCCAGGCCTCCCCTGCCGCCAGATCGAACCCGACCCGACGGATCAACGCGATGTCCGCCGCCGCACCGGCGAGGTTCCAGTCGGGCGACCAGGCATCGCAGGTCTGGTGGTAACAGCGCATATAGCCATCGAGCCAGCGCTGCCCCGCCGTCCGGCCGCCGTCCACTAGATCGGGTGCGCCACTGATCGCCATCAGCAGCAACGTCGGCACGCCGCGCCGCGCCAGCGAGAAGTGATCGGCGCGATAGAACAGCCCGCGTTCGGGCAATGCTTCGGGCGTGACAACGCGCCCCTGCGCGCGCGCCGCCGCGGCGAGCTGATCCTCGAGCGAATTCTGCCCGTTGCCGACCAGCAGCACGTCGTGCGCGGGCCCCGCGGTCTGCAAGATGTCGAGCGTCAGGTTGGCGACCGTCTTCGCAATCGGATAGATCGGATGTGCGGCATAGGTTTCCGATCCCAGCAGCCCGCGCTCCTCGCCGGTCCACAATGCGAACACCTGCGTACGTGCCATGCGCGGCGCCTGCGCCGCGGCACGGGCGATCGCGAGCACGCCAGCCGTGCCGAGCGCATCGTCGTTCGCGCCGGGCCGCATCGTCCGCCCCGCCGCGTCGGGTGCGCCCTCGCCATAGGCGTCCCAGTGCGCGCCATACATCACCGTCTCGTCCGGCCGTCTCAGCCCGGTGCGCTTGGCGATCACGTTCCGGCTTTCCGCTCGCGTGACCGCCACCGGCAGGTCGGCCGAAAAACCCGCGCCGGATATCGACACCGGCCGAAAGTCGCTCCGCCGCGCCGCAACGCGCAGCCTGGCGAGGTCGAGGCCGGACGCCGCGAACAGGCGCTCCGCCGCACCGCCCTCGATCCAGCCCTGCACCGCGATCCGCGGGGCGGCGGGGGCGGCCACATCGTAATTTTCGCCGCCCGGCGCGGTCACCGTCGCCCAGCCATAGCCCGCACCCGGCGTATCATGGACGATCAGCGCGCCGATCGCGCCGCGCCGCGCCGCCTCCTCGAACTTGTACGTCCAGCGGCCGTAATAGGTCATGCGCCGGCCGCCGAAGCGCCCCGCGACCGCCTCGGCCGCCGCCGCCTCGAAATCGGGATCGTTGATCAGGAAGACCGCGACCTTGCCCTTCAGGTCAGCGCCCTTGAAATCGTCCCACTGCCGCTCCGGCGCATCGACGCCATAGCCGACGAAGACCAGCGGCGCGCCCTTGATCGCGATGTGTGGATCGGGACGTACGGTGGACAGATACACGTCGCGCCCCGCCGTCCAAGCCATGCCATTGGCCGTGATCGGCCCCTCGCCCGTCCGGGTCCGGATCAGCGGTACGGACTGGACCCAACCACCGTTTTCGCCGCCCGGCTCCAGGCCGGCCGCCTTGAACTGCGCGATCAGCCATTCCACCGTCTTCGCCTCGCCCGGCGTACCGGGGGCCCGCCCGCCGAACGGCGTGGAGGCGAGCGTGCGGACATCGGCAGACAGGCGTTCGGCCGAGATCGGGGCGTCGGCAGGCGCCGCGCCGACAAGCATGGCGGATGCGGCGGCGAACAGGATGGATCGGATCATGGCGCACATGGCTAACGCACCTCGTCCGCCATGACGAGGGGGCTTGAGATCAGCGTATCCGCCGGACCCGCACCGCGCGGCGGCCGGGCGCGGTCGCGATGTAACTGCCCAGCGGCCCCGCCTTGATCGTCACGACGTCGCCCTGGCGCAGACGGTTCATCGACTGTTCGGTCGTCTCCCACACGCCGCCGTCGTCGAGCGTGAAGCGCATCAGCCCGCCCGGCTGCACGGCCGATGCGCGCAACGTCCCGACCAGCTGCTTCAGGCTATCGTCATCCTTGCCGTCGCCGAACAGTTTGATCGACGGCAACGAAAATCCGAACATCGAACGCTTCGTCTTCTGCACCTCCTCCCGGTCCAGCACGACGATCTCTTTGCGCGCACGAGCCTCTTCGACCGCGCTTGCTGCACGGTCATAGCATGCCAGCCGCTCGCCATTGTCCGCCACCTTCCGACATCGTGCCAACGATTGTAACAAATCATTGCCTGGCCCGGGCGCCGTGCTGGCAAGCATCAGCATAATAGACAGCATTTCATCCCCTTTTACATTGTTTCCATACGGCAACATCGCCGATCCATCACGCAATATAGGTAAGAATGTATAGCCTTTTCATTTGTGACCAATTTATCACGGTTACATTTCAATTTCGATCTATTCCGCGAAACCGGATTGTACAGGCATCCGCTCCCTGCGAATTTACCGCATGCGACCGACCGGACAAGGACCGGCGCATCGGCCCGTCCCCATGGGGATGTCGACCATAAAGGGGTTTATATGACGCTAAGCTTTCGTTCCCATCTCCTGACCACGACGCTCGTCGTGGGCGCAGCATTGATCGCGACGCCCGCGCTGGCGCAGACCGCGCCGGCCACGCAGGAAACGCAGCAGAAGACGGACGACCCGAACGCCGCACCGCCAGCCCAGGAAGGCGGCGACATCGTCGTTACCGGTACGCTGATCAGCAATCCGAACCTCGTCTCGTCGAGCCCGGTCAATACCGTCTCCGAGAACGAACTGACGCTGCGCAACACCAACAACGTCGAACAGATCATCCGCGAACTGCCGGGTGCGGTTCCGGGCATCGGTTCGGCCGTGAACAACGGCACCGGCGGTTTCGCGACGATCAACCTCCGCAACCTCGGCTCGCAGCGCAACCTGGTGCTGCTCGACGGAGATCGCATCGTTCCCGCGGCCGCTGGCGGCACCGTCGACCTCAACAACATCCCGACCGCGCTGATCCAGCGCGTCGACGTGCTGACCGGTGGCGCCTCGACCACCTACGGCGCGGACGCGGTGTCGGGTGTCGCGAACTTCATCACCAAGAAGAATTTCGCCGGCATGGAGGCGCAGGCCAGCCAGCAGATCACCGAGCGCGGTGACGCCAACTATTTCACCGCCGACCTGACCATCGGCGCGAATTTCGACGACGGCCGCGGCAATGCGGTGCTGAGCCTCGGCTATCAGGAAGCGGATCCCCTGTATCAGGGCAGCCGCGACATCTCGATCTACGGCATCGGGTCGGGCAATGGCGTCGCATCGGGCTCGTCGACGACGGGCGTGCCGACCGCGATCAACTTCACCAACGCGCAGGCGGCGCTCGCCGGCTTGTCGACCGGCCTCGTCCAGGTCAATTCCGGCGGCACGGCACTGGTGCCGTTCTACAGCGGCTTCAACTTCAACCCGTACAACATCTTCGTAACGCCGTTTAAGCGTTACAACATGTTCGCGCAGGCGAACTACGAGGTGAACGACAACCTCGAAGTCTACAGCCGCGGCATGTTCTCGAAGAACACGATCCAGCAGATCATCGCGCCGTCGGGCATCTTCGGCGAAATGCTGACCATCCCGGGCAACAATCCGTATCTGCCTGCGACGCTGCGCGATCAGCTCTGCCTCGCCAACGGGGTAGCGCTTGGCGCGACCTGCACCGGCGCGACCGCGCTGAACCTGCCGGAAGTCTATCGCCGGTCGGTCGAACTCGGGCCGCGCGTATCGACCTATACCACGACCATGTTCGACTATAAGGCGGGCCTGCGCCTGCGCTTCTCCGAACACGTCAAGCTCGACGTCTCCGGCGCCTATGGCGAAAGCGACCTCAACCAGACGCAGTCAGGTTACGTGCTGCGCAGCCGCGTCCAGCAGGCGCTGAACGCGAACAACACGACGACCTGCACCGTCACCACCAACAATTGCGTGCCGCTCAACCTGTTCGGGCCGGCCGGCTCGATCACCAGCGACCAGGCGAACTTCCTGAACGGCAAGAGCACCATCCAGATCCACACCGCGCTGTCGCAGGCAAAGGCGGTGCTGAACGGCGACTTTGGCACGACCTCGCCCTTCGCCAACGAACCGATCGCGTTCGCGGCCGGCGGCGAATATCGCAAGTACACCTATACCCGCACGCCCGACGCCTATGCGCTGTCGCCGGGCGAGCTGGGCGGTGCCGGCGGTGCGGTGCTGCCCTTCGCGGGCAGCTACGACGTGCGTGAAGCGTTCGGCGAAATCATCGCGCCGCTCGTCGCCGACAAGCCGTTCTTCCACTCGCTGACGCTCGAGGCCGGCGTCCGCTACTCGAACTACAAGGTTCAGGCAGCGAACAATCCGACCTTCTCGGCAA
Organism: Sphingomonas sp. FARSPH; assembly: GCF_003355005.1. Taxonomy (NCBI): domain Bacteria; kingdom Pseudomonadati; phylum Pseudomonadota; class Alphaproteobacteria; order Sphingomonadales; family Sphingomonadaceae; genus Sphingomonas; species Sphingomonas sp. FARSPH. The sequence goes on along the minus strand of NZ_CP029985.1, from coordinate 2,691,308 downwards.
CGACCTACAAGTTCGGCGGCAGCTTCGAGCCCGTTGAGGAAATCAAGTTCCGCGGCAACTACCAGCGCGCGGTTCGGGCGCCGAACATCGCCGAGCTGTTCTCGCCGGTGACCACGGGCCTCGACAATCTTTCGCCGGGTCTCGACCCCTGCGTGGGCACGAAGCCACTGGCGAGCGCCAATCTGGCACAGGCATGCATCAACCAGGGCGCGCCGGCGTCCAGCATCGGCACGATCCTCGAACCGCAGTCGGGCCAGCCCAACGTGACCGGCGGCGGCAATCCGAACATCCTGCCGGAAAAGGCCGATACCTACACGATAGGCGTCGTGATCCAGCCGCGCGGCATCGTCCCGGGCCTCAGCGTCGCGGTCGATTATTTCAACATCAAGGTGAACAACGCGATCACCGCGGCGACGCCGGCCGACATCCTGACGCAGTGTTTCGGCACCAATCCGGCGGCGATCACTGCGGCCCAGGCCGCGTCGGCCGCCTGCACCAGCATACGCCGCAGCGCGACCAGCGGTCGCCTGAGCGGATCGAGCGCGACGGTCGCGGGCCTGCCGCAGCCGCTCACCAACCGTGGCCGTCTGCGGACCGATGGCATCGATCTCAACGCGAACTACGCGCGTGACTTCGGCGATGTCGGGCTGAACCTCAGCTTCCAGGGCACCTGGACCGCGCACAACTACTTCCGTGCGTCGGAAACCGCCTACGATCGCGACTGCGTCGGCTATTACAGCACCAGCTGCTCGTCGATCCAGCCGGAGTTCCAGTGGAACCAGCGGACCAGCCTGACCTTCGGGCCGGGCACCTTCTCGGTACTGTGGCGTCATATCGGCAAGGTCCGTTACGAGGCGCTGGCCCCGGATGCGACCGCGCGTCAGGTGACGACGCCGCTGTTCAACGGCGTGGTGACGGGTCCGACCCCGCTCGCCGGTGGCACTTACAACTTCAACGAGATCAAGGCGTACAACTACATCGATCTCGCCGCGCAGGTGGAGGTGAACGAGCACCTGACGTTCACGATGGGCGTCCGCAACCTGTTCGACAAGAAGCCGCCGCTGGTGGGTTCGTCGGCCGGTTCGACCGCCTTTAACAGCGGCAACACCTATCCGTCGACCTACGACGTGCTGGGTCGCCTGTTCACCGTGTCGGGCAAGCTGCGCTTCTAAGCGCCGCGCCCGGCCGGGTTCGACAGGAGGGGGGCGACCGATGCGGTCGCCCCCTTTTTTTGTTCCCACGCTCCCATCCCGAAAGCATGATCGCGCGATGTCCGACCTTCCCCCCGCCGCCCAGCAGTTCGCCTCGCAAGCCATGGCCGCGCGCCAGCGGGGCGATGCGGTTGCCGAACGTGCGGCGCTCGATGCCGCGTTGGCGCACGCACCCGATCACCCGCAACTGCTCAACGCGCGCGGCATGCGGGCGATGGCGGATGGCGAGTTGAAAATCGCGCTCTTCCGTTTCGCCGCGGCGGCTGAGAAAGACCCCGAGCAGCCGGTGCTCTGGATCAACCAGGCGACGGTCCACCGCATGCTGGACGATGCGGACGGTGAACGGCGGGCGCTGGACCGAGCGCTGTGGCTCGACCGACGGAACTTTACCGCGCTGCTTCGCCTCGCCGAATGGCACCAGCGTCACGGCGTTGCCGCCGCCGCGGCACAAGCATGGGCCGGGATCGTGCAGATGGCCGCGGCGATGGACGAGCGGCCGCCCGCCATCGACGACGCGCTGGCGCGCGGCCGCGCCTTCCTGGCCGAACACAATGCCGCGCTCGGGCGCGACATCGCGGACGCGCTGGGGACACGCCCCTCACGACGGATGGCGGCGTGCATCGACCATATGCTCGGGCGCCGCGCGATCTACGCCAATCATTGCGCCGGCGTGCATTTTCCGTTTCTGCCTGCGGACGAGTTTTTCGAACCCGCGCTATTCCCCTGGTTTGACGTCCTAGCCGCGCGGACCGACGCGATCCGTGCCGAAGCGCTTGCGCTGATACGGTCGGACGACTCCGCAATCCGTCCCTATGTCCGCCAGGACACCGGCACACCGACCAACAAATGGTCGCCTCTCGATCATAATGCGGATTGGAGCGCGTGCTTCCTGTGGGAATACGGAGAGCGCAACGACGCAGTCTGCGCGCGCTGCCCCGAAACGGCTGCCGCGCTGGCGGCAGTGCCGCAAACGAATATCCCAGGAAAGGCGCCGACGGCGTTCTTCTCTATTCTGAAACCGCATGCCCACATCCCGGCGCACACGGGGGTGACCAATACGCGGGCGATCGTCCATCTCCCGCTCATCGTGCCCGAAGGCTGCACCTTCCGCGTCGGGGGCGAGACCAGGATGTGGCGTGAGGGCGAACCCTTCGCCTTCGACGACACGATCGAGCACGAGGCGCGGAACACCAGCGACGCACCGCGCATCGTGCTGATCTTCGACGTCTGGAATCCCCATCTGACGCCGGAGGAGCAGGCGATGCTGCAGCAGGTGTTCGCACTGACCGGCGGCGGGAGCGTGCGCCCCTGAGCCGCCGGTCGACGCGAACCGATCAGAAGGCGATGCCGGCGGTCAGCAGGAAGCTGCGGGGGGGCAGGAAGTTGAACTGGTCGAGCATGCCGTAGCCGGATTGATAGGTTTTGCCGTTCACCGTGACGGTCGGCGCGCCGGACGAGGCGGTCGAAATGCTGGTGATCGCGCGGCTGTTGAACACGTTGTTGACCGTGACGCCCAGCTTCAGCCCGCCCTGGATCTGCTGGCTGATCGCGAACTGGCCGATCGAATAGGGCCGGATGCGATAGAGGCGGAAGCCCGGGCTGCCGGTGTAGTCATTGGCATATTGCGGGCCGGTATACTTCTGGTCGAACGACAGGCGGAAGCCCGCGCGGCGATAGATGAAGCCCGCCGCCGCGGTCGTGAACGGCGCCTTGCCGATCTGCGCGTCGGTCTGCACGCTGTGCGCGTAATTGTACGATCCGTTGCCGAACAGCGTCAGGCCGCGGATCGGCATGAAGCCCACCTGCCCCTCGACGCCCTTGTAGCGGACCTGGCCCTGGTTGACGAGCAGCGTCTGGTCGCAGCCGACCGTGGTGCAGGTGCCGATCTTGTTGTTAACGTTGATGATATAGGCATCGGCGTCGAGCGAGACGGTGCGGCCGTGCCAGACGGTGCCGACCTGATAGTTGGTCGTCGTCTGCGGCTTCAGCGCATCGAGCGCGGTCGAAAGCTGGCCCGAGGCGGAATAGAAGCTCGACAGGTCGGGCACGTACATGCCCTGCGCATACTGGCCATAGAAGGACCAGTTGCTCGTCACCAGCCAGTTGGCGGTGAGGAACGGAAGCGTCTTGGTCCAGGTCGCGCTGGTGTCGAGCGGGCTGCGCGTCTTCTGGTTGAGCGCCGCATCGACGCCGCGGGTGAAGTGGACGTATTTGACGCCGGGCGTGATCGACACGCCGTCCGCAGGCCGGATCTCCAGCTCGCCGAACAGCTGATACTGATCCCACGTCGAATGCTGGACGAAGTTGATGTTGGCGAGCGCGATCGACGGCTGCGTCGCGGTCGCTGCGGTGCCGAGATTCGCCTTTTCATTGTAGCTCGGCAGGCCGGTCGTGCGGTCGAGGTCGAAATTGTGGCGATCGGTGACGGCATGTTCGTACCAGCCGCCGACGCGCAGCTTGCCGAAGCCGAAGTCGTAATCCGCCTGGCCGATATAACCGAAGACGCGATATTTGTTCAGCTTGTCATAGCCCAGCACGTCGTTGCCGCCCGACACGGCGACGTAAGGCGACGCCGCGGTCCCCGCACCGGTGAAGCCGGTGACGACGCCGGTCGACTTGACGAGGAAGGTGGGCAGCGTTGCGGTCTTGCTGGCGAGGCCGAACGACGAACTGCCGTTCCCCGACAGCGTATTGTTGGTGTAGCCGTACATATAGGCGCGATTGTCGAGCGACAGCCCGCCGCCCAGATCGCTTTGCAGACGCAAATACGAAAAGTCGGTCGTCTTGTCGGTCCGGTTGTAGCGCCAATAGTCATGCTGCGTCGGATCGTTGCCGAGGCCGTAATTGAACCCGTACATCCCCACCTGCGACGAGGCGGAACAACCCTGCGCGTTCAGCTGGCCGAGCGGCTGCCCGTCGGGCCCCAGCGCGGTCGTCGTCGTCGCCTTCGGATTGGCGGCGTTATAGGCGTCGGTCGCCGCGCTGCCGCAGGTCGCACCCTTCAGCACATCGGACTGATAATAGAAATTGCGGTTCCAGCTGCTCATCACGGTCAGCGTGTTGTGCGCGCCGACCGGGACCACCGCCTTGCCGAACAGATTCTTCGAACCCACCGAAGAGTAGGTCAGGGCGCCGTGCGACGTGAGATATTGGCCGGTCAGGACGATGCGCGTGCCGCCCAGCTTGTCGATGCTGCCGCTTTCGAACAGCGCGCGGGCGAGAAAGGTGCTCCAATTGCCGACGATCGCCTCGGCCTTCGCCTCGGCATCCGGCGTCGCGGCGCGCGAATACATGTTGATGTTGCCGCCATAGCTCGCCTGGCCGAGCTGGCTGGCGTTGCCGGGGCCACGGTCGACGACGACGGTCTCGATCGTGTTCGACGGGAAGAAGGCGGTCGAGTGGTGCGTCGGGTTGTTGGTGTCGGCGAAGGGGATCGAATCGTAGGTGACGTTATATTCGCCGTCCTGGAAGCCGCGGATCGTCGCCTTCGTCTCGCCCAGGCCATAGCCGTTGCCGGTGCCCGAGATGGAGACACCCGGCGTCAGCGCGATAAGCTCGTTCACGTCGGCAGTCGCGGTGGTGTTCTCGATATAATCGCGGCTGACAGCGGATTGCGGCTGCGTCGTGGTGAGCGAAGCGGTGAGCGGCGCGCTTTCCGCCGTGCGCGATCCGGTGACGATGATGTCCGACGTGGTCAGCGCCTGCTTGTCGTTCGCCTGTCCGGCCTGCGTCGCGCTGGTCGTCTGGTCGGACACGGGCGCCCCAGTCGCGGGCGTGACGTCGCCGGGATCGGCGAAGGCGGCGGTGGGCAGGACGAGCGCGGTGGCGAGCAGCGCCGCGCGGGGGGACAGACGGATCATGACGGGTCCTTTCGGCAGAAGATGAAGTGGGGTCAGCGCTGCGTGAGTTCGCGGCGGGCGGCGGCGACCCGATCGGCGAGGCGGGGATCGTGGAGCATACGGTCGGCGACGAGCTGGCCGAGCGCATGGCCCGCCTCGACGTCGGACGGGAAATGGACGGCGCAGATCTCGCGCCCCTCGGCATAGTCGCGCGCGCGGTCGAGCAGGGCCGGGGCGCGATCGGGCATCAGCTGCGCCAGCGTCCAGCCGGTCGACCAGGCGAAAGCCGCGTGGCCGCTGGGGTAACTGTCGTCGGTGCCCTCGCCGTTGGGACAATGCGCCAGCGTCGGATCGGCGATGTAAGGCCGCGTGCGGCGGAAATAGGCCTTGCCGTCGCGCACCGCCGCGCTCGTTTCGTGGCGGACGATCTTGAGCAGCGCAGCGGTGGCGGGCAGCGCGGCGAGATCGCGGCCGGCGGCGATGTTGAACGCATGCGGCGTCTTGTCCTTGCCATCGGCCGCGGCGCGGGCCAGCCGATCGGGCGTCGCGCTATCGTGCAGCGCGCGCAGGAAGCGCAATTCCTGGGCGGTGACCGCGGACGGGGGCGGTGGCGCGGTCACGGCGGCGGGCGCAAGCGCGCGCGGGTCGAGAAGCCGCGGTACGGCGTCTTCTTCGCCGCGCGCAGACGCGTTCGCGGACAGGATGCCGACCGCGCAGGCGATCGGCGCCAGAAACCTGACGATCATGTACGTCCCCCAAAGCCCCGATCGACGTGTCGCGACACCGCGCCCCGATCGGCCCGGCTCGCCGGCTAGTGCGGCCGAATGACACATCCGTGACAGCCCGACCGCCAGCGCGGCGGAAAGCGCCAACATTGCAAACTTAGAATATTGGCATCAGCCCAGTGTCACATTCCAGGTGTCAGGAGCACACACCGTCGGCGTTCGCCGTCGGAACACGCCCTTTTCATGACAGGATCGACCGCCGATGCGCCGCTGGCACCGTATGCTTGCCCCCTGGTTCGCGCTGTTGCTGCTCATCCTCGCCGCCACGGGGCTGGCGACGCAGGCGACCGACCTGCTCGCGCCGCCGCCGGTGAAGAGCGCGAGCGGCGGCCCCGACCAGCCGAGCACGATGAAGCGGCTGAACCGCCTGATCAAACATATCCATTCGGGCGAGACGCTCGGCCCGGTCGGGATCGCGCTGAACATCGGCGGCGGCGTCGCGCTGTTGTTCTTCGCCGGGTCGGGCTTCTGGATGTACCTGTCGATGTGGCTGAAGCGGCGGCGCAACCGGCTGGCTCGCCGCTGAGCGGGCCGCCCATCGCCCGTCAGCCGTCGGCGGCAGGCAACCAGATCCGCACAATGAGGCCGGGTGCACCGTCCTCCAGCTCCAGCCGGCCGTGGTGGAAACGCACGATCGCCTGAACGATGGCGAGGCCGAGGCCGCTGCCACGCCGTCCGGCGCTTGCCGCCCCCCGCTCGAACGGGCGCAGCACACGGGCGCGGTCCGCCGCGGGCAGGCCCGGCCCGTCGTCACGCACGACGATCGCCGCGCCATCGCCATCGCGCGTCGCCGACAGCCGCGCATTGGTGCCCGCCGGCGCATGCATCGCGACGTTTTCGAGCAGGTTGACCAGCATCTGGTTGATGAGATCGGCGTCGCCCCGCACCCGCACCGCGTCGAGCTGCCCGATCGTCAGCCGCCCGCCATGGTCGGCGATCACCGGCTCCATCGTCTCGACGATATCCTCGACCAGCGGGGCGAGCGCGACTGCGCCGATCGCAGCGGGGTGACGGCCGCTTTCGATCTCGGCGAGCCGCAGCAGCGCATCGAAGATGCCAATGATCGCCGCGCATTCGCGCTCCGCCCGGTCGAACGTCGTGGCGAGCGCAGCCCCCTCGCCCGCCTGCTGCGCAGCGCCGTCGCGCAAGGTGCCGCGCAGGCGGGTCAGCGGCGAGCGCAGGTCGTGGGCGAGGTTGCTGGAGAACAACCGCTGCGCGCGGACCATGTCCTCCATCCGGTCGAGCATGCGGTTGAGCGCGTCCGCCTGCGCGGCGAAGACGCCATCGAGCCGGTCGGTCGGGATGCGTCGGCTGAGGTCGCCCGCCGCGATCGCGTCCGCGGTCTGCTGCGTCCCCGTCAGCCGCCGGGCGATGACGTGTGCGAACAGCAACGTCGCCAGGATGCCGAGCAAGGACGCGACCAGCGATATCGCCAGCACCACCTGCGGCAGCAGCTCGCGCAGCGCGGTCGCCGCCTGGCTGCGCTGGACGATGACGAGCAGGCTGCCGCTCGGCAGGCGCGTGGTCAGCGCGCGCCCTTCCTGAACCGCCTGCCCGCCACCGCGAAAACGGACCAGCGAGAAGCCGGGCGATGGCGCCGCGATATCGAGCCGCCCGGCCAGCCGGCGGCCGTCGCGCGCGAACAGCACGTAGGTCCGCTCGCTCAGCACCTTGCGCTGCTGCCAGTCCTCGATCCGCGCGGCGACCGCGGCGTCGCTTACCGGCCCGCCATGCGCGAGCTCCAGATATTTGGTCGCATGCTGGCGCAGCGAGAGGTCGATGCGATGCGCGACCCAGCGTTCGGCGACGATGAAGCCGACCAGCCCAACCGCCGCCATCGCAAGCGCGAAGGCGACGCCGACCTGGATCGCCAGCCGCCCGATGCGGGGTCGGCGCACCGGCGGCGGCGGGGACAGCGGATCGGTCAGGGCCGGATCGGTCAGGGCCGGATCGTTCAGACGCATCGCTCCGAACGAAGGATGTAGCCCGCGCCCCGTTGCGTCTCGATCGGATCGCAGCCGAGGCCGAGCAGCGCGGTGCGCAACCGGCTCATGTTGCTTTCGACGATATTGGTCGTCGGCGCGAAGGAATAGCCCCACACGCCCTCCAGCAGCATCGACCGCGTGATGAGCCGATCGACGTTGCGCAACAGATGCGCGAGCAGCGAGAATTGCTTGCGGTTGAGCACGATCGACGCGTCGCGGAACCATGCCTGGTGACTGCTGGGATCAAGGTGGAGCCGCCCAACCTCCAGCCGTGCGCTTTCCGCGCGCGGGGCGCGCCGGCGTGCGATCGAGGCGACGCGCGCGGCCAGTTCGTCCATGTCGAACGGCTTGGCGAGATAATCGTCCGCGCCGCTTTCGAGGCCCTCGATCCGGTCCTTCACCGATCCCAGCGCGCTCAGCATCAGGATCGGCGTCGCATGGCCTTCGCGCCGGGCATGGTCGATCACCGACAGGCCGGTGATGTCGGGCAGCATCCGGTCGAGCACCACCGCATCGCAGCCCCCTTCGCGCAGCGCCAGGATCGCCTCCGACCCCGTCGTCGCAAGACGCGTCCGGTGGCCGACGCGCTCGAGACCCGCGATGATCTGTCCGGCGATGATCGGATCGTCCTCGACGACCAGCAACTGCATGCACGAGCCCCCCTGCCCTCACGGTCCGCTTGCCCGATGGTGATGACAGTTCGATGTCAGCGGACGATGCGGATTGCGCGGCAGGCGCAAGACGTTACGCCCTTGCGAAACGGGAGAGTGAACCATGCTGATCGCGATCGTCGCCTTGCAGGCCGCCACGCTCGGCGCGACCAACTATGCCGCCGACCAGCCGATCGCCGCGCCCGCGCGTGCGCCCGATCTGGCCGACGAATTTTCGGGCGACCACATCGATCCGGCGACGTGGCGGTTCGACGTATCGCGTAACCGCCAGGGGTGGCCCAACCACGAACTGCAATATTACGGCCCCGAAAATGCGCGCGTCGTCGATGGCGCGCTGGCGATCACCGCGCGCGCCGAACGGCCCACCAAGCCCGACAGCGGCGGCCAGGCCTATACGTCCGCCAAGCTCATCAGCCGCGCGGCGATGGGGTATGGCTTCTATCAGGTCCGCGCGAAGCTACCGTGCGGGCGGGGCATGTGGCCGGCGATCTGGCTGCTTCCCGACAAGGGCGACTGGCCGGCGATGGGCGAAATCGACATCATGGAGATGGTCGGCTGGGACCCGAACGTCATCCACGCGACGCTGCACAGCGCGAAGTTCAACCATGTGGCCAGGACGCAGCGCGGCGCGCAGGTGACGATGCCGACCGCCTGCACCGCGTGGCACGACTATCAGCTCGACTGGCGGCCCGACGCGATCCTGATCGGCGTCGACGGCCGCGCCTATATGCGCGTCGCAAACGACCAGCCGGGCGGCGCGGCGGCATGGCCCTACGACAAGCCGTTCCACCTGATCCTCAACCTTGCGGTCGGCGGCGACTGGGGCGGCGCGAAGGGCGTCGACGACGCCGCGCTGCCGCAGCGGATGCATGTGGATTACGTGCGGTACTGGCGGCGCTAGCCGTGCCTGACGCCCCGGTGCGGCGACCGGGGCGGCGGCGGGTCAGGGTTTCATCGTCTGCGCATCCAGGCGGGCGGTCGACACCATCGTGCGGTCCGTCGCGTCACGTGCCAGCGCGACGCTGTACGTGCCGCCGGCGATCCGCCAGCCGGGCAGGCCGGTATCGTAATCCGCGACGACGCGCGGTTCGGCGGTCAGCGTGATGCGCCGCGTCTCGCCGGGCTTCAGCGTGACGCGCTGGAAGCCCGCGAGCCGCATCGGTTCGCCGCTGCCCGCACGCGCGACGTACATCTGGGGCACGTCAGCGCCCTCGCGCCTGCCGGTGTTGACGACGTCGAACGTCACGCTCAGCGTCCGCCCGCCGGTGACGACCGGATTGCGATAGGCGAATTGCGTGTAGCTCATCCCGTGGCCGAACGGGAACATCGGCGTCAGCCGCTTCTTCTCGTACCAGCGATAGCCGACGTCGGCGCCTTCGATGTAATCGACCGGGAAGCTGTCGAGCACGTAGGTCGACGCCGCCGCCGGATTGGCCGCGGCGGCCGCCTCCAGCCCGGTCAGCCGGTCGAGCCCGACGGGACGCGGGCGCGGCGGCTGGGACGCGTCGGCGGGGAAGGTGATCGGCAGGCGACCCGATGGGTTGACGCGGCCGGTCAGCACCGCGGCGATCGCCTCGCCGCCGCGCTGGCCGGGATACCAGGCCTGCACCACCGCGGGCACCTTCGCCAGCCACGGCATCAGCACCGGACCGCCCGTTTCCATCACCGCGACCGTATGGGGCTGCGCGGCGGCGATCGCGGCGATCAGCGCGTCCTGCTGGTTGGGCAGATTGAGGTTGGGCACGTCGTCCGCCTCGGTCGTCCATTGCGTCGCGAAGACGATGGCAAGGTCCGCCGCCTTTGCCGCGTCCACCGTCGCGTTCAGGCTGCGTCCGTCGACCCAGTCGACGCGCACGCCGGGCAGCGCCTTGCGCAGCGCGGCGAGCGGCGAGGAGGCGTGATAAGTGATGCGCGCGAACGACGCCGATCCGCCGGTCGACAGCGGGATTTCCACCGGCGCGCCGCCGACCGAGCGCACCTGGCTCGACCCGCCGCCCGACAGCACGCCGACGTCGGCATTGCCGCCGATGACGACGATGCGCTTCGCGGTCCGCGCGATAGGCAGCAGGTCGCCGTCGTTCTTGAGGAGGACGATGCCCGCCTCAGCCGCACGCTGCGCCACCAGAGCATGCGCGGCGTAATCCGGCGTCTCCGCGCGGGCGGGCATCGCATTGTCGTACGCCCCCGTCTCGATCAGCCCGGTCAGGTAGCGCGCGACCATGTCGTTCAGCCGCGCCTGCGACACCGTTCCCTTCGCCACCGCCGCGGCGAGCGGCGCACCGAAATAGATCGCCTTGTCCAGTTCCTCGCCGGATTCCTGGTCGAGCCCCGCCTCGGCGGCCTTCACCGTCGAATGGACCGCGCCCCAGTCGCTCATCACCCAGCCGGGATAGCCCCAGTCGCGCTTCAGCACGTCGGTCAGCAGATGCCTGTTCTCGCACGCCCAGTCGCCGTTGACCTTGTTGTACGCGCACATGACCGAGCCCGGGCGCCCGCGCTCGATCGCGATCTGGAAGGCGAGCAGGTCGCTCATCCTCAGCGCCGCCTCGCCGATCCGCGCATCGACGACCATGCGGCCGGTTTCCTGCGCATTGAGCGCGAAATGCTTGATCGTCGAGACGATATTGTTGGACTGGACGCCCGCGATATGCGCGCCGGCCAGCGTGCCGGCGAGCAGAGGGTCCTCGCCCAGATACTCGAAGTTGCGCCCGTTCCACGGATCGCGCGTCAGATTGACGCCGCCCGCGAGCAGCACGTTGAAGCGCTTGTCGCGCGCCTCCGCCCCGATCATCGTCCCGCCCGCACCGGCGATCGCGGGGTCGAAACTGGCCGCGGTGGCGAGGCTGGAGGGAAGCGCGGTGGCGACGTCGCCCTTGCGCTGCTCCACCTGGTTGGCGACGCCGAGCGACGCGTCGCTTTCGCGCACCAGCGGCACGCCCAGCCGCGGCACGCCGTCGATATGGCCCGCGGACGGAATGAGTTCGTTCGGCGTCTTGCCCGCCGCGAACGGCGGGAACAGGCCATGTACCAGCGCGAGCTTTTCCGCATCGGTCATCTGCGCGACGATCCGCTCGGCGCGGGCGCGGGGCGAAGAAGCGCCATCCCCCTTCGCGCTCGCCATCGCTTCGGTCTGCGCCCCCGCGCCTGCGGCCATCCCCGCCGCCGCCAATGCGATCATCGCCAGCCCGCCGGCCATCCTTGCCTTCGTCACCGTCATCCTCCCCAAAATCCTATTTTGGAGACTTGTGTTGCATTTCTGCCATCCTGTCCAGAGAACGTTCACAACCGAAGATTGCAAAGCGCCACAGCATCTTGACACTCCGCCGACTTTGCATGAGTGAACGTTCCCAAGGAGCGCGGCAACAACCGCGCCCGTATCTATTGGGGAGGATCTCATGCGCAGCGTCCGTGCTCGCCTGCTTTCGAATTTCGCTATCGGCGTTTCCACCGCCGCCCTCATCGTGCCGGCACTCGCCAGCGCGCAGGATGCGGCCGCCACCGTCGGCCAGACCGGCCCGTCGCAGACGCAGTCGCCGCCGAGTGCCACCGGCGACGTCGGCCAAGGCGACGGCGATATCGTCGTCACCGGCATCCGCGCCTCCTTGCGCGAATCGATCGACCTCAAGCGCAACGCGCAGGGCATCGTCGATGCGATCAGCGCGGAGGATATGGGCAAGTTCCCCGACACCAACCTCGCCGAATCGCTGCAGCGCATCACCGGCGTGTCGATCGACCGGTCGAACGGCGAAGGCCAGTTCGTCACCGTTCGCGGCTTCGGCCCCGAATATAACCTCGTCACGCTGAACGGCCGCCAGATGCCGACATCGACGATCGGCGACGGCAACAGCGCACCGGGGTCGCGATCGTTCGATTTCGCCAACATCGCGTCCGAAGGCGTCGCCGCGCTCGAAGTCTACAAGTCGGGCCGCGCCAGCGTGCCGTCGGGCGGCATCGGCTCGACGATCAACATCCGCACCCCCCGCCCCTTCGACAAGCCGGGCCTGCGCGGCTCGATCGCGGCGCGCGGCGTCGTCGACACGTCGCAGAACGGGCACAAGGACATCACGCCCGAAGTGTCGGGCATCATTTCCGATACCTTTGCCGACGACAAGATCGGCATCCTGATCACCGGCGCGTACCAGCGCCGCAACTTCAGCGCGAACCAGGTCAATATCGGCTGGCGCGATGGCTATCTCGGTAACGAGAACAACTGGGGTTCGCTCGCCCAGCCGGGCGACCCGCGCTACGCCAACATCACCAATCATCCGAAGGCGACCGACGTCTACCAGGTGCCGCAGAATGGCGGCTATGACGTCGTCAATGGCCGGCGCGAGCGCATCAACGGCCAGGCGGTGCTGCAATTCCGCCCGATCGACAGCGTCACCGCGACGGTCGACTATACCTATTCGCGCAACACGATCGACATTCGCGACAACAGCGTCGGCATCTGGTACAACCATAACGACACGGTCAGCGCATGGACCGACGGCCCCGTCGCGGGCCCGATCTTCTACACCGAGCGGTTCGGCGCGGGCGAAGGCAAGGACCTCGCCTATTCCGCCTCGCAGACCGCTGTGCGCAACGAGAACAAGTCGCTGGGCGGCAACATCGTCTGGGATGCGCCGGGCGGCGTGACGATGACGCTCGACGCGCATCATTCCACCGCGGAATCGAAGCCGAACAGCCCTTATGGCAACAGCAATTCGGTCGGCACCGCGGTGTTCGGCATCCAGAACCAGACGATCAACTTCGACCACGACCTGCCGGTCATCTCGTACAACATGTACCCCGGCATCGATCCGCTGAACGCGGCGAACATCGTGCCGACGGGCAACGCCTTCCGCAATTCCTACTTCCGCGACGAGATCAACCAGGTGCAGGTGCGCGGCCATTACGACAATGGCCACGGTTTCATGGACAGCCTGGACTGGGGCCTGGAATATACCGACAACAAGGTGCGCTCCGCCTACAGCGTGTTGCAGAACGACACCTGGGGCGGCACCGGCGGCGATAGCGCGGCGCAGCGTGCGGCGGCAGCGGCGCTGCTGCCCGACAGCCTTTTCAAGCTGACGAGCATTCCCGACAAATTCTCCGGGATCAGCGGCGCGAACGATCCCAATATCATCAAGTCGTTCTACAGCTTCGACCTGCCCAGCGTCGTCAAGCTGCTCGACCAGGCGTACAAGATCTGCGGCGGCAACGGCCAGTGCCTGATCCCGTACAACACGGACTCGCGCGTCCGCGAAAAGACGATGTCGTCCTTCTTCCAGTTCAACGGCAAGTTCGACGCCTTCTCGCGCGAGGGTCACCTCATCGCGGGCGTGCGGTACGAGAATACCGATGTTTCCGCGTCTGCGCTGGTGCCGACGCCGGTCGGCGCGCGCCAGAATTCGCAGAACGAGTTCAACGTTCTGTATCAGGGCAGCGGCTTCACCACCTTCAAGGGCAGCTATCATAACTGGCTACCGTCGGTGGACTTCGACATCTCGCCGCTGGAGAACGTCAAGCTGCGCGCCTCGTACAGCCACACGATCACCCGCGCCGATTACGGCAGCCTGCAGGGCGGGCGTCGCATCGACCAGTTGTTCCGCGTCGGCGGCGGCACGGGCGGCGTCGGCAACCCGAACCTTATCCCCTACAAGTCCAAGAACATCGATCTGTCGGCCGAATGGTATTACACCAAGGACAGCTACATCTCGGTCGGCTATTTCCACAAGGACGTGGCGAACTACATCGGCCAGACGCAGGTCAACACGACGATTCCCGGCATCACGACGCCCTATAACGGTCCGCGCTACCAGGCCGCCGTCGCCGCGCTCACCGCGGCGGGCCGGGATCTGACCTTTGCCAACATCCGCGATTACATCGGCGCCAATTATCCGACGACGGTGACGCGCGACGCCAACGGCAACCCGGTCACGATCATCGCGCAGCCGAACGATCCTCTGGTGAACTTCGTCATCTCGACGCCGTTCAACAGCAACCAGACCGCGGCGGTCGACGGCTTCGAATTCGCGATCCAGCACAATTTCTGGAACACCGGCTTCGGCACGATCCTCAACTACACGATCGTCAACGGCAACCGGAACTACGACAACAAACTGCCCGCCAGCGTGTCGCAGTTCGCGATCACCGGCCTGTCGGACAGCGCGAACGCGGTGCTGTTCTTCGACAAATACGGCATCAACGCGCGGGCCGCCTACAACTGGCGCAAGGGGTATCTGGCGGGTGCGGGCATCAACCCGTATTACATCAACACCTATGGCCAGCTCGACGCGAGTGCGAGCTATGCGATCACGCCGAAGGTCACGATCTTTGCGGAAGGGATCAACCTGCTCGGCGAGAATCGCAGCGGGCATTTGCGCTCGGACCGCAACATCGCCTTCGTGACGAAGCAGGACGCGCGCTATTCCGCGGGCGTGCGCTTCACCTTCTGACCGGGTGAGGCGAAGAGCCGGCCCTTCCGACGTGCGGGAGGGCTGGCTTTTTGCGCGGCGGGGCGGCACGCCTGTCCCGTCCGCTCCAGATGTCCCCGCACGAGAGTTGCCCGTGATGACCAGCCAGCACGCGATCCTGACGGCAGAGGCGCATCGCGACCTGCGCATCCGCACCGCGCGCGACGCGGCGCTGGGCGATGCGCAGATGTGCTGCATCACCGTCCCCACCGAATTTCGGGCCGTGCAGGCCGAATACGCCATTCTGTTCCGTCTGAACGACACCCGCGATCGCTTCACCGCGCTCGCGATGTTCGGGTTCGAGAATGGCGAGAACCTGTATCTCGATCACGGCCGTTGGGACGCGCGCTATCGCCCGCTCGCCGTCGACATCCAGCCGTTCCTGATCGGCGGCGGTCCCGACGACGACGGCGCCAAGCAGGTGCACGTCGACCTCGCCTCCCCTCGGATCGCGCGCGACGACCAGGAGGGGGCGCGCGTCTTCGACGAACTCGGCCAGCCGACCGCCTATCTGGAGCGGATCGCGGAACAACTCGGCGCGCTCGACGAGGGCTATCGCATGTCCGCGGCTTTCTTCGCGGCGTTGCAGCGGTACGATCTTCTCGAACCCTTCACGCTGGAGGTGACGCTGGACGACGGGTCGACCAACCGGCTCGTCGGCTTCCATGTCATCGACGAGGACCGGCTTGCCGCGCTCGACGGGGCCGCGCTCGCGGAGCTCAACGCCGCGGGCTATCTGATGCCGTTGTACATGGCGGTCGCCTCGCTCGCGCACCTCGGCGGGCTGGTCGCGCGGCGCAATCGCCGGATCGCGCATGGCTGAGGCCGATCCGGGGCCGCTCGCCGGGCTCGCCGCCGTCGCGGAGGTGACCGTCGCCGACGCCGCCGCGCTCGACGCGATGCTGCGCGGCGCAGACCGGCCGTTCGTTGTCCGCGGCCTTGCCGGCGACTGGCCGCTGGTGCAGGCGGGACGACAATCGGCGGAGGCGGCGCGCGACTATCTGCTGCGCCATCACCGCGACCGGCCGTTCACCGTCTCCGTCGGCCAGCCGGGCAGCGGCGGCCGGCTGTTCTACGACGATGCGATGGCAATGAACTTCCGCACCTTCGATGCGAAGCTGCCGGAGATTTTCGCGCGCATCGCCGCCTTTGCCGGGCATCCCGATGCACCCGCGGTCTATCTCGCCTCGATCGACGTGCACCAGTTCTTCGACGGGCTGCACGCGGCGAACCACATCGACCTCGGCGACCGGGAATGCCTCGCCAGCATCTGGATGGGTACGCGCACGCGGATTGCTGCGCACAATGACGTGCCGCATAATCTCGCGGTCGTCGCGGTCGGCCGGCGGCGGTTCACGCTGTTCCCGCGCGACCAGTTCCGCAATCTCTATCTGGGCCCGGTCGACAATACGCCCGCGGGACGCGCGGTCAGCATGGTCGATTTCCACGCACCCGATTTGTCGCGCCACCCCCGCTTCATCGAGGCGATGGCGCATGGCCAGATGGTGGAGATGGCGCCCGGCGACGCGCTCTACATTCCTGCCCTGTGGTGGCACCATGTCGAGGGGCTGGAGGATTTCAACGTCCTCATGAACTATTGGTGGCGCGAGACGCCGCGCTGGCTGGGCCAGCCGCAGGAGGCGCTCAACCACGCCCTGATGGCGATCCGCGATCTGCCCCCTGATCAGAAGGCGCACTGGCGCGACATGTTCGATTATTACGTGTTCGGCAACGACGACCAGGTGACCGCGCACATTCCCGAGGGCGGGCGCGGGGTGCTCGACCCGATGACGCCGGAACTGGCGGCGCGGCTGCGCGGCTATCTGCTCCGGGCGCTCAGCCGATGAACGCGGTCACGCCCCGGCGCATCGTCGTCGCCGGCGGGGGCACCGCCGGCTGGATGGCGGCCGCCGCGCTGATGCGCACGCTCGGCCGGACCGCGACCGTGACCCTGGTCGAATCCGATGCGATCGGCACCGTCGGCGTCGGCGAATCGACGATCCCGCCGCTCATCACCTTCAACCGGCTGCTCGGCATCAACGAGGCCGAATTCATGGCCGCGACGCAGGCGACGTTCAAGCTCGGCATCCAGTTCGACGGCTGGAAGGGCCCCGAAGACCGCTATTTCCACGCCTTTGGCCTGACGGGCAAAGACCATTGGGCGGCCGGCTTCCAGCATTTCTGGCTGGAGGGGCAGGTGCGCGGCCACCACCAGTCCTACGACGACTATTGCCTCGAACTGATCGCCGCGCGCGAGGGCAGGTTCGCGCACCTGCCCGACGACCGGATGAGCTACGCCTATCAGCTCGATTCGACGCTCTACGGCCGCTTCCTGCGCCGCATGGCGGAGGGCGACGGCGCGACGAGGATCGAGGGCAGGATCGCCGACGTCGACCTCGATGCGCAAAGCGGCGACATCGCCGCGCTCGTGCTCGACGACGGGCGAAGGGTCGAGGGCGACCTGTTCCTCGACTGTACCGGCTTTCGCGCGCTGCTGATCGAGCGCGCGCTGCACGTCGGTTACGACGACTGGACGCATTGGCTGCCGTGCGATGCGGCGATCGCGGTGCAGACGCAGAGCGTCCGCCCCCCCGTGCCTTACACCCGCGCGATGGCGCACGGTGCCGGCTGGCAATGGCGCATCCCGCTGCAGCATCGCGTCGGCAACGGCATCGTCTATTGCAGCCGCTACCTTAACCAAGATGCGGCGCTCGCCCAGCTGCTCGGCAACGTCGAGGGCACGGTGCTGACCGAGCCCAACCGCATCCGCTTCGTCACTGGCGCGCGGCGCAAACAATGGTATCGCAACTGCATCGCGGTCGGCCTCGCGGGCGGATTCATGGAGCCGCTGGAATCGACCAGCATCCACCTGATCCAGCGCGCGATCCTGCGCCTGATCCGTCTGCTGCCCGCCGCCGGCCCGATCTCGCCGCACGACATTGCCGAATTCAACGACCAGCAACTGACCGACATGGATCAGATCCGCGACTTCCTGATCCTTCATTACAAAGTCACCGAGCGGCGCGATTCACCCTTCTGGCGGCAGTGCGCCGCGATGGAGATCCCCGACAGTCTCGCGCAGAAGATCGGCCTGTTCCGCGAGACGGGACGCGTGTTTCGCCGCAACGACGAACTGTTCGCCGAAAACAGTTGGATCCAGGTGATGCTGGGTCAGGGGATCGTGCCCGAGGCGCACCACCCGATCGCGGCGAAACTGCCCGACGAGGAACTGGCGCGGTTTCTCACGGGCCTGCGCGATCAGGTGGCGACGACGGTGCGCACGCTGCCGGCGCACGCCGCCTATGTCGCGCATTATTGCGCCGCGGCGGCGGCCTGATGGCGCGGCGCAGGCAGGCGGTCACCATCCGCCACGTCGCCGCCGACGCGGGCGTCTCGCTCCAGACGGTCAGCCGCGTCATCAACAAGGAACCCAACGTCCGGCCCGAGATGATGGCGCGCGTGCAGGCGTCGATCGACAAGCTCGGCTACGTCCCTTCGATCGCGGCGCAGCGGATGGGCGGATCGCGCTCCTACCTCATCATCGCGCTCAACGACCGCGACCGCACGATCGCCGACTGGCGCAACCGCCAGGGCACCGACTGGGTCGACCAGATGATGCTGGGCGGCATGCTAACCTGTGCGGAGCACGGCTATCGCCTGATCGTCGAGCTGGTCGATACGCACAGCGACCATATCACGCGCGAACTGACCGCCGCGATCGCCGCGCTGCAGCCCGACGGCGTCATCCTCACCCCGCCGCATTCCGACAATCCGCTGATCACCGGATTGCTCGTCGCGCAGGGGATCAGCTTCGCGCGGATCGGATCGCCCAAACCCGGCCCCGGCTTCGCGGTGACGATGGACGATGCCGAGGCGGCACGGATCGCGACGCACCATCTCGTCACGCTCGGCCATAGCCGCATCGGCTTCATCGCAGGCCCGGCGGAGTATGAACTCAGCGACTGGCGCATCGCGGGCTGGCGCGCGGCGATGGACGCGGCGGGCCATGCCACCGACGCGCTGCTGCGCCGCGGCGACTTCGGCTATGCCTCCGGCCGGGAAGCCGCGACCGACCTGCTCGCCGCGCCGCAGCCGCCCACCGCGATCATCGCCAGCAACGACCAGATGGCGCTCGCGACGATGGAGGTCGCGCGCGAGCGCGGCCGGTCCGTCCCGCGCGACCTGTCCGTGGTCAGCTTCGACGACACCCCCATCGTTCGCTTCGTCCGCCCCCCGCTTACCGCCATCGTCCAGCCGATCGCCGAAATGACTGCACGCGCGGTGGAACTGGTGATAGCGGAAAAAGCCGGGCGAGAGACGTCCGGCGCGCCGATCGTCTTTCCGGCGGCATTGGTGGTGCGCGGATCAACGGATCGGGTTGCCGAAGGCTGAGGAGGCGACGGGTAGCTTTCGCCGCAAAAGCGGACTTTCAGGAACGTCATCCGGAAGGGCCTCTATGTGAGCGTGATCCTTCCGTTTTCCCGTCTTCTTCAGGCGATCCTGCAAAGAAACCACTCAGCCACGCTCTCTGCGGGCAATCCTGCCGCGATCAACGCAGCATGCGCTTTGTCAATTTCGACCAGACCAATCGGCGTTCGGACTGCAGATGGAAACGGCATTCTGCAAAATGAGTCAAACGAGCTAATGACCGACGGGTATTTCCTACGCCGCCTCTCCTCCGATCCTTTCGCTCAATGCTGCCGCGAACAGGCAGCTTTAGATCTGCGGCACCAGAAATGAAATCCCACTCGTGATTGTTAAATCCGATCGACGATTGTTGCGGAACAATACACCAGACCTGTGGTTCGCCGACGCACGGAAGCGGTTAGCCGCCATCAATGACCACGGCTTCAACAGGGATCTCTGCCGGGGCCATCGTCATCAAATGAGCGTCCGACGTCCCCGCCGGGGCCATGGCGCTGAAGCGCAGCGTCCGTTTCGCACTCAAGCTGCCGCGGGTGCGCAATTGACCGAGCGCCGAGCCAAACGGCAACGAAAAGGTCAGGCGACCATGCCCCATGCTATGCCCAAACATGGCGACTTGCCCAATCTCGATCGGTCCACGCCCGTCACCAGCATCAACCATCACCGGAAATGCTTGGCCGCGCGGAGCATGGGGAAGCGAAAGCGTCACGGTCACGACCGCGGTCTCGATATAGCCGGGGCTTGCCAGCGTAACGAGATCCGGGACGACGGGCACGGTGTTGGCCAACTCCCGTTGCGTCGTGCTCAACATGCCGTGCGCCGCCTGACCAACGATCCGGATCGTCCGCCGCGGAGCGGCCGCACGCAGTGCCATCGTGGTGACGCCCGTCGTCCCGGGCTGATAGTCGTAGTCAAAGGCGCCTATGGTCGCAAAGTCACCCGCTTTGGCCTGTGGAAGCGGCTTGCCGGTTTCGTCGCAGAAAAAGAGGAACGGCTCGGCAGACCAACTCGCCAGATCGCTGCCTGTCGGAAGCGTCGGAAGCTTCGCTAAAACCTGGCCCTCGGTCCAGGCGGTCCACAGCCGGTCGAGGTTACTGTGATGAAGGAAGAAGAGAGGATCGACCGGCGAAAGATTGGCCTGCATGAAACCGCCGGTATTTGACGTCATGCTGCACGAACCCTTCGTGTCGGTGTAAACGACGCCGCCCACATTGTTATGCACCTTGTTGTGCGGCTGCCCCTCGATCACCGCAAAGCCCGCCATATCGCTGTGATGCGCCGCACGCGGGCTGGAGAAGAAGTTGCCGGAAATCGGCGTCGTCGGTGCCGCCGTATAGGCTCTGGCTGCCATGCCCGCGGCGATCGTCTGTCGGGACACGGCCTTGCTTGCCAGGCAGTCCAACTGCGCAACCGGATTGCGGACATCGGGCGCGGCTGCGTTAGGAAAGAAGGAGGTCATCGACGGATCGCGCAGCTGGGCCCACAATACGTTTGTGTCCGGAATGCCGCGATAGATCAGCTGTTGGTGCTGCGCTGAACCCTTCGTGAAATAACCGGACTTGGCGATCGGATCGGTGAAGGTGTCGATGAACGTTTGCAGGTCGCCGATGAAGGCGGGGTTGGCCGGGGTAAGAATGCCCCGGGTCATCGCGGCCGGTACCGCCGGGACCGGGTCGGCGGTCCAATCCCAGTAAGGAAAGGCAAAGTTCGGATTACCCGAAAACGCTCGTACGATCCGCTCGACCAGTCCCGTATAACCCCGATGCCAAGGATAAAGCCACCAATTGCCGTGCGGGCAATCGAGGTAGTGCGTGAAGGCGATGCGATACCAGTTGCGTGGATCGGTGGGAGGCAGTTTCAGCATCGCCGCGATCGCAACGCCATACGATGCGAGCATCTGCTGCCCCTCGACGCTCGTGACATTGTAGCGCCGCCACCGGCTGGATTTGGCGGCGCTGGCCAACGATAGAGAATGCGGCAAGACGGCCGCGCCCATCAATGTGGCTCCCCCGGCCAGAATATCGCGCCGTGACGGTGTCATAGCCTTGGACATGATCAATGTTCCCCGAACGACTTTCGAACATTGATGCTGTCAAATTCCGCGCCATGCCACAGAAATCGCATTCATTTCCGATATTGTAAGTCCAGGGATCGAACATCTTGATTCGGAGCGCATCAAGAATTGCGGAGGTGTCATATTCCATTGCGATTATATCCCCGCACTCGCGCGAGAGGCCCATCCGCCTGTCCTCGCCGAACAGCGACGCTACTCCACCATTTTCAGGATCAGCCCGCTGCCGTCACGCGCAGGACAGTCACGACGACGGCGCAAGCGATCGTCATCCATCCGGATCGGCGTTGCAGCGTTTCGCTATCTTTGCGAGCGAGCCATCGCAGCCATCTGGGAACGGCGGCAATCTGATCTTCGGTCAACATAGGCGTCGACGACGCCCGCAGGATCACGAGCGAGCCGAACCCCGTCATGAACGCCGGCAAGGCCAAACCCTCGGTGGCGAAGCTGTGGAACCACTGCACGGGTCTGCTTAGCATGATTCCGCCCTGCTAACCCCACACACCTGCCCCATCGCATGCCGCGCCATCCCGCGGTAAGGCGCACGCCATGATCCGCGTGACCGAACTCAAACTGCCGCTGCACCACCCCGACGAAGCCCTGCCCGCCGCGATCATCAAGCGGCTGCGCATCACGCCGCGCGAGCTGATCCGCTTCACGATCGCGCGGCGCGGGCACGATGCGCGCGACCAGGGGGACATACAGCTCGTCTATTCGGTCGACGTCGCGGTAAAGAACGAGGGCGCGGTGCTCGCGCGGTTCCGGCGCGACCGCGACGTCGGTGTGACGCCCGACACGCGCTATCGCCCCCCCGCCCCGCCGCCTGGGGATGCAGAGCGGCCGGTGGTGATCGGCGCGGGGCCGTGCGGGCTGTTCGCCGCGCTGATCCTGGCGCAGGCGGGCTATCGTCCGATCGTGCTGGAACGCGGCAAGGTGGTGCGCGAGCGGACGAAGGACACCTGGGGCCTGTGGCGCAAGAGCGTGCTCAACCCCGAATCGAACGTCCAATATGGCGAAGGCGGCGCCGGCACGTTCTCGGACGGCAAATTGTACAGCCGGATCAAGGACCCCCGCCATCTCAATCGCAAGGTGCTGACCGAGTTCGTCAAGGCGGGTGCGCCCGAAGAGATCCTGACCGAGGCGCATCCGCACATCGGCACATTCCGCCTCGTGACGATGGTCGAGAGCCTGCGCGCGAGCATCGAGGCTCTGGGCGGCGAATATCGCTTCTCGACGCGCGTCGACGGGCTGGACGTCGCGACGGATGCCACCGGCGAACGGCGGCTGCGCGGGCTGCACCTCAACGACGGATCGTATCTGGCGGCAAGCCATGTCGTCCTCGCGATCGGCCACAGCGCGCGCGACACGTTCGCAATGCTGCAGGCGGCGGGCGTGTTCGTCGAGGCCAAGCCCTTTTCGATCGGCGTGCGCATCGAACATCCGCAAAGCTGGATCGACCGCGCGCGCTTCGGCCAGGACGCGGGCAACCGCATCCTCGGCGCGGCGGAATACCACATCTCGCATCACTGTTCGAACGGGCGCACCGTCTACAGCTTCTGCATGTGCCCCGGCGGCACCGTCGTCGCCGCGACATCGGAGGAAGGGCGCGTCGCGACCAACGGCATGAGCCAATATTCGCGCAACGAGCGCAACGCCAATTCGGGCTTCGTCGTCGCGATAGACCCAGCACGCGACTATCCGGGCGATCCGCTCGCGGGCCTCGCGCTGCAACGCGAGCTGGAGGCGCGGGCGTTCGTCGCGGGCGGATCGGACTATCGCGCGCCGGCGCAGCGCGTCGGCGACTTCCTGGCGGGGCGGCCGTCGACTGCGCTGGGCAGCGTCACCCCCTCTTATCGCCCCGGCGTGACGCCGACCGACCTTGCACAATGCCTGCCCGATTTCGCGATCGAGGCGATGCGCGAGGCGATCCCGGTGTTCGGCCGCCAGATCGCCGGATACGACCATCCCGACGTGGTGATGACGGGGGTGGAGACGCGCACCTCCTCGCCCGTCCGCTTCACGCGCGGCGACGATTTCCAGAGCCTCAACACGATCGGCCTGTTCCCCGCGGGCGAGGGTGCTGGGTACGCCGGCGGTATCCTGTCCGCTGCGGTCGACGGGATCAAGGTGGCGGAGGCGGTCGCCGCGAGCATGGCGGCATGACGCTCGTCCTGTTCAACAAGCCCTATGACGTGCTCAGCCAGTTCACCGATCGCGGATCGCCGACGACGCGCGCGACCTTGTCCGATTACGTCGCGGTGCCCAACGTCTATCCCGCCGGGCGGCTCGACCGCGACAGCGAGGGATTGCTGCTGCTGACCGACGACGGACGGCTGCAGGCGCGGATCGCCGATCCGAAGTTCAAGCTGTCCAAGACCTATCTGGTGCAGGTGGAGGGGGAGCCCGACGAAGCGGCGCTCGCCGCGCTGCGACACGGCGTGATGCTGAAGGACGGGCCGACGCGTCCCGCCGACGTGACGCAGATCGACGATCCGGCCCTGTGGCCGCGCGATCCGCCGATCCGTTATCGCGCGAGCATTCCCGACCGCTGGCTGCGCCTGACCATCCGCGAAGGCCGCAACCGGCAGGTGCGGCGGATGACCGCGGCGGTCGGCCACCCGACACTGCGGCTGATCCGCTGGCAGGTCGGCGACTGGACGCTCGACGGTCTTGCGCCGGGCGCATGGCGGATCGCGTGAAGCTGTTCTTCGACGGCGGCTTGCGCCCCGCGGGCATGGAGACCGCGGTCGTCGCGGCGGGGAAGAGCCACATCTGCCGCGCGCTGGGGCCGGGCACCAGCATGGAAGCGGAATGGCGCGCGCTCATCGCCGCCGCGACGCTGGCGCAGGCGGAGGGTTGGGACGATGCCGTGCTGCTCGGCGACGCCGCCGCGGTGATCGCGCAGGCGACGGGCAAGGTCCGCTGCCCGCCCGCGTACCGGGCGCATCGCGACGCGCTGCACGGCATGGGTGGCCGCTGGCGCATCCGCTACGTCAAGCGGACACAGAATCTCGCCGGCATCGCGCTCGCCCGACTGCACGCGCGCTGAGCCTCCCGCGCGACCGTTTTGTCATGATCCCGCCATGGCCCTGCCCCGGTTCGGCGGGTAAAGACGCGACCATGGCCCGCCCGATCGTTCGCGTCCTTGCCGCCGTCGCCCTGTTCGCCGCACCCGCCGACCTCCCGGCGCAGGGCAACGGCTTCGACCTCGCCGGCCCCGACGTCTCGGTCGTCGTCCATCGCGGCGACCGCGCGCTGCCGCTGTCGGCGGTGCCCTCGCTGCAACCCGGCGACCGGCTCGTCGCCCGCGCGATGCTGCCCGCGGACCAGGCGGCGCATTACGTGCTGATGATCGCCTTCCTGCGCGGCGCGACCAATCCGCCACCCAAGGACTGGTTCTACGCGGTCGAAAGCTGGAAGCGGAAGAAAGACACGCTCGACATCGCGGTGCCGGAGGGCGCGCGTCAGGCGGTGCTGCTGCTCGCGCCCGAAGCCGGCGGCGGTTTCGACGCGGTGCGGGGCGCTGTGCGCGGGCGGCCCGGCGTGTTCGTGCGCGCGGCGCAGGACCTGTATCAGGCATCGCTCGACCGCGCACGACTGGATACGTTCGTCACCGCGATCGGCCGGATCGGCGACAGCGACCCGGACCGGCTGGGCAAGGCGGCGCCGACGCTGGCCAGCATGCTGCGCATCAAGTTCAACGCGGATTGTCTGGCGCGCCCGCGCGACCAGCAGGCGGAATGCCTGACGCAGAATCGCGACGACCTGGTGCTCAACGCGCAGCGCGGCGCGACGCTGACCGATACGCTGACCGGCGCGCCGGTCGACCTCGCCTATCAGGTCGCGGCGACGCCGGAGGGCGGCGCGGGCTATTACAGCCCGTATATCGGCCTCATCCGCGACGTCGCGAAGCTGTTCGGCGCGTTTCGCAGCGCGCAATATCAATATCTGCCGACGATGGCGCTGGGCCGCGGCGACCGCACGCATCTGCTGCTCAACAGCGCGCCGTCGTTCCAGAATCCCCGATCGGTGCTGGTCGCGCCGCTGCCGCCGATCGGCGCGGCGCCCGCGCCGGTGTGGCGCGCGGCATCCCCTGCTCCCGTCTGTCTCGCGCGCGCCGATGCAGTGCTGCCCGTCGACGATGCCTCATTGCTGTTCGCCACCGACTATGCGCGCGACCTTCGCCTGCATGTCGTCGGTGAGAGCGGGCGCAGCGCCGACCTGCCGATCGTGTCCGATGCCGAGCATGGCGGCGTGCGCCTTGCCCCCGGAACGCCCATGCCCGCGGTGGGTGCGATCCGGCAGGCGGTGCTGCAAGGAAACTGGGGGTTCGACCCGTTCACCGGCCCGCGCCTGCCGGTGCAAGTCGACGGCGACGGCCGCTGGACCCCGACGCCCGATGCCGCGGTCGTCGTCGGCCGCGATCAGCCGCTGGCACTGGTCGGCACCGCGCCCGCCTGCGTGTCCGGCCTCACGATGACCCTGCCTGGCGGCGAGACGCGGGCGCTGACGTGGAAGGTCGCTGCGCCCGACCGGATCGAAACCGATCTGCCCCTGGCGGGCGTCAAGCCCGGCGCGATCACGCTGGCGGTAAGCCGCTACGGCGCCACCACCACCACCGATGTCGCGCTGACCGCACGCGGCGAGGCGAGCCGGCTCGATCGCTTCACGATCCACGCCGGTGACCGTGACGGCGTGCTCGGGGGCGCGCGGCTGGACCAGGTCGTCGGGCTCGATCTCGGCGGCCAGCGTTTCACCGCCGGTGCGCTGACGCGCGGCGACAAAGGCGACCGGCTGACCCTGGCGAGCGACACGCCCGCGGTCGCCGGCGATACGCCGAGCGCGATCGTCCACCTGCGCGACGGGCGCAAGGCGAGCGTCGCCGTCACGATCGCCCCGCCCCGCCCGGTCGCGACGATCGTCCATCGTGCCGCGACCCTCGCCGCGCCGCAGGGCGCACTGGCGATGACGTTGCCGCCGGCGTTGGTCCCGGTCGACGGGACGCTGGCGGTGTCGTTCCGGATCGCCGGCGGGGCGGCACCCGTCGACGCGGTCGAGATCGCATCCGACGATGCGACCGCCACGCTGACCGCCGCGTCGGGCGCGTTGCAGCGCGTCGAGGGCGATATCCTCGTCGCGCGTTTCGTGCCGCGCGACCTGCTGGGGCCCGCCACCACGGGCGCACTGCGCTATCGCGTCCGCGCGGGCGAGGCCATCGGCGACTGGCAGCCGCTGGCGCGCACCGTGCGCCTGCCCGTCCTCACCCGCCTCAATTGTCCCGCGGCGAACGGCGACTGCACGCTTGCCGGGCGCGACCTGTTCCTGATCGCTGCGCTCGGCGACACGCCCGACCTTATGAAGGCGATCGCCCTGCCGCCCGGCTTCGTCGGCGATGCGATCCCGCTGCCGCGCCCGTCGGGGCATATCCTCTACCTGCGACTGCGCGACGCGCCGGAGACGGTGGTCGCGACAACTATACCGTGAAATCGGGACGAAATGCGCACTGGCAGCAAGCCTTAGGGTCTTGTCTGATTTATGGTGATGACACCCGGTCCCGTGCGCCCTTTCATCCGCTCCCCCCCCCGTTGACGCGCTGATAACGTAACTATAGTCTGACATAATAGGCGCGGTAGCTCGGAACGGATCGTCCGGCGCGGGCGGCCCGAGTGAGGAGAGGTCGCATGTTGGCGTGGACGCGTCGAAGGCTCCTTGCCGGGGCCGGCCTGGCCACGATCGGCACGCCCGTACTGGCGGCATGGCCTGCGCCGAACACGCGCCGGGTCGAACCGGTACCGGCCCGCCACGTCCGTCTCACTCCCTCGCCCTTCGCCGACGCCTTCGCCGCCAACCGTCGTTACCTGCTCGCGCTCGCTCCCGAACGCCTGCTGCACAATTTCTACGTCTCGGCCGGGCTGACCCCGCCCAAGCCACGCTATGGCGGGTGGGAGGCGCAGGGGATCGCCGGGCACAGCCTGGGCCACTGGCTCTCCGCCTGCGCGCTGACGATCGCCAATACGGGCGACGCGGCGGTCGCGGCAACGCTCGACCATGCGCTCGCCGAGATGGCGCGGATTCAG
Source organism: Sphingomonas sp. FARSPH (assembly GCF_003355005.1). Classification (NCBI taxonomy): domain Bacteria; kingdom Pseudomonadati; phylum Pseudomonadota; class Alphaproteobacteria; order Sphingomonadales; family Sphingomonadaceae; genus Sphingomonas; species Sphingomonas sp. FARSPH. The sequence goes on along the minus strand of NZ_CP029985.1, from coordinate 2,663,789 downwards.
GCCGCGCATGGCGACGGATATTGCGGCGGGACCACAGTGGACCGCGACGGCCGCTCGATCGACGGCAAGATCATCTTCGAGGAGATCCGCCGCGGCGACATCCGCACGCAGGGCTTCGACCTCAACGACGGGTGGGTGCCGCTGTATACCTGGCACAAGGTGCATGCCGGGCTGCTCGACGCGCACCGGCTCGCGGGCAATCCGCGTGCGATGCCGGTGCTCATCGGGCTGGCGACCTATCTGGCCGGCGTCCTCGAACCGCTCAGCGACGCGCAGATGCAGCAGGTGCTGCGCGCCGAACACGGCGGTCTCAACGAAAGCTATGCCGAAACCTATGCGCTGACCGGCGATGCCCGCTGGCTGCGTCTCGCGGAGAAGATCAGACACAAGGCCGTGCTCGACCCGCTCGCCGATGGCCGCGACCAGCTCGCCGGGCTGCATGCCAACACGCAGATTCCCAAGGTGATCGGCCTTGCGCGCCTGTACGAACTGACCGATGCTCCGCGCCAGGCGGCCGCGGCGCGCTTCTTCCACGCGGCGGTGACCCGGCATCACAGCTACGTCATCGGCGGCAACTCCGATCGCGAGCATTTCGGCCCGCGGGACCAACTGTCCCCGCATATCACCGATGCGACGTGCGAAGCGTGCAACAGCTACAATATGCTCAAGCTGACGCGGCATCTGTACAGTTGGGACACGGATGCGCGCTGGTTCGATTATTACGAACGGGTCCAGCTCAACCACATCCTCGCGCATCAGAACCCCGACACCGGCCGCTTCGTCTATTTCATGCCGCTCGCCGCCGGGGCGCGGCGCGTCTATTCCAGCGCGGAGGACAGCTTCTGGTGCTGCGTCGGATCCGGCATGGAAAGCCACGCCAAGCACGCCGATTCCATCTGGTGGGCGGATGCGGCGACGCTGTACCTTAACCTCTATATCCCGAGCGAGCTCGACTGGCCCGAACGGGGTATCGCGGCGCGGCTCGACACCGGCATGCCGCACATCGGTGAGGCGACGCTGACCATCCGCCGCGCGCCGATGCGCGCGACCGCGATCGCGCTGCGCTTGCCGGAATGGGCGCAGGGGCCGACGCTGACGGTCAACGGTACGCCCGCAGTCGCGACGATGCGCAACGGTTATGCCGTGATCGCGCGGCGCTGGCGGGCGGGCGACACCGTCCGCCTGACATTGCCGATGCGCCTGACCGCCGAAGCGACGCCGGACGATCCGTCGATCGTCGCCTTCGTCAACGGCCCCCTGGTGCTCGCGGCAGACCTGGCGCCGCAATCGGCGCCCTTCGACGGGCTGGGGCCGGCGCTGCTGTCGGATGGACCGGCGACCGCGGCACTGACCCGTAACGGCACGCCGCACGGCTTCACCGCGCGCGGCGCGCTGGGCGAACAGCTGGCGTTCCGGCCGTTCTATTCGCAATGGAATCGGCGCGCTGCAGTCTACCTGCCCACCTTCACCGCCGCCGCCTGGACGACGGCGCGCGCAGGCTATGTGCGCGAGCAGGCGGAACGACAGATGCTGGCGCGCCGCACCGTCGACACACTGTACCTCGGCGAGATGCAGCCCGAACGCGACCATGACGTCGCGCCCGGCAGCAGCGAGGCCGTGAACTGGAACGGCCGCTCTGCCCGCCACATCCGGGCGGGCGACACGCTGTCGCTGTCGCTCGCGCGTCGCCCCGGCACCGCAATGGTCCGGCTGCTGGTCTGGGGGCGCGACACCGATCGCGCCGTGTCGATCAGCGCGGACGGCACGCCGATCGGCAGCGTGAGCTATGCCGGTCCGCCGGTCGACCGCTTCGTCGCGATCGACCACCCGCTGCCGCCCGTCGGCGAACAGGGCAAGGCGCGCGCCACGATCGACCTCACCGCGACGCGCGGCGACGCCGTCGTCTACGAAATCCGTATGCTGACCGCAGACGATGCGGCCCCGTCGAAGGAACACGCCTGATGACCCCGCCATCGCGCCGTACGGTGCTGGGCGCCGCGGCCGCCCTTCCCGCAATTTCCGCCGTCGCGGGCGGCGCGTCGGCTGCCGCTGGCCCGGCACTCGCGCCGACACCGCCGATGGGATGGAACAGTTGGAACAGCTTCGCGGTGACGATCACGGAGGCTGAGGCGCGCGAGACCGCGGCGATCATGGCGCGCGTGCTCCGCCCGGCGGGCTACGACATCTTCACGATCGACCACCAATGGTATGATCCGCGCGCCAGGGGTTACCAGTATAACGACGACATCGTGCCGGTGATGGACGGCTTCGGCCGGTTCCAGCCCGACCCGGTGCGCTTCCCGTCCGCCACCGACGGCACCGGCTTCACCCGCATCGCGCGCGACGTCCACGCGATAGGCCTGCGTTTCGGCATCCATCGCATGCGCGGCATTCCTCGCGCCGCGGTGAAAGCCAACCTGCCCGTCTTCGGCACGCCCTATCGCGCGCGCGACATCGCCGACACGTCGAGCACCTGCTCGTGGAACGTCGACATGTACGGCGTCGACATGACCAAGCCAGGCGCGCAGGCCTATTACGACGGCGTCTTCGCCGAATATGCGCGCTGGGGCGTCGATTTCGTCAAGGTCGACGACCTCAGCCGCCCCTATGACACGCATGCGCCGGAGATCGAGGGGATCGCCCGCGCGATCGCACGCTGCGGCCGGCCGATGCTCCTCAGCATGTCGCCCGGCGAGACGCCGGTGGTGCGCGGCGACCACGCCCGCCGCCACGCGCATATTTGGCGCATCTCCGACGATTTCTGGGACGACTGGGCGTTGCTAGAGGCGCAGTTCGTCCGGCTGGAGAACTGGAACCCCTATATGGGCGACGGCCGCTGGCCGGATGCGGACATGCTGCCGCTGGGGCGACTCGCGATGGGCGCGCGCGACACGCGCTTCACCCCTGACGAACAGCGCACGCTGATGACCCTGTGGTCGATCGCCCGCTCGCCGCTGATCATGGGCGGCGATCTGCGGCATCTCGACGATGCGACGATCGCACTGCTCACCAACCCCGAAGTGATCGCGGTCAACCAGGCGTCTCGCGAAAACCGCCCGCATTTCGTTGCCGATTCGACGCGGATCTGGTCGGCGAAGGCGGTAAACGGCGATACCTATCTGGCGCTGTTCAACATCGGCAAGGAGGCGCGCGATGTCGTCCTGCCTCTGGCGATGGTCGGCCTTCGGGGCGCCGGGGTCCGCGACCTTTGGGCGCGACGCGACGACGGTGCAACGGGCGGCCGGTTCGCCCGTCGCATCGCGCCGCACGGCGCGGGCCTCTACCGCCTGTCGCCCCGCTGAGGACGCCGACCCGATTCGGCTAAAAGCTCGATAACCGACCTTTCCGTCGCGCGGTTAACGCGTCCTTGAGCATTTGCGCCGCACATCCCGACCCCGACACATAGCCAACCAGGGGTGGGACGACATCGATGCGTAATTGGGGGTATCTGCTGGCCGCAACGGCATGCGCGGCAATCGTTGCACCGGCGGGCGCGCAGGGGCTGCGCGGCACGTTGCCGTCGGGCAAGGAAGCGGACAAGAATGCCGACAAGGCGAGCGCGGACGCGCCGTCGAAGAACACGTCCGACATCATCGTCACCGCGACGCGCCGTTCCGAACGCCTGTCGAACGTGCCGATCGCGGTCAGCGCCTATGGCACCGCCGCGCTGCAGAATTCGGGCGCGACCGACATCCGCCAGATGGCGCAGCTCGCGCCGTCGCTGATCGTCTCGTCGACCGGATCGGAAGCCAATGCCACGGCGCGGCTGCGCGGCATCGGCACGGTCGGCGACAACCCTGGCCTCGAAAGCTCAGTCGCGGTGTTCATCGACGGCGTCTATCGCAGCCGCACGGGCTCGGGCCTCAACGATCTGGGCGAGGTCGACCGGATCGAGGTGCTGCGCGGGCCGCAGGGCACGCTGTCGGGGCGCAATTCGTCGGCGGGCGCGATCAGCATCTACACCAAATATCCCTCGTTCGACTTCGGCGGCTATGGCGAGGCGAGCTACGGCAATTACAACGCCGTCCGTCTGGCGGGTGCACTGACCGGACCGATCATCAAGGACACGCTCGCCTTTCGCCTCGACGGCGTGTTCGGCAAGCGTGACGGCTTCTACCACGATGTCGTCAACAACACCGACTATAACGACCGCAACCGATACTTCGTCCGCGGCCAGCTGTTCTTCAAGCCGTCGTCGACCTTCTCGGTCCGCCTGATCGGCGATTACACCTGGCGCAACGAAAAGTGCTGCGGCGCGGTCTATATCGACACGCGCGAGAAGCTCGACCCGACGCCCGGCGTCCCCGGCGACTTCACGATCAACCCGAACGGCAACCGCATCGTCCAGATCCTGCAGAGCCTGGGCGGCGTGCTGCCGAGCGACGGCAATCCGTACAACCGCCAGATCGCCAACACGCCGGGCCGCGCCTATGCCAACGTGACGAAGGATTACGGCGGCTCGGCACGCATCGGCTGGAACATCGGCCAGACGCAGCTCATCTCGATCACCGCCTATCGCGAATACAAGTCGGGCGGCGCGGCGGACATCGATTATAGCAACGTCGACATCGGCTATCGCCCCGACGACGGCAATGCCTATCGCCAGTTCCACACCTTCACGCAGGAAACGCGGCTCAGCGGCGGTCTGTTCAATAACAAACTCGACTGGCTGATCGGCGGCTATTACGCGCACGAGGACCTGATCGTCGCCGACAACCTGAAGTTCGGATCGCAATATGGCGCCTTCGCGGCGTGCCGCATCGTCGCCACGATCAACCCGCTCGCCGCGCTGCGTGATCCGACCAAGCCGGGCTGTCTCGGCACCACCCCGCTCGCCGCGCTGGGCGGGGCGACCGGCCGACAGGCGGTCGGCGCGGGGCTCGGCGCTGCGGCGGCGTTCCTCTTGCCGGGCATCGACCGGCTGAGCACGGTCAACACCGTCGGCTCGATCCGCGACACCTACGACCAGACGAGCGAAAACTACGCCTTTTTCACGCACAACATCTTCCGCATCACGGATACGCTGAGCATCACCGGCGGCCTGCGCTACACCAACGAGCACAAGTCGTTGAACGCCAGCTTCAACAACAACAATACCGTCTGCCCGGCGCAGCAGGCCGCGCTCAGCCCGCTGCTCGCCAGCGCGGCGGTGCCCGCGGCGCTCAAGCCGCTGATCGGCGGGATCATCACGCTGACCTGCACGGGCAATTCGACGTCCGCGCTGACCGGCGTCCCGATCAAGGACTCGATCCGCGAGGGCCAGTTCACCGGCACGTCGGTGCTGTCGTGGAAGCCCGTGCCCAGCACGTTGCTCTACGCCTCCTACGCGCGCGGGTATAAAGCGGGCGGCTATAACCTCGACCGGTCCGATCTGTCGGCGACCGTGTTCGCGACGCCGACCGCGTCGAGCGCCAGCAACCTGCGCTTCGACCCGGAAACGGTGCAGGCGTTCGAGGTCGGCGTGAAATATGCGACGCCGAAATTCACCGCGAACCTCGCCGCCTTCCGTTCGGCGTTCAAGAACTTCCAGCTCAACACGTTCAACGGCACCAACTATATCGTCCAGAACATCGGATCGTGCAGCACGTCGCTGAACGGCGCGGACCAGGACGATTCCGCCTCCACCGGCGCCTGCACGGGCAAGGTCAAGGCGGGCGTCGTCACGCAGGGGTTCGAGCTGGAGGCGGGTGCCTATCCGACCCCCGATCTCGCCTTCAATCTCGGCTACACCTACGCCCACACGCAATATCGTAACAATCTGGTCGGCAGCGATTCGGGGGAGGCGCTCAACAACGCGCTCTTTCTGCTGCCGGGCAGCCAGATGTCGAACGCGCCGCGTCACACGGTGACGTCCTCGGCGACGTTCACGCCGCGGGTCGGCACGAACGGTCTGACCGCCCTGTTCTACGTCGATGGCCGCATGACCAGCGATTACAACACCGGCTCCGACCTGTTCGCCGAGAAGATCCAGGACGGCTACGTCCTCGTCAATGCGCGCATCGGTATCCGCGGCCGCGATCAGCATTGGGCGATCGAGTTCTGGGGACAGAATATTCTCGATACCAACTACCAACAGGTCGCCTTTGCCGCACCGTTCCAGGGCGCGGGCAGCCTGTCGCAGGTCCAGCGTTTCGGTTCGCCTACCTATGCGGCCGGCAACGCGCTCTTCGCCTCGTTCCTCGCCGAACCGCGGACCTATGGCGTGACGCTGCGCTCGCGCTTCTGATCCCGATCGACCACCCAGAACGGAAACGCCCGATCCCATGAAGATCCCGCGCAAATTAGGCCTGTCCTTCGTCGTCGTCATCGCGTCGGCCGCGGTTGTCATGCTGGTGCTGCTCGGCACCATCCTGATGATCGACAGCTCGACGAAGCGGAACAATGTCAGCCAGTCGATCTACGCCAAGGCCCTCACGCTGGAGACCGCGATCCTGCGCCAGAACAGCCAGTTCCGCGGCTTCCTGGTGACGGGGGACACCAGCTACCTCAAGTCGTATGACGAAGGCCGGACCGAGTTCGACCGGACCGCACGCGAGTTGGAGGCGATGCTGTCCGACCCCCAACAGCTGGCGCAGGTGCACGAGGCGGTCACCGAGACGCATGCGTGGCGTCGCAATTGGGGCGATCGCCTGATCGGCTGGGTCAAGGCCGGGCGGCGCGACGCCGCGCAGGAGGCGGTGCGCGGCGCGGGCGCGGCGGTGCTGGTCAGCAAGGTCGCCCTGCCGCTGCGCGCGCTGCGCGCGATCGAAACGGAACGGATGGCGCGCAACGCCGCACGCCAGGACCAGGCGATCATGGCCGCGCTCGCCGCGCTCGCGATCGGCGGGATCGCGCTGATCGGCGTCGCGATCGCGCTGTCGATGCTGCTCAGCCGCCAGATCGCGCGACCGATCACCCGCCTGACCGAGGCGATGGCGAGCCTGGCGGCGGGACGTCACGACATCGCGGTCGAGGCCGCGGCACGCACCGACGAACTGGGCGACATGGGCCGCGCGGTAGAGGTGTTCCGCGACACCGCCGCCGCGAAGCTCGCCGACGATGCCGACCGCGCCGCCGCGATGGCGGCGATCGGCCAGGCGCTGCACCGATTGTCCGATGCGGACCTCACCGCGCGGATCACCGATGTCCCGGCCGCCTTCGGCGCGCTTTCGGACGATTTCAACAGCGCGACGCAGAGCCTGTCGCGCGTGCTGGGGGGCGTGCGCGGCAGCGTCGACACGATCAAGCTCAACTCCGGCGAGATCAATGACGCCGCGCGCGACCTTGCGCAGCGGACCGAGCAACAGGCCTCTGCGCTGCAGCAGTCGGCAGCGGCGCTCGACGAAGTGACGCGCTCGATCCGCGGCGATGCGGGCGCGGCGACCCAGGCGAGCAATGCGATGGCGCAGGCGCATGACGAGGCGCAGCACGGCGGCGCGATCGTGCGCGACGCGATCGGCGCGATGAACGGCATCGAACAGGCGAGCAACGAGATCGCCGCGATCATCAGCCTGATCGACGGCATCGCCTTTCAGACCAACCTCCTCGCGCTCAACGCGGGTGTCGAGGCCGCACGCGCCGGCGAGGCAGGCAAGGGCTTCGCCGTCGTCGCCAACGAAGTGCGCGCGCTCGCCCAGCGATCCGCCGATGCCGCGACCGAGGTCAAGACGCGGGTCACCGCCGCCTCCAAGCACGTCAAGGCGGGCGTCGCGCTGGTCGACCAGACCGGACAGGCGCTGTCCCGGATCATCGAACGCGTCGCCGCGGTCAGCGGCGCGGTGGACGCGATCGCGCGTTCGTCCGATCATCAGGCGACGAGCCTTGGACAGATCAACGTCGCGATCGGCGAGATGGACGGGATGACGCAGCAGAATGCCGCAATGGTCGAGGAGACCTCCGCCGCGGCGCGCCGCCTGGTAGACGAGGCGGAGGCGCTTGCCGCGTCGGTCGCGACCTTCGTCCTCGACGTCGCTACGTCGGCGCACACGGGCCCGCGCCCGGTCCGGCCATCGTCGCATGTGCCGCGTCACCACGCCGCGCCCCCGCGCCGTCTGGTCGCCAACGGCGACTGGGACGCCTTCTGATCCGACGATGAGGATATCGGCCGAGCGGATGCCCGACGACCACACCGCCCCCGGCCCGCTGACCCGCCAGGCGGCGGCCGTGCGCATGATGGGCTCGCCCTTCGTCGCGCGCGTGCTGGAAGCGTCCGCGCGCCAGCTGCACCGGGCGCCGCGCACCGCCGCGCTGTTCGCCGCCTGGCCGCGCGACGCCGCGTCGGACGCGCTGGCGATGCGGCTCAACGCAGCGCTGCACGCGCTGGCGCTGCGCGGCACGTTGCCCGCGCTGACCGCTTTCTACGCGGCGCAGGGGGGCGACGCCGATCGCGTGATCGGCGACGCTTTGGCCGCGACGGATGCCTTCATCGCCGACTGGATGCGCGAGACGCCGCAGACGAACGAGGTCGGCCGCGCCGCCGCGATCATGGCCGCGCTCATGACCTTGCGTGGCCAATATGACATGCCGTGCGAGCTGCGCGAACTGGGCTGCAGCGCGGGGCTCAACCTAAACCTCGCCCGTTATGCCTACGACCTTGGCGGTGTCGCGGCGGGCGATCCCGCCTCGCCCGTGCGCATCGCACCCGATTGGCGCGGCGTGCCGGTCGCGCCGCGCGCGGTCGATATCGCCTCGGCGCGCGGCGTCGATCTCCACCCGCTCGACGCCCGCGACGATACGGCGTGCGAGCGGCTGATGGCGCACGTCTGGGCCGACCAGCCCGATCGCGCCGAACGACTCGCCCGCGCCCTCGCGATCGCGCGCGCCGCCCCGCCCGCGGTCGATCGCGGCGACATCGCCGGCTGGCTGCCCGGCCAGCTTGCAGCGCCGCAGCGCGACGGGCTTTGCCGCGTCGTCGTCCATTCGATGGCGTTGCAATATCTCGAGGCCGGCGACCGGCGCATCGTCGAGGATTTGATCGCGACGCACGGCCGCTACGCGACGGCGACACGCCCGTTCGCGCGGATCGCGTTCGAATGGACGCCCGCGCGCGACGCGGTGCATCTGACGCTCACGGCCTGGCCGGACGGGCGGGTCCACCATCTTGCGATCTGCCACGCGTATGGCGCCTGGATCGACTGGCACGGCGCGGACACCAACACGCGGTAATGCGTTCGCGCCTCCGGCAGGAGGACAGCGCATGAAGATCGGATTTCTCGGACTGGGGCAGATGGGCCATGCGATGGCGACGCGGCTCGTCGAGGCGGGTCACGACGTCACGGTGTGGAACCGCTCGCCGGGCAAAGACGACGATCTCGTCGCCGCCGGCGCCGCCCGCGCGGATCGGCCCGTCGACGCGGCGCAGGGCGATCTGGTGATGAGCATGCTCGCCGACGATGCCGCGGTCGAACAGGTGGTGTTCGGCGACGGCGGCATTCAGCGCGCGCCCGCCCTCCACGTCGGCCACAGCACGATTGGCGTCGCGCTCGCCGAACGGCTCGCCGCCGCGGGCCATTATCTGTCCGCGCCCGTCTTCGGCCGTCCGCCGGCGGCGCAGGCGGGCAAATTGTTCGTCGTGGCGGCCGGCGACGCGGCGCTGATCGACCGGTGCGCGCCCGCGTTCGAGGCGATCGGCCAGCGCACCTTCCGCGTCGGCGATGCGCCCCCGGCGGCGAACCTCGTCAAGCTCAGCGGCAATTTCATGATCATGGCCGCGGTCGAGGCAATGGCGGAGGCGATGACGCTCGCCGAAAAGGGTGGGGTCGATCGGCATCTGCTGCTCGAGGTGCTGACCGGCACCCTGTTCGGCGCGCCCGTCTACCAGAATTATGGCGCGATGCTGGTCGAGGATCGCTTCCGCCCCGCCGGCTTCGCCGCGCCGCTCGGGCTCAAGGACATGACGCTCGCCGACACCGCAGCGACGACCTATGGCGCCACCATGCCGTTGCTCGGGATCGTGCGCGACCATCTGCGCGCGACGATCGCGGTCGAGGGCAACGACATCGACTGGGCGGGCGCCGCGCTTGCGGTTCGCCGCGCTTCGGGTCTGTAACTTCCCCGCGACGTGATTGCGCCGTAACAGCGCAGGCCGTGGCGCAGCACCGACGACGACAGGCCCCTTCCCGCCGACGGCGCGCGGCGCATAGCAACGGCGCGGCGGAGCGATGGCTGTTGCTCGTCGGCCTCGTTGCGCTCGTTGCGATCGGCATTGGCATGATCGGCCCTTGGCCCGCCCGCCCGCCAAGGCCGGCGGCGCCGTTGACCATGGCTGAGGCGCGCGCATCGAACGCCGCGGTGCCGATCGACGCCGGGCGGCGGCTTGCCGCGCTGCCCTATCGCTTTCACGGCGGTTCGGCGGCGCGGGCGCAGGCGGTCGACTGTCTCGCCACCGCCGCGCTCTATGAAGCGGGCGACGACCGCCGCGGTCAGCGCGCGGTGATCCAGGTAATCCTGAACCGCGTCCGCGTGCCCGGCTTTCCGAAGACGATCTGCGGCGTCGTCTACGCTGGCGCGACGCGGACGACCGGCTGCCAATTCTCCTTTACCTGCGACGGATCGATCTTGCGTCGCCCCATTCACGCCGGTTGGGGCGATGCGCGACGCGCCGCGAGACGCGCGCTGTCCGGCCATGTCTTTGCCCCGGTCGGACGCGCGACCCACTATCACACAGACTGGATGGTTCCCTACTGGCGCGACTCCCTGGTCAAGATCGCCCGCGTCGGCACGCATCTGTTCTACGTGCGCGGTAAAGGGCATCAGGCCGACTCCGCAGCCCCGGTCTTTAGAGGCACGACTTACTACGGAAACTACCAGTAAGCTGGTGCTTTTGCGCCATATCCCTGCATGGCCCGGCTCGGTAGAGCGGCGGCAGGAGACCGGCGATGGACGTAATGACCAAGGACGATCACGCCTATCTGCTGATGCGCAGCACGACCCATGCGGACCGCGCGGAGGCGTGCGATGACCCCGCCACGCGGGCGCTTCACCAACGGTTCGCCGACGCTTATGCGCGTCGTGCCGCCGATGCCGTGGTAGAAGACGACTAAAGCACCCCCGCAAAAATACCAGGAACGACTATCCGCCCCGCCCGTTGATACGGCCGTACCGGACGCAAAGACGCGTTCGGCAGCCCGAAGGGTGTCGATGCAATTCCTGTCAGCCAATGCACGATCGAGAAAGGCGGGTCGCACGGACCAGACGCCTTTGTGCGCGTGCCTTTGCACGGCGGCGCCACACCCCAACGCCTGATCGGATCATCACCGTGATGATCGACGGTGCTGCATTAACGCAGCGCCCCGTTTTCCCGTCCCCTGCAAAAGGACCAAAGTCATGAACAAGAACGAACTGCACGGCGGTGCCCGTTATGTCGGCGGCAAGGTGGAGAAGGCCGTTGGCGACGCCGTCGGCAGCCGAGACTGGCAGGTCGCCGGCGTCGTCGACCAGGTCGCTGGCGGTGCCGAGCATATGTACGGCCGCGCGCGCTCGATTGGCGAAGACGCGATCGACGCCGCCCCCGCCCTGGCGGATCATGCGAAGGAACGGCTTGGCGATGCGGCCGAGGCGATCGGCGACGCCGCGCACCGCGCCGCCGATCAGACGCGCGAGGCTGCGGGCCATGCCGCCGACGCCGCGCAGCGCTTCGCCGGCCAGGCGGGCGACGCGGCGCGCCGGGGCACCAAATCTGCCAATCAGGCGATGTCGACCAACGCGCTGATCTGGGCGCTGGGCGCCGCAATCGGCGGCTATGCCATCGGTTGGCTGATCCACGGCCGCTCGGCGTAAGTCCATCCATGGCCGCGTCGCTCAAGTCCTTGCGCGAGACCGTCGATCTGCGCCACCTGCGCCAGATCATCGCGGGTCTCGACGAGGGCGTAATCTTGGTCGATCCGGACCAGAGCCTGCTCTGGGCGAACGATGCCGCACTGCGCATGCACGGCGTCGAACGCCTCGAGCAGCTGGGTGCGGACGTGGATGATTATCGCGCGCGGTTCCAGCTGCGGTATCGCAACAACCACCGGCTGGAGGCGGATGATTATCCGATCGAACGCGTCGTCGCCGGCGACTCCTTTTCCGAGGTCGTCGTCGAAGTGACGGTCGCGGGCGAGGATGCGCCGCGCTGGGTGCACCAGGTGCGCAGCCTGGTGCTCAACGATGCCGACGAGGACGCGCCGAGCTGCGTCGTGCTCGTCATTCAGGACGTGACCGCGCGGTTCGAGGCGGAGGACCGGTTCGAACAATCGTTCAACGCCAACCCCGCGCCGGCGGTGATCTGCCGCCTGTCCGACCTGCGCTTCGTCAAGGTCAACCAGGGTTTTCTGGAAATGACCGGGCTCAGCAAGGACCAGGTGCTGGCGAAGACCGTCTACGAGGTCGATGTGCTGCGCGAGGCGGAGAAGCGCGACCTCGCCAAGGAACGCCTCGCCGAGGGGCGGACGATCCCGCAGATGGAGGCGGAACTGGCGCTGCCCGACGGCACGACCAAGCTCGTCATCGTCGCGGGACAGCCGATCGACCTGTCGGACCAGCCGTGCATGCTGTTCACCTTCGCCGACCTCGAGCCACGCCGCAAGGCGGAGGCCGCGTTGCGCCACAGCGAGGAACGGTTCACCCGCACCTTCCAGATGGCGCCGGTGGCGATGGCGATCGGCGCGCGCGACGGCCATCTGCTCTGCGAGATCAACGGCAGCTTCGGCCAGCTGACCGGATACGCCTCGGCCGAAATCATCGGCCGCTCGCTGGAGGACGTAGGCCTATGGGTCGATGCCGCCACGAGCGCAGCGATCGACGACGCGGTCGAAAGCACCCGTGACCTGCGCGGTCACGAGGCGCGGATCCGCACGCGCGACGGAAACCTGATCGACTGTCTGGTTTCGACCGAAACCTTCATGCTGGGTGGCGATACCTGCCTGCTATGGGCGTTCCAGGACATCACGCAGCGCAAGGCGACCGAAACCGAACTGGTCGAGGCGATCGAGGCGGTGATGAAGGATACGAGCTGGTTCAGCCGCTCGATCATGGACAAGCTCGCGCGGCTGCGCGCGCCGCGTGACGAGGCGCAGGGCGCAGGGTTGGACGACCTTACCGCTCGCGAGCGCGAAGTGCTCGCGCTGATCTGCCGCGGGCTCGACGACAAGAGCATCGCGCGCACGCTCGACGTGTCGGGCAACACCGTGCGCAATCATGTCGCGCGCATTTACGGCAAGATCGGCGTCAACCGCCGTACCGCCGCCGCGGCCTGGGCCCGCGCGCGCGGGTTCGACGCAGACACCGTCGCGCGCGCAGGAGAGTCACGATGACCCGAGACAAGAAACGCCCGGACGCCGACGACGCGAAGCTGCGCCAGGCGAAGGGCGCCGCGCGCGAGGCGATCGGTAAGTTGCTGGGCGACGACGCGGAAATCCGCAAGGCGCGCATCGAACAGGCGGAGGCGGCGAAATCCGCCCCTCCGTCCAAATCCACCCAATCGAATAACGAAGAACAGGAGTGAATATGGCGACCAACGTTACGACCGGCCTGACGCCGCTTGAGGCTTCCGCGGTGACGCGGGGCATTACCCGGGTATCGTGGGGCGCGATCTTTGCCGGGGTGGTGATCGCCGTCGCCGTGCAGGTCGTGCTCGGCATTCTGGGTACGGGCATCGGCCTGTCGATGGTCGATCCGGTCGAGGGCACGACGCCGGGCGCAGCCGGCTTCGGCATCGGCGCGGGTCTGTACTGGCTGATCACGACGGTCATCGCGCTGGGCGCGGGCGGCTATGCCGCGGCGCGCGTGTCGGGCGTGACGGAGCGGTTCGACGCACTCGTCCACGGCCTGGTCGTGTGGGGCGTGACGTTGATCCTCACGATCTACCTGCTGACGAGTGCGGTGGGCGGGATCATCGGCGGCGCGTTCCGCACGGTGGGCACCGTCGCGGGTGCGGCCGGCCAGACCGTCGGCGCCGCCGCGCCGCAGGCCGCGCAGATCGCCGGCATCGACAAGAATGACGTGCGCCAGGAGGCCGCCGCCTATCTGTCCGACGCGCCGTCCGACCCGGCCCAGATGACGCCGGAACAGGCGCAGACCGAAATCGCCAAGCAGCTGCCCGCGCTGGCACGCGGCGGTGCCGATGGCGCGCGTGCGGAAAGCCGCATCGTCGACGTCGTCGCCGCCCAGCGCAAGATCAGCCGCGAACAGGCGCAGGCGCAGGTGACCCGCGCCAAGGCCGACTTCATCAAGGCGAAGGACCAGACGGTCGCCACGGCGAAGGCCGCGGCCGACAAGGCAGCCGGCGCCGCCGCCGGAACGTCCTTCGTCCTCGTGCTGGCGCTGCTGATCGGCGCAGCGGCTTCCGCTTTCGGTGCATCGGCGGCTGCCCGCCGCCGCCTGCGCTGAGTGTCCGCGGCGGGGCGGCGTATCTCGCCTCGCCGCACATTGCTTCACGCAAGGAGACTGAGTGATGATCCGCAAGATCGGACTGATCGCCGCCGCCACCGCCTTCCTCTCGCTGGCCGCGTGCAACACCGTGAACGGCGCGGGCAAGGACCTGAAGTCCGCCGGCACCGCCATCTCGACCGCGTCGGGCGAAACCAAGAAGTGAGCGGGGCGGCGGGTATCGCACCCCGTCGCTGACGCCTCTTTCATAAAAAGAAACGCCGCCGGAGCGATCCGGCGGCGTTTTTCGGTTAGGCTGCATCCGCAGCGCTTGCGTAAGAATCTAGCGCGCCGGATCGCCGGCGGATCAGCGCATCTGCGAGGTGATCTTGGCGATCTCGCGCGCGACCAGCGTCTCGACCATATCGGGCAGGTTCGCGTCCAGCCAGTCGCGCAGCATCGGGCGCAGCATCTCGCGGACAAGCCCCTCCAGCGTCCCGTCGCTGTCTGGGGCCGGCTTGACGATCAGCTTGCTCAGCGTCTCCAGCGACCCGAGGCTGGCGGCGACCGCCTGTTGCGAGACGATCGGTTCGGGCGCGGGGCGCGCTGTGGCGGCGGCGGGCTGATGCATTTGCGGTTGCGACATCCTGGGCTGCGGCGCCGCCGCTTGTGCCGGCGCGACAGGCTGGGGCGCGGCCTGCATCCGCGGCGGCGGCGACGCCTCTGGCTGGTAAACGGATTGCGGCGCGGGATCAGAGGGCGGCTGCGGCATCGGATCGCTCAGTTCCAGCACCTCCTCGACATCGTCCTCGGGCTCGGGCGGCGGCGCGGCGCGTTGCGGGCGCCGGGCGCGGCCCTGCGTCGCTTCGCCTTCTTCAGCGATGATCCGTTTGATCGAGGACAGGATTTCCTCCATCGACGGCTCGACGCTCATGTCCCCCATGATTCCCGTTCCCATGCGCATGCCCGCGACCATCAGCGGCTCGGCGCCTGCGCACCTGTGGTTAATGCGGGGCTCCTGTCAACCGGCGTGTCGAGCGCGGGATCGAGCGGGCGGGTCACCACCGCGGTCTGCGCGGGGGTCTGCGCGGTCGACGTCGCAACGGGCGCGGGCTCGCCATCGCCACCGAAATCATTGATCCGGCCGCGGACGCGCTTGTAGTTGACCGTCGGATCGTACAGCGACCCGCCGTCGAGGCCCAGGTCGCGCGCCTCCGCATTGCCCATCGCCGCCAGCAGCGCGAACCCCGCGACATAGGCGTCGCGTCGCGCGCTCACCAACGTCACCTGGCTGTTGAGCAATTCCTGCTCGGCGTTGAGGATGTCCAGGATCGTGCGTGTGCCGACGCTGTTCTCGGCCCGCACGCCCTCGAGGCTCAGCTTGTTGGCGTTCACCGCCGCTTCGGAGCTGACGATCACCTGTTCGGACGACTGCCATTGCGCGTAGGCGGATCGCGTCGTCGCAACGACGTTGCGCTCGGTCGCGGTCAGCGTCTCGATCGCCTGGCTGCGCCCCGCCTCCGCCTGGCGAACGCGCGCGGCGGGCTGGCCGCCCTGGAACAGCGGCAGCGACAATTGCAGTCCAGCGGTCGCGGCCGTGCCGCTACCTGGAATACGCTGACCGTTCAGCACGGTCGGGATCGAGCCCAGATAGTTGAAATAGGTTCCCGTCGTCACCGCGGCGACGCGCGGCAGCCGCGTCGCGCGGGCGACGCCGATGTCGTAGCGGGTGGCATCCGCCGCCTTGCGCGCCGCGATCAGCTGCGGGTTGCGGTCGAGCGCGACGTCGACCGCCTGTTTGGGCGACGTCGGCAGGTTGGGCAGCGCGGGCGCGGGCTCCAGCGTC
The DNA here is from genome assembly GCF_003355005.1 of Sphingomonas sp. FARSPH. Lineage (NCBI taxonomy): Bacteria > Pseudomonadati > Pseudomonadota > Alphaproteobacteria > Sphingomonadales > Sphingomonadaceae > Sphingomonas > Sphingomonas sp. FARSPH. The sequence goes on along the minus strand of NZ_CP029985.1, from coordinate 2,647,618 downwards.
CCTGGCGGCGCCCCGACGACCGCGACGTAATTTTCGCGGCTGGTGATGAGCTGCGCCTCGGCGGATTGCAGCTGCGCGCGGGCGAGTGCGAGGCGCGCTTCGGACTGGGCGACGTCGGTGCGGGTCAGGTCGCCGACCTGGAACCGGTCGCGGCTCGCCTTCAGGTTGACCTCGAGCACGCGGACGTTCTGCTGGTTGAGGCCGACGATCGCCTCGTCGCGCGTCACGTTCATGTAGGCGGCGACGACGCTGGTGAACGTATTCGCCTCGACACCGCGCAGCGTCGCCTGCCCCGCCTCGACGCGCGTCTCCGCCGCCTTGACGGCGCTCCGCACCCCGCCGCCCTGGTACAGCGGCACCGAGAATTGCAGCTGGCCGTTGGCGACGCGTTCGGGGTTGAGGAAGTTGTTGTTCGCCTGCAGGACATTGTCCGTCGCCGAACCGCTGGCGGTCAGGCCGGGCAGGCCGCTGGCGCGTGCGATCGGCACATTCTCGTCCGTCGCGCGCTGCGCCGCGCGCTGCGCGGTCAGCGTGGGGTTGTTCGCATAGGCCTTTGCCAGCGCCTCGCGGAGGGTTTCGGCACCCGCGGGCATCGCGACGAGCGCGACGCCGGTTGCCAATATCGTACGAAACGCGCGCATTCCCCCCCCACAGACCATGATCAGAACGTGAAACCCCTCGGCTTGGCGAAGCCCGGCAGGATGACGCAGTCGCTGTCCAGCACCGCCTTCAGCCCGAAGCCGCCATCCGTCTTGCGGCCCGTCGCGAGCCGCACGACGCCGCCATCGACCAGGCCGGTGACGACACGCCCGCCGGAGGCGACCTGCGCGACGAGCGCATCGGGCATTTCCTCGACCGCGCCCTCGATCACCAGCACGTCATAGGGGGCGCCCGCAGCGTGCCCCGCAGCGAGCGGTCCCTTGACGATCTCGACCTTCGGGTTGCCGGCCAGCGCCGCGCGCGCGAGCGCGACGAGCGCCGCATCCTCCTCCACCGCGACGACATGCGCGACGATCTGGGCCAGTAGCGCGGCGGTATAGCCGCCCGCCGCACCGATCAGCAGCACACGATCGCTGGCGCGCAGATACGCCTCGGTCAGCAGCCGCCCCGTCACCATCGGCAGGTTGATCGCACGGCCGTTGCCCGCCGCGAGCGCGGTGTCGCGATAGGCAAGATCGCGCGATTCGGCCGGCACGAACGCTTCGCGCGGCACGCTCATCATCGCGGCGATGACGCGTTGGTCGTTGACCGCGTTGGTACGCAGCTGGCTCGCGACCATCGCGTGCCGCATCGTTTCAGCGTTGGTGGCGTCGAAACCCGTGTTCATGTCTACCCCTCTCGCACAGCTGTTTTAGCTACGCAATACACTTCGTGATCCATCGGGCTTGTATCGCGACCCCTCGGTCGCGCCAAGCGCCGCACTGCTCTTTCGCCGATACGAGCCGCCCGATTTGCGATGGTGCGCGCAGCCTCGTAAGGCCTGCCGATGATCTCTGCGACCTATCACCGGTTTATCGACTGGATCGGCGACGGCACCGGCCTGCCCGACACGATCCTGCACCTGCATGCCGGCCTTGCCGTGCTGATGGTCGCGCGCATCGTCACGCGCCGCTCGCTGGGCAGTTTCGTGCCCTTGTCCTTCGTCGTCCTCGCCGAGGCGTTCAACGAGATCATGGACCGGCTGCATTTCGGCTCGTGGCGCTGGGCCGACACGACGTCGGACGTGGTCAACACCCTGTTCTGGCCGACGGTGATCTGCCTGGGGGTACGCCTGCGCCCGATGCTGATGCGGCGCGACGCGGCCCGCGTGAAACACGACACCCTCTGACCATCAGAGGGGCGAGACTGGAGGCCCGACCGGGAATCGAACCCGGGTGCAAGGATTTGCAGTCCTCTGCGTCACCACTCCGCCATCGGGCCTCGATGTCGCGGGAGCCGCGGCTGATGATGGCTTTTTACGCCGCGGTCAACCACCCGCGTGCGATTCCTGCGCCGCCATCGCGACGAGCGCGGCGACGAGCGGCACGTCCGCGGGCGGCATCGGCATCGCCGCCATCTCGGCCGGCATTACCCAGCGCAGCTCCGGCGATTCGACCGCTTGCGGGATGCCGGCCCAGCGATCGACGCGATAGAGCAGCAGCAGCAACTGCCGTGTCGCCAGCGGCGCATGCGCGAAGGTGATCGGCCGCACGTCCACCGGCGCGACGTCGACCGCCAGTTCCTCGGCGAGCTCGCGCACCAGCGCCGCGTCGGGCGCCTCCCCCGGCTCGACCTTGCCGCCCGGAAATTCCCATAAACCGGCCATCGCCTTCCCCACCGGCCGGCGTTGCAGCAGCACGCGGCCGTCGGCATCGGTCATCGCCGCCGCGACGACGACCAGCGGCAGCGTGGTTGGATGGACATCATCAGCCATTCGTTAAACCCTTACCCCCTATGGACGGGCGCATGATCGTGCGCCCTGCCCTTCGTCGCCTGCGTCGCGCCGTCGCCGCGCTCTTCACCGAGGCGCGCGGCGCGACGGCGGTCGAATACGGCCTCATCGTCGCGCTCATCGTCATCGCGATGATCGTCGCGCTGAAGGGCGTCGCCGACACCAACACCAATATGTGGTCCGCGGTCAGCAGCAAGGTGCAGGCCGCCAATTGAGCCGCGTGCCGCGGCGCGCCCTTAAATCTTTCGCAACCTGTTACCCGCTACTGGAGATGTGCTGGGTCCGGTCGAAACCGGTTCAGCCGGGTGACTGACGTTAGACAATGGAGACCGGAATGCTCGCGATTCGCAAATTCTTCAGGAACAGCAAGGGCGCGACCGCCATCGAATACGGCCTGATCGCCGCGCTGATCGCCGTGGCCGCGATCGCCGCGATGAAGGGTCTGGGCGGCAAGCTCACGACGACCTTCCAGAACGTCTCGTCGAACATGACCGTCAGCTAAGCCGACGATCCGACGACACGAAAAGGGGGCGGCGGACCATCGGTTCGCCGCCCCTTTTGCTGTCGGTCGAACCCGCGGCGCGCGGGGTCAGAGACGCCCCATCGCCAGGAACTTCTGCTGCCGCTCGCGGCGCAGCGCCTTCGCATCGAGCGGCGAAAGGCCGTCGAGCGCCTGCGCCAGCGCATCGCCCAGCGCGGCGATCGCCGCGGCGGGATCGCGATGCGCGCCGCCCAGCGGCTCGGGCACGATCGTGTCGACGATACCGAAGCCGCGCAAGTCCTGCGCGGTGATGCGCATCGCCTCCGCCGCGTCGGGCGCCTTGTCCGACGTGCGCCACAGGATCGCCGCACAGCCTTCGGGGCTGATCACCGAATAGACGGCATGTTCGAACATCAGCACGCGATTGCCTGCGGCGAGCGCGACCGCGCCGCCCGATCCACCCTCGCCGACGATCGCGGCGACGACGGGGACGCCCGCGGCAAGGCACGCTTCGGTCGAGCGCGCGATCGCTTCGGCCTGGCCGCGCTCTTCGGCCTGAACGCCGGGAAAGGCGCCGGCGGTGTCGACCAGCGTGACGACCGGCAGGCCGAACCGGTCGGCGAGCTCGACAAGGCGAATCGCCTTGCGATACCCCTCGGGCTTGGCGGAACCGAAATTGTGGCGAAGGCGGCTGGCGATATCCCAGCCCTTCTCATGCCCGATCGCCATGATGCGCCGGCCGCGAAAGGTCGCAAAGCCGCCGACGATCGCCTGGTCGTCGGCAAAGGCGCGGTCGCCGGCGAGCGGCACGAATTCGTCGAACAGCCCGGCGACGTAATCGCGGAAATGCGGGCGCTCCGGATGGCGGGCGACCTGCGTCTTCTGCCACGGCGTCAGCTTCGCGAAGGTGTCGCGCAGCAGCTTGTCGGACTTGGCCTGCAGGCGCGCGACGTCGGCGGCGATGTCGACCCCGCCGTCGGCGGCGGTTTCGCGCAGGTCATCGATCTGCCCCTGCAGCTGGGCGATCGGCTTTTCGAAATCGAGGAAGCTCGGCATCCGGCGCGGGTTAAGGGCGCGCCGCCTTCCCGTCAACGCGGCCCGCATCGGCGAGCGGGTGGCGACTGTTGACCAGATCGACCAGCCGGCCGGTGTCGACATGCGTGTAGATTTCGGTCGTCGCGATGTCGGCATGGCCCAGCATCGCCTGCAACGCGCGCAGGTCGGCGCCGCCGGCGAGCAGATGCGTCGCAAAGGCATGGCGCAGGACGTGCGGGCTGACGCGGTCGGGCGGGATGCCGGCGTCGGCGGCGAGCGCCTTGACCAGTTGATACAGGCGGATGCGCGACAGATGCCCCTTGCCCGACGGGAACAGCCATGCGCGGTCCGCCGCGACATGTACGCGCCATGCCGCGACCGCGGCGCGCGCGCGGTCCGATATCGGCACCAGCCGCTCGCGCCCGCCCTTGCCGCGCAGGATCAGGAACGGGCGATCGGGATGGACCGCCGCGCGCGGCAGCGCGACGAGTTCGCTCGCGCGCAGCCCCGAACCGTAAAGCAGCTCGATCAGCGCGGCGAGGCGCAGGTCGCCCGGCAGCGGCTGCGGCATCGCGGTCCGCTGGCCAAGCACCGCGAACAGCCGGTCGACATCGGCGTGGCCGAGCACCTTGGGCAGGCGCCGCGCGGTGCCCGGGCGGGGCAGCGCGGCGGCGGGATCGACGGCGATGTCGCCTTCCGCGTGCAGGAAGGCATAGAAGCGGCGCAGCGCCGCCGCCTTGCGCGCCACCGTCGCGCCGGCGAGGCTGGACCAGCCCTCTGCCAGCCGCGCGATCGCCGCGGCATCGGCGTGCGCGAGATCGCCATCCAGCGCCTGCGAGGCCAGCACCAGATCGCTGCGATAGGCGGCGAGCGTGTTGGCGGCGGCCCCCTGTTCGGCCGCCATCATCTCGAGAAAGCGGTCGATCAGCGCGGTGTCGCTGCCGGCCCGCGCCGTCCCGTTCCCACGCCCGCTCACACCCGCGCGAGCGCCTCCGCCGCGATCATCCGCGCCTCGCCCTCCAGACCCACCGTGCGCAATGCGCCGACGATGCGATAGAGCATGGCGGGCGGCACGCCGCGCCAGTGGGGTGTCTGCATGCCGATCGCGGCGAGCAGGATGACGTCGCCCTGATCGCCGTCGGCCGCGGCGCGATCGATCGCACGCGTCCACGCCGTCGTCGCACCGATGCGCACGTCGAGCGACTCCGCCGCCCGCTCGACATCCTCCGGCGACAGACGGCCGAGGCCGGCGAGTCCCGCGAAGAACAGCCGCTGCTTGAGCGCCGCGTCGCCCGATCCCGCATAGCGCGACAGCGCCGCATAGGGCAGCCGCGCGGTCGCATCGGGATCGGACAGCGCGATCATCGCCCAGGCATCGCCGCCCTCCGGCACCGCCATCCGCCAGCGCGCGGCGCCGCGGTCGAGCCCGGCGGTCAGCATCGACGCGACGATCCGGTCCGCGTCGGCGACGCCTATACGGGCCGGCATCCGCCCCGCCGCGCGCGCGGTGAGCACCAGCCGGGCATAGGGGGTCTGCGCCGCCGTCTCGCCCCACAATTGCCGCAGCGCCGCCAGCCGGGTATCGAAACTGCCGCCGACATAGGCCGTGCGCAGATCGCTCGCCGTCGCGCTCGCGACGCCGGGCATGTCGTCCGCGGCGTCGACCGCGCCGTACAGGTCGACCAGCGCCGCCGACGACAGCACGCCCTGCGCCGCCGCGGCCTCCGCCGCCGCGACCCGATCGCCCAACCCGATACCGGGCGACAACGCGTACCAGTACCGCACCTGGGGACCTACAGAGGCGAGCAGCGGATCGGGGATGGTCACGCCCGTCGCTGTGGCAAGGCCAAAGCGCCAGTCGTCGATCCGGTCGACGCCCGCCCATTCGATCGTCACCGCCTGGCCGCCGCCCGGCGCGGCGCCGACGACCTTCTGCGTCAGTTGCAGGTCGATGCCCGTCGCGACGTTGCGGCGCCGGATCGCGCCCATCTGCGTCTTGGCGGGCGCCGCCTCCCCGCGCAGCGCGGTGCAGATCGCGCGGGCGAGCACCCAGCCGCGCGCGGGCGCGCGCTTCGCACCCTCATCCGCGATCGGGCACAGGCCGGCGGGATCGCCCGTCGCCAGCGCGGCGCTCATCGCGACCTGATAGAGTTTGGGGGTATAATCCTCGGTGTCGACGCTCTGCGTCACCGCGCGCGCGCCGACCGATTCGCCCATGCGCAGCAGCAACCACGCGCGCTCGGCGGCGAAATCCGCGCCGTCGACGCCCGCCGGCGTCGTCACCCGCGACACCAAAGCCCGGCGCAGCAGGATCGACATCCAGCGCGAGGGCAGCGGCGCGGCGATGCGGCGCATCAGCCCCTCGGCGAAGCGCCCGTCCGCCTTGGCGAAGATATCGGCGTCCAGGCCGCCCTCGCGTGGGCCAGACGGCCCGACCATGTCGAGCGATCGCCGCGCATAATCGGGCATCTCATATTGCGCGAGCACCGCCGGATCGACCGTCGGCGTCGCGCTGGGCGTCGCCGACGGCGTCGTACTGGGCAGGGGCAGCGGCTGGATCGTCGCCGCGGGCGTCGCACTGGCGGTCGCCGCCGGCGTGGCGGGCAGCGGCGCCCGGCCCGGCGCGGCCGGACGCGGCGTCGCGCTCGGCTGCGCGGCTGGCTCGCCGAACCCGGGCGGCAAGATCGATTCGGGACGCTCCTGGCCCGATGCCGGGCCGAACGCGGACGCCGCGACCGCGCCGAGCGCGGCAACCGCAACGCCGACGCGCAGCCTAGCTGAGATTGGCAAGCGTCACGGCCTTCTCGACATGGGTCTGGGGCCGCTCGGAAGCGCGCCCGGCGAGCAGGAACAACCCGCCGACGACAACCACGAGGAGCACGATGACGGAGATCGCGAAGCGGGACATAACCTACCTTGGCTCACGGAAAAACGCGGGGACGGAGCTTTTGCCCCGTCCGCCCCCGCTGTATAGCGCGGCAAACCATGTTGCAAAGCGCTGTTCCCCAGACTGCCGGGCCGGACCCTGCATCCGCCGCGCCGGCGGCGCGCCCGATCGTGCTCGTCGGGCTGATGGGCGTCGGCAAGTCGACCGTCGGCCGCCGCCTCGCTGCCCGCCTGTCGCTGCCCTTCGTCGATGCCGACCATGCGATCGAGGAGGCGGCGGGGATGACGATCGCCGAAATCTTCGCGCGCTTCGGCGAGGAGTATTTCCGCGACGGGGAGCGCCGCGTCATCGCCCGGCTGATGGACGGCAAGCCCAAGGTGATCGCGACCGGCGGCGGCGCGTTCATCAACGCGGAAACGCGCGCGCTGATCCTGGCGGAGGCGACCGCGATCTGGCTCGACGCGCATCCCCACGTCCTTGCCGAACGCGTCCGTCGCCGCGACACCCGCCCGCTGCTGCGCGGCAAGGATCCGCTGCAGGTGCTGACCGAGCTCGCCGCCGTCCGCAATCCTATCTACGCCGAGGCGCATATCCACATCACCAGCCACAAGGCCCCGCACGAGGCGACCGTCGTCGCGATCCTCAAGGCGCTGGGCGCCGCGCAATGAGCCGCACCGTCACCGTCGCGCTCGGCGCGCGCAGTTATCCGATCGTGATCGAGGCGGGCGTGCTCACGCGGGCGGGCGATCATCTCGCGCGCTTCGCGCGCGGGCGGCGGATGGCGATCGTCACCGACGCCAATATCGCGATGCACCTCGCGACGCTGCAGGCGTCGCTCGACGCCGCCGGTGTCGCGAGCGAGGCGATCGTCCTTCCTCCGGGGGAAGGTACGAAGAGCTGGGCGCAGCTGTCGGCGCTCTGCGATCAGCTACTCGACATGGGCATCGAGCGTGGCGACCATGTCGTCGCGCTGGGCGGCGGGGTGATCGGCGACCTCGTCGGCTTCGCCTGCGCGATCCTGAAGCGCGGCTGCGGCTTCGTACAGGTGCCGACGACGCTGCTCGCGCAGGTCGACAGCTCGGTCGGCGGCAAGACCGCGATCAACACGCGCGCCGGCAAGAACCTGATCGGCGCGTTCCATCAGCCGTCGCTGGTGCTGATCGACCCGCAAGTGCTCGACACGCTGCCCCCGCGCGAGACGCGCGCGGGCTATGCGGAGGTCGTCAAGTACGGCCTGATCGACGACGCCGATTTCTTCGCCTGGTGCGAGGCGAACGGCGCGGCGCTGCTCGCGGGTGAGCCGGCGGCACGCGAACACGCCATCGCGCATGCGGTCGCGGCCAAGGCGCGGATCGTCGCGGCGGATGAGCATGAGACGAACGGGCTGCGCGCGCTGCTCAACCTCGGCCACACGTTCGGCCACGCGCTGGAGGCGGAGACGGGCTATTCGCAGCGGCTGTTGCATGGCGAGGGCGTCGCGGCAGGCTGTGCGCTTGCCTTCGGCTTTTCGGCGGCGCAGGGCTTATGCAGCAACGCGGACGCCGCACGCGTCGCCGCGCATTTCCGCGACGTCGGCCTGCCCGACGGGCTCGCCGCGGCAGGGATCGCGGCGTCCGGTGCGACGTTGGTCGCGCATATGCGGCACGACAAGAAAATGGCGGCGGGCACCCTGCCCTTTCTGCTCGCCCGCGGGATCGGCGCGACCTATCTCGACAAGACCGTCGATCTCCCCGCGGTCGAGGCGTTCCTCGACGCACAGGCGCGCTGATGCCCAACGGCGTCGCCAAGCGCGATCTGCCGACCAAGGTATGCCCGGCGTGCGGGCGCCCGTTCACCTGGCGCAAGAAATGGGCGCGCGACTGGGAGAATGTGGTCTACTGCTCGGACGCCTGTCGCAAGAAGCGGTAGGCCGAAGGATCGTCGGGCATCACCCGGCGCGCAGCGACCACGCCAGCCACAGCCAGCCGACGATCAGCAACGCGCCGCCGATCGGCGTGACCGCGCCCAGCCAGCGCGGCGCGCCGAGCGCCATCAGATACAGCGTGCCGGCAAAGATCGCTCCGCCCGCGACGAACAGCCAGGCGGCCCCGCGCGCCTCGATGCGCAGCGCGACGAGCGCGGCGACGGCGTGGATCAGCTGGTAATGGCCGCCGGTCCTCAGCCATTCCTGCGCCGCGCCGCTCGCGCCATGCGCGCCGAACGCCCCCGCTGCCACCGCGATCGCGCCCGACAGCGCGGCCAATATCCCGAGCATCAGCGGTCGTTCCCCCAGGGCTGCTGTTCCGCGACGAGCGCGCGCGCGGCGCGCAGGTCGCCCGCTTCGATCTGAATGCGCAGCCGTTCCTTGTCGCGGCTGCGATACATCTGCTCGGCGCGGTCGATGTCCGCCTCCGCCACACCCAGCCCGTCGAGCGCGAGCCGTGCCATCTTCACCGCGGATTCCAGTACCTCGCGCACGATGTATTTCGCCGGCCCCTGCTTCAGCTTGACCAGCGCGCGCCGGTCGTAAGCGCGCACGTACAGTTCCGCATGCGGAAAGGCTTCGTGCACCGCCTCCAGCTGGTCGGGCGACAATTGATCGCCGTCCATGCAGAACAGGATCAGCTCCGCCTCCGCCGCCCCCGCCTGGCGCAACAGATCGAGGCGCGTGCCGTCGCCGTAATAGACCTTCGCACCGAATTCGCCGGCGATGTCGATCATCTCGATATCGGTGTCGATCAGCGTCACCGGTATGTCGCTGGCGAGCAGCATCTGCCCCACCGTCTGGCCGAACCGGCCATAGCCGACGATGATCGCATTGGCCCCGTCCGCCTTCGGCCCGTCGCGCTCCTGGTCCTTGGCGATCGGCTCCTCGCGAAACCGTCTGGTGATCCCCATCAGGAATGGCGTCGTCGCCATCGACAGCGTGACGATCGCGCCGAACAGGCTGGCGGCGTCGGGCGCGATCAGCAGGCCGGCCTGCGCCTGCGCAAACAGCACGAAGCCAAACTCGCCGCCCTGGCTGAGCAGCAGGCCGAGCGCGAGCGCCGCACGCCACGTCATCTTGAACGCAAGGCCGATGAGGAAGATGACGGATGCCTTGGTCGCGATCAGCGCCAGCGCCATCGTCACGACGAAGGCGGGCCGCTCGACGATCGCGGGCAGGTTCAGCATCATGCCGACCGCCAGGAAAAACAGGCCGAGCAGCACCGCGCGGAACGGATCGACGTCCGCCTCCAGCTCGTGCCGGTACGGACTGTCGGCCAGCATCACGCCCGCGATGAACGCGCCGAGCGCGGTCGACAGGCCCAATGCCTCCATGATCGCGGCGCTGGCGATGACGGTGAACAGCGCGGCGAAGACGAACATCTCGCGCTCGCCCAGATTGCCGATCAGCCGGAACAGCGGCCGCAACAGGAATCGGCCCGCGAGGATCAGGCCGAAGACCGCCAGCACGGTGTAGACGCCCAGCAGCCAGCCCGGCGGCGCATGCGCATCGGCCGGATTGCGGCTCATCGCCGCGACGATCGTGATGAGCGGAACGATCGACAGGTCCTGGAACAGCAGGATCGAAAAGGCGCGCTCGCCGAACGGCGTGCGCAGCCGCCCCGCCGATTGCAGCATCGGCAGCACCTGCGCGGTCGACGACAGCGCCAGCGGCAGGCCGAGCGCGAGCGCGGCGGTGATCGAAAAGCCGGCAAGCCAGACGATCGCCGTGATCGCCAAGCCACAGACGACGACCTGAAGCAGGCCGACGCCGAAAATCTCGTTCTTCATCCGCCACAGGCGCGATGGGTTCAGCTCGAGCCCGACGATGAACAGCAGCAACGTGATGCCGAGTTCGGCGACGCCGATCTTCGATTCCGCGTCGCCGACGATACCGAACACGTGCGGCCCCACCACCGCGCCCGCGACGAGGAAACCCAGCGTCGCGCCAAGGCCCAGCCGGCGGAACAGCAGGACGAAGGCGAGGCCCGCGCCGAGCAGCACCATGCCGTCGCGCAGCATCGAGACGGGCGAGGCGTCATGCATGCGAACGGGCCTCCACCGCCTGCGCCGCGGCATCCGCCGCTGCCTCGAACGCGAGGCGGATCGACGGATGGCGCGCGGTATAGTCGCGCGCGGGGTCGAACACGGCGAGGCCGGGCCAGTCGGGCAGATCGCCCTCCCGCGTCAGCCAAGCGGTCAGCGCATCGCGCGCCGCGGCAAGCTGCGCGGGCGTTTTGCCGAGAATATGCGTCGCGAGCAGCGCGGCGGACGCCTGGCCCAGCGCGCAGGCGCGTACCAGCAGCCCTACCTCGCTCACCCGGCCATCGGCGTCGATCCCGACGTCGACCGTCACGCGGCTGCCGCAGACGGGCGAGCGCTTCTCTGCGCTGGCGGCGGCGTGCGCGAGCCGTTCGTGATGCGGGATCGACGCGGCGAGGCGGAGGATCTCCGCATTGTAGAGGGGGGCGTTCACGGCGCGTCACTCGCATTGGTCGGGGCAGAATCGGCGATCGCTGCACGCGATCCGAAGACGGGCAAGCCGCGGCGACGGCGATCGACGAAATCGGCGATCCCCGCGCTCGTCGCATTGAGCAGGGGATAGGTGCGCGATCGCACCATCCATTCGGGCCGGTTGGCAGCGCCGCCGCGCGCGGTGTCGACGACCAGCGCGGCGAGCAGGAACCCCAGGCTGGCGAGGATCAGCCCCTTGAGCGCGCCGAAGCCGAAGCCGAGCGCGCGGTCGACCGGCCCCAGGATCGACGTGCGCGTCCGCCGCCCGATCGCGGTCGCGACCAGCCGTCCGACGACATAGGTACCGCCCGCGATGATCGCGAAAGCGGCGACCGCCGCACCCGACGGCGTGCCGATCGTCCGCGCCAGCGACGCGGCGAGCGCGATGTGGAACAGCTTGAGCATCGCGACGATCGCGACCCAGGCGAACAGCGACAGCACTTCGGTCACGAACCCGCGCACGAACCCCATCGCCGCAGCGCCCAGCACGAGCAGGAGGACGATGATGTCGAGAGCGGTCAGGGCCATGGCTCCTTCGATAGGGACGCCGGGCGTCGGCGGCTAGGGGCAAGGCGTCATTACCCCGATGAGGAGACGCTACCGCCCCAGCATATGATCGACGAACTGCGCCAGCGTGCGGAAGCCCGTGAGGCGCAGCGGGCTTTCCTCCTTCGCCATCGCGGTCGGGACCAGCGCACGCTCGAAACCGAGCTTGCCCGCCTCCTTGAGGCGCAGGGCGCTGTGCGCGACGGGGCGGATTTCGCCCGACAGCGCGATCTCGCCGAACGCGACCGCGTCGACTGCGACGGGCCGTTCCGACAGCGCCGACACCAAGGCCGCGGCGACGGCGAGGTCCGCGGCCGGGTCCTGCACCCGGTACCCGCCCGCGACGTTGAGATAGACTTCCGCCGACGAGAAGAACAGGCCGCACCGCGCCTCCAGCACCGCCAGGATCATCGCCAGCCGGCCCGAATCCCAGCCGACCACCGATCGCCGCGGCGTCGCCCCGCTGGCGAGGCGCACCACCAGCGCCTGGATTTCGACCAACACCGGCCGCGTCCCCTCCAGCGCGGGAAAGACGGTGGCGCCCGTCACGCTCTCGTCGCGGCTGGTCAGGAACAGGGCGGAGGGGTTGGCGACCTCGCTCAGCCCCTCGCTCTGCATCGAGAAGACGCCGATCTCGTCGGTGCCGCCGAACCGATTCTTGATCGCGCGCAGGATGCGGTACTGGTGGCTGCGCTCGCCCTCGAAGGCGAGCACGGTGTCGACCATATGCTCCAGCACGCGCGGCCCCGCGATGCTGCCGTCCTTGGTGACATGGCCGACGAGGACCAGCGCGGTGCCGCGTTCCTTGGCGAAACGGATCAGCTCCTGCGCGGAAGCGCGCACCTGGCTGACCGTGCCGGGTGCACCCTCGATCAGGTCGGAATGCATCGTCTGGATCGAATCGATCACCAGCAATGCGGGCGGCGCGCCCAGCGACAGCGTCGTCAGGATATCGCGCGTCGACGTAGCCGCCGCCAGCTGCACCGGCGCGTTGCCCAATCCCAACCGGCGCGCGCGCAGCCGCACCTGATCCGCCGCCTCCTCGCCGGAAACATAGGCCACGGCCCGACCCGCGCTCGCCAGCTTCGCCGCCGCCTGCAGCAGCAACGTCGACTTGCCGATACCCGGATCCCCGCCGATCAGCGTCGCGGACCCTTCCACGAAGCCGCCGCCCAGCGCACGGTCGAGTTCGGCGATACCCGTCGCCATCCGGTCGGGCAGCGCGATCTCCGCGTCCAGCCCGACCAGCTGCACCGCCCGCCCCCCGGTCTGCAGGTTGTGCTTCGCCTGGAACGGCGTCACGACCGCTCCCGCCTCCTCGACAAGCGTGTTCCACTCGGCACAATCGCCGCACTGCCCCGCCCAGCGGTGCGACACCGACCCGCAGGCCTGACAGACGTAGCGTTTCTGGGGTTTGGCCATGCCAAGCCCTTTAGCCTAGACGGAACGATAAGGGAACATCGATATCGATATGGTTCTTTAATCGGACGTATGTTACGGCCGATCCGAGCATGTTGCCGACCGAACCTCTCGCGCTTCACCACAGCTGGCCGCTCGAGGATCGGTCGATGCGGTTCGACCTCGGGCGCATCGACGATCTGCCGCCGCTCCCCCCCGGCATGCCCGGCCGCTGGCGATGCGAATTTCCTGGCGATCGGCTGATCTGGTCGGATGGGGTCTACGATCTGTTCGGCCTGCCGCGCGGCGCCCGCGTCGCGCGCGACGAGGTGGTGCGCCTGTACGCCGAAGGATCGCGTGCCGCGATGGAGCGGTTGCGCGCGCATGCGCTGAAACACCGCCGCGGTTTCACGCTGGACGTCGAGTTGCGCCCCGCGAACGGCGGCGCACGCTGGATGCGGCTGATCGCGGCGCCGCACTATCACGACGGCGCGATCGTCGCGATCGAGGGGCTGAAGCTCGACGTCAGCGCCCTCTACCGCTGAGCGTTCAGCTGCGCGCAGGGATCGCGAGGCCGCGCTGTACCGCCGGCCGGTCGAGCCCGCGCTCCAGCCACGCCGCGACATTGGCGAACCGATCGAACTGCACCAACTCGCGCGCCTCATAGAAGGTGATGAGGTTGCGTACCCAGCCGAGCATCGCGATGTCCGCGATCGAATAATGGTCGCCCAGGAACCATGTCTTGCCCGCCAGTTCGGCATCCATCACGCCCAGCAGTCGCTGGCTTTCGGCTAGGTATCGGTCGCGAGGGCGCTTGTCCTCCCAATCCTTGCCGGCGAACTTGTTGAAGAAGCCCAATTGGCCGAACATTGGGCCGACGCCGCCCATCTGGAACATCACCCACTGGATCGCGCGCCAGCGGTCTGCCGGGCCTTGCCCCAGCAGTTGCCCCGTCTTCTCGGCGAGATACAGCAGGATCGCGCCGCTTTCGAACAGCGCCAGCGGCTGGCCGCCCGGCCCTTCCGGATCGATGATCGCGGGGATCTTGCCGTTCGGGTTGAGCGCCAGGAACTCGGGCGTCTTTTGATCCTCGCTGGCGAAATCGATCAGGTGCGGCTCGTACGACAGGCCCGTCTCCTCCAGCATGATCGACACCTTCACGCCGTTGGGCGTCGGCAGCGAATACAGCTGGATGCGGTCGGGAAACTGCGGCGGCCGGCGCTTGGTGATCGGGAAGGCGGACAGATCGGCCATGGCAAGCTCCTCGATAATCGGGTGTCGGCGCCGACATAGTCGTGCCGCAATCCGAACGCTATGGCGTGCGGCATCATGCACCCCTCCGACCTTCGCGTCGCCCTGTTCAGCGGCAACTACAATTACACGCGCGACGGCGCGAACCAGGCGTTGAACCTGCTCGTCGGCCACTTGCTCGCCGCGGGCGTGGCGGTCCGCGTCTATTCGCCGACGATCGACCCGCCCGCCTTTCCGCCGACGGGCGACCTCGTCTCCGTCCCCGCGATCCCGATGCCGGGCGGGCGCGGGGAATATCGCATCGGCCGTTACCTGCCCGCCGCGACGCGCCGCGATCTGGAGGCATTCGCTCCCAACATCGTCCACGTCTCCGCCCCCGAATTCCTCAATCACGGCGCGGTCACCTGGGCGCGGCGGCACAGCATACCTGTCGTCGCATCGTTCCACACGCGCTTCGAAACCTATTTCCGCTATTACCGGATCGGTTTCGTCGAACCGCTCATCAAGGCGCTGATGACGCGCTTCTACAATCGCGTCGATCTCGTCATGCCGCCCAGCCCGAGCATGGGCGCGCTGCTCCGGGAATGGGGCGTGACGACGCCAATGACCTTGTGGTCGCGCGGCATCGACCACGACCGGTTCCGGCCCGACCGGCGCAGCCTCGACTGGCGGCGGTCGCTCGGCATCGCCGATAATGAACTGGCGATCGGCTTCCTCGGCCGGTTGGTCAAGGAAAAGGGGCTCGACGTCTTCGCCGACGTGCTCGCCGAATTGCGCCGCCGCGGTGTCGCGCACAAGGCGCTGGTGATCGGCAAGGGTCCGGCGGAGGATTGGTTTGCAGAGGCCGCGCCGGGCGCGGTGTTCGCCGGCTTCCAGTCGGGCGACGACCTCGGCCGCGCGGTCGCGTCGATGGACGTCTTCTTCAACCCCAGTATCACCGAAACGTTCGGCAACGTCACGACGGAGGCGATGGCCGCGGGCGTCCCCGTCGTTGCCGCACGCGCGACCGGCGCGGTCGACCTGGTCCAGGACGGCGTCACCGGCTTCCTGGTCGAACCGACCGACATCGCGGGCTACGCCGACGCGATCGCCCGCATCGCCGCTGATCCGGCCCTCCGCACGACGATGGGCGCGGCGGGTCACGAAAGCGCCGCGGGCTACCGCTGGGACACCGCGAACCAGGCGGTGCTCGACGCCTATCTGAAGCTGCGCGGCTGATAGCCGCGCGGGTGATAAAAGGCGCGGGTCGGGTTCCCGAACCTCATTTTCCGTCCCCTCGTCACCCCGGACTTGATCCGGGGTCCTGCTTTTCCGGCGGACCGTAGGAGAAGCGGGACCCCGGTTCTACGACCGGGGTGACGGGTTGAGGCGTGCTGGGGAAAGCTTTTACCCCTCGCGCCAGTCGAACGTCAGCGGCGCTTCGCGAAACGCGAAGCGGTCGAGGTGGCTCGCCACCACCTCGCGCATCCGCGACGCATCCTCGCCCTCGGGCACGGTCAGCAGCAGGTCGAGCGTCTCCTCGCTCGCCCGCATCTCCAGCCGCGATCCGTCGGGGAAGGCGATCGTCCCTTCTTCCGCGGTGAAGGCGACCTCCATCTTGTGGCTCCAATGCTTGGCGAGTTGCTGGAGGTAGCGGCTCGCCGAATGGGTCGGCACCCGTGCGACGGACGCGCTCACTTCAGCCGCTCCACCTTCTGCGCCGCCTCGTCGATCAGCGCGACGATACGGTACAGCGCGTCCTCGTCCAGGTCGCCGCGCATAACACGGTTCTGCACCGCATGGCGCAGGTTGTGCATGGCGCGGCGTACCGGGGCATGATCGCCGCGGCTACGCTCCGCGCCCAGCCCGGTCAGCCGCGCGATCAGCGCCGTCACCGCCTCCGCATGTTCGGCCAAATGCGCCTCGCCGGCGGGGGTCACCGCGAACCGCTTGCGCGCCCCCTCGCTCGCCTGCTCCTCGATCAGTTCCATTTCATTGAGCATCGTCAGCGCGGGGTAGACGACGCCAGGGCTCGGCGCATAGGCGCCGCCAGTCATCTCCTCGATCGCCTTGATCAGCTCGTACCCATGGCGCGGGGCATCGGCGATCATCTTGAGGAGGACAAGGCGCAGCTCGCTGCCGTCGAACATGCGCCGTCGGCCGCCGCCGCCGCCATGACCGCCCTTCTCCCCGAACACCTCGGCAAAGCGCTGCTCCAGTCGTTCGCCCCATTGCTCCCAACCGCCGCGCGGACCGAAATTGTTGGCGCGACTGCGGGCATAGGCACCCTCACCGCCATGCCGTCCGTGACGGCCTTCCCTATGATCAAACATCATCGACTCCATATCATGATGCGATCAAGATATATCGCAGAGAATCAGAGTCAAGATGCTTTGCGATATATCTTCATGTAAAACCGACCCCAAAACACTGCGACTTTTGCGAACTTCCACGATGACGCGCCGCCTCGCCCACCCTATCTTGCGAGTGATGGCAGACCTGCTGACCGGGCTCGAACCGGAGCCGCCCCCTCCCGCCCCCGGCCCCGACGCGCCGCTCGCCGACCGGTTGCGCCCGCGCACGCTCGCCGATGTGGTCGGGCAGGAGCATCTGACCGGCCCGGACGGCGCGATCGGCCGGATGGTCGCGGCCGGGCGCCTGTCGTCGATGATCCTGTGGGGACCGCCGGGCACCGGCAAGACGACGATCGCACGCCTGCTTGCCGACGCCGTCGACTTGCGCTTCGTGCCGATCAGCGCGGTCTTCTCCGGCGTCGCCGACCTCAAGAAGGCGTTCGCCGAGGCGCGCGAGCATGCCCGGGTCGGTAAGCGCACGCTCCTGTTCGTCGACGAGATCCACCGCTTCAATCGCGCGCAGCAGGACGGCTTCCTGCCCTATGTCGAGGACGGCACCGTGACGCTGGTCGGCGCGACGACCGAGAATCCGTCGTTCGAACTCAACGCCGCGGTGCTCAGCCGCGCGCAGGTGCTGATCCTCCACCGGCTGGGCGCGCCCGCGCTGACCAAGCTGCTCGACCGCGCCGAAGCGGCCGAGGGGCGGCCCCTGCCGCTCACCCCCGCCGCGCGCGAGGCGATGGTCGCGCAGGCGGACGGCGACGGCCGCTTCCTGCTCAACCAGGCGGAGACGTTGTTTTCGGTCGACCTGCCCGAACCGCTCGACCCCGCCGGCCTGTCAGGCTTCCTCCAGCGCCGCGTCGCGGTCTACGACAAGGATCGCGAAGGCCATTACAACCTCATCAGCGCGCTGCACAAATCGATCCGCGGGTCGGACCCGCAGGCTGCGCTCTATTACCTAGCGCGCATGCTGACTGCGGGCGAGGAGCCGCTCTACCTGCTGCGCCGGCTGACGCGCGCAGCGGTGGAAGACATCGGCCTCGCCGACCCGCAGGCGCTCGTCCAGTGCATCGCGGCAAAGGACACGTACGACTTCCTCGGCTCCCCGGAAGGAGAACTCGCGATCGCGCAGGCGTGCCTCTACCTCGCCACCGCCCCCAAATCGAACGCCGCCTATATGGCGCAAAAGGCGGCGTGGCGGACGGCGAAGCAGACCGGATCGCTGATGCCGCCCGACAATATTCTCAATGCGCCGACCAAGCTGATGAAGCAGATCGGCTATGGCGCGGACTATGCCTACGATCACGACGCGCCAGAGGCGTTTTCGGGCGCGAACTACTGGCCCGACGAGCTGCCGCCGCAGCGCTTCTACGAACCGACCGGCCGCGGCTTCGAGAAGCGGTTGCAGGAACGATTGGACTATTGGGACCAGCTCCGCCGCGAACGACAGGGTTAAAGCCCCTCCCCTTCAGGGGAGGGGTTTGGGGTGAGGAACGCCGCTGATGACAGTCCCTTCCCCCTTCCTAAAAAAGGGCTCATACGCACGCGATCCCCTGCCCCGCCCGGACCGCCGCGCCCTCCTCCAGCGTATCGCTCAGCCGCACGCCGTTGGGCACGAACATCACGATCGTCGATCCGTGCTCGAACCAGCCCATCTCCTCGCCCTTCGTCAGCGCGACGTCGCACGCAACCCGCGCCGACCCGAACTGGCGCAGCGTGCGTTGGGTATCGAGGAAGCTCAACCGGATGCTCGCCACCAGGATCGCGGCGACCGGCACCAGCAGCATCGGCGTGCCGTCCTTGAGCCGCGCCTCGATCACTGCGCGCTCGTTGCGGCAGAACAATCGCTCGACGCGCTTCAGCGCGATCGGATTGACGTTCCAGCAGTCGCCCGACAGGTAGGTGACACCGTCGACGGTCAGGTCGTGCGGCGCGTGGAAGCGGTGGTACATCCCCGCCGTCAGCCGCAGCGTCACGAAGCTGCCGTCGCGGAACCGTTCGACCAGCGCGGGATCGGGGACGAGGTCGCCGAGGCGGTACGGGAAACCCTTCACCTGATACAATGCGTCGCCGTCGATCCGCCCGTGCGCGCCGACGATCGCATCGCAGGGCGATGCGATCGCCGCCGGATCGGGGTCGAACGTCCGGGCGCCCGGCCTCAGGGCACGCGTGAACCCGTCGCGCAGCGACCGGAAGCGCGTCGTCGCCGCATCCGACAGGTCGACGCCGCCGAAAAAGCGCCACAGCGCTAGCGCGGGGCGCGCCACCAGCGGATGCTCGATCCGCGCGATGCGGCCGACCACCCTGGTCGCCAGCCGACGCGGAATGCGGTTTGTCAGCAGGAAATTGACGTCCTCCTGCAACAGCAGCCGCATCAATCCTTTGGGCGCTGTCATCGGGGCGTCATGCCCGTGCGCTCAGTCGCAACCATGTCCATCCTCCTCTATCCGATCGCCGCGGGCGCCGGCATCCTCGCCGCTGCCAAGGGTCGCCAGCGCCTCGCCCTGTCGCGCGCCAAGCACCGCTCGCTGGGCGGCCACGTCCGCATGGCGAAGCGTATCGCCGGGCAAATCCCCTTCTACGAATATGGCCCCGACCGCTTCTTCCGTGCCGACGACGCTCCGGCGGACATCACGGCGCAGCGCCAGGCCGGGTTCGAGCGGCTGGGCGCCGTCTATGCGACCCGTTTTGCAAAGACGCTGGCGCTGACCCGCGAGACGCGCGGCGGCCTGTCCGACCTGCAATTCACCGGCGCCTATCGCGTGCCGTTCCAGTTCGGCCGCCGCGTCCGCGAGACATTGGGCACCGGCGCGTTCCTCGAAAGGTCCGACGGGCCCAACGTCTACGACCTCGACGGCAACCGGCTGATCGACCTGACCGGATCGTACGGCGTCAATCTGCTGGGCTATGAGGCGTACAAGCGCATGATCCGCGAAGGCGCGGCGATGGTCGAGGCGCTCGGCCCGGTGCTCGGCGCGCTCCATCCGGTGGTCGCCGACAATGTCGCGCGCATCCGTGCGATTTCCGGCATGGACGAGGTGTCGTTCCATATGTCGGGGACTGAGGCGGTGATGCAGGCGGTGCGCCTCGCCCGCTATCACACGCGCCGCCGCCGGCTGGTGCGCTTCGCCGGCGCGTATCACGGCTGGTGGGGCGACGTGCAGCCGGGGATCGGCAATCCCGTCCCCGCCGACGGCACGCTGACGCTCGCCGACCAGTCCGAACAGACGCTCCGCGTGCTCGCCAGTCGCAAGGACATCGCCTGCGTGCTCGTCAATCCGCTGCAGGTGCTCCACCCCAACGGCGCCGCGCCGTCCGACGGCCAGCTGGTCGATGGCGGGCGCAAGGCGGGGATCGACCGCGAGGCGTATGGCGCGTGGCTGCGCCGACTGGCCGAGGTATGCCGCGCCAACGGCATCGTTCTGATCCTCGACGAGGTGTTCGTCGGATTTCGCCTGGCGAAGGGCGGGGCCGCCGAATATTTCGGCGTGACGCCCGACCTCGTCACCTATGGCAAGACATTGGGCGGCGGCCTGCCCGTCGGCGTGCTCGCCGGGCGCGCCGACCTGATGAAGCGCTGGCGCGACGATCGGCCGGTCGACATCTGCTTCGCGCGCGGC
Organism: Sphingomonas sp. FARSPH; assembly: GCF_003355005.1. Classification (NCBI taxonomy): domain Bacteria; kingdom Pseudomonadati; phylum Pseudomonadota; class Alphaproteobacteria; order Sphingomonadales; family Sphingomonadaceae; genus Sphingomonas; species Sphingomonas sp. FARSPH. Next base: position 2,627,157 of record NZ_CP029985.1, on the reverse strand, counting down.
ACGTTCAACGCGCATCCCTATGTGATGGGATCGATGAACGCATTCCTGCGTCATATCGACGGGCCGGAGGCTGCGGCCCTGTACGACGGGATCGATGCACGCTGGGATGCCCGCGCCGCCGCGCTCAACACAGCAATGGCGGCGGAATCGCTGCCGGTGCGCGTCGCAAATCTCCAGACGATCTGGACCGTGCTCTACGATGCGCCGTCCGCCTACAACTGGATGCTGCAATATTACCTCCGCGAGGCGGATCTGGCGCTGAGCTGGGTCGGCACCGGGCGGCTGATCTTCAGCCTCGACATCGACGACACGCTCTTCGCTGAGATCGTCGAACGGTTCGTCGGCGCGGTGCGCGCCATGCGGGCGGACGGGTGGTTCTGGCATGCCGAGGGCGCCACCAACAAGGCGGTGCGCCGCCGCCTTCTGCGCGAGACGATCGCGGCGCGGCTGGGGCGCGACTGACACGCGAAAAGGGGGCGGCCGCATCGACCGCCCCCTCATCCTGCCGGCGGCGATCAGCCGTGGGCGACCGCGTCCGGATCGTCGAAGCGCTCACCGCGCAGCAAGCGGCCCGGTGCGCTCTTGTACATGCGGAAATCGTTGAACGGATCGGTGACGATCTTCGTCGCCCAGACCAGGCCCGTCTCGACGTCACGCTGGATGAACAGCTGGAGCGAGCGGAACACGATCGCACCCGCCCCCAGGAACAGCCACGCGGTGCCGACGCGACGCAGCGTCGTCTGCCACCCGTCCGCGGGGGCGGGCAGCATGCCGAACAGCGTCGGCTCGAGGAACAGAGTGACCGGGACGAGCGCCCACAGGCTCATCAGCACGACCTTGCGGGCAAGGTTGTACCCGACCTTGATCTCCTCTTTGTGCTCGTGCGTCGCGTGGTTCTTGTGGTCGTAGCCCTTGGGCTCGAAGAAGAAATGCCCCGCCTGGCGGCTGGTCATCGCGACGCCCCAGGCGAGCAGGCTCGCCACCGCCGCATCGACGAAGAGCAGCGCATAAGCGGTCAGGAAGGTGCAGGCGCTGACGAAGTGCAGGCTCTGGTTGACCAGGCTGTGGTGGTAATAACGATGGTCGTCCCACCGCTGTTCGGCGAGCTGCGCGCGAAAACTGGTCATTGCATGTGATCCTGAGTCGGAGCGTGCTTGGCGATACGAACGAGCGAGAAATGGCCGAGCGGCGGTATGGGCCGCGCCTCGATCAGCGACACGTCGCTGCGCCCCTCCGCCCAGTCGACGTAGAGCGAGAAAGGAAAATCGGTGCGGAAGCCGAGCCGGCTGGTGATCGGCATCAGTCCCTTTTCGATCTTGCCGCGCATGCCGCCCGAGGCGCTGACCCGCGTCGTGACGATGATCTCGCCGCCGGGGCGGCAGACGCGGGCGAATTCGTCGAGCGCCTTTGCCGGATTGGGCACCGCAGAAACGACGTATTGCGCGACGACCGCATCGAAGGCGTCGTCGGGATAGCGCAAAGCCTCCGCGTCGCCGACCTCGATCGCCTCGACATTGGCGAGGCCCAGTTTGCGGACGCGGTCGCGTGCCTTGTCCAGCATGTCCTCGGAGATATCGACTCCGACGATGCGGCTGCCCTTCGAATAGCCGGGCAGCGATATGCCCGTGCCCACGCCCACCTCGAGGATCCGTGCCCCCGCACGTTCCGCCGCGCGGATCGCGGCCGCGCGCCCCTGCCGGAAGACGGGGCCGAAGACGAGGTCGTACACCGGCGCCCAGCGGTCATAGGCTTTCGCCACGCCCGCCGTGTTCATCTGTGTTGCCAAGAAGATGCTCCCTTACCCGCGCGAAACGTTCGCAACATCTTGCGACCGGCTGTGACAGCGGAGCGTGTCAGTTTGGCGACCATCGTGCGACACGATGGTTCATAAATGCGCCATCGGACTGTCACGAAATTCCGCTGGCTCCCTTTGCAGGGCGGCGCGTTACGCTGGCGCAACATCCTCAGGAAAGGGACAGAGCGATGACGATCCGATCGATGGGCCGACCGACTTCCCGTGTGATGGCGGTGCTGACACCCGCACTGCTCGCACTCGCCGGATGCGGGTCCGCCGCGAACGGCGACGCGCCCGGCAATAGCGCGAAGCCCGCATCGGTGAAACCGGACGGTTTTGCCAGCAAGGTCGTCGCGCTCACCGAGCCGCAACGCCAGGGCGTCATCCTGCGCGCGATCCGCGATGCGGGCAACGACTGCCAGGGCGTCGTCGGCACGCGCCGCCAGCCCGACGGCGTCAACGGTCGCCCCGCCTGGGCGGCGACCTGCCAGAACGGCAGTAACTGGCTCGTCTCGTTCGGCGACGACGGCCTCGCGCGCGTCACCGGCCTGCCGGCGGGACGGTAACCGCACGCGGCCAAGACGGCGGTTAGCAGCGGGGCAGATGCGGCAGCCCGCCGGACCGCCGCACGCACCGTCGCTTACTTACCCAACCACAGCGCCACGGCCGGGCGCAGACGCTCGGCCATGTCCTTGCGCACCGCCATCAGCGACAAGGTGCGCATCGCCGTACCGCGCGAGGCTTCGGGCAGGTACTTTTCGGCATAGGCCTTTATCTTGCCGGGCATCGCCGCATCGTTCGATCCGCCGCCCAGGCTGGGGATGAAGCCCGACCGCTGGCTTTCCTCGACGAAGCCGTTGACGAGATCGCGGTTGGCCAATGCCCAGTCGAACGCCATGTCGGGGTGCGAGCCCGCTACCGATCGGAGCAGCGACGCCTTCTGGGGCGCGGTGAACGTGTCGGTGCGCAGCAGCTCGAGCGCCTTGGCCGCGACCGTATCGTCGCGGCTCGCGCCGAGCAAAGAGACGAAGCGGTTCTTCGCGACGGGGTTCTTCTCCGTCTTGGCGAGGCTGAGCAGCTGGTCCCATTCCGCCGGCGTCGCATTGATCGCGAAGGTCGACAGGATCGGCTGGCGGATCGCCGGCGGGATCGCGGTCGGATCGGTCGCCAGCGCAGCAACGTAACGGCGCGCCTGCCCCAAAACCTCCGGGTCGCCGTTCGAGCCGAGGCGCCCCACCAACGTCTCGCGCAGGTTCGACACCTGCGGCGATTCGCCCGGCTTGGCGGCGAAACCGATCCGCTGCATCACCGGCGCCAGGATCTGGACGGTGCGATCGCGCATCGACTGTTCCAGCGGCGTTTTGTCGTAGATGCCGGTCAGTCCGCCGAGGCGGCCGGCGACGACCTGCCATTCCAGCGGATCGGCGCCCTCGCCGACCTTCGCCATCACTTCGAAGAACCGGGCGAGGTCCTGATAGCCGCCGGAGGCGAGCGCATAATCGTCGCCCAGGGTGCCGAGCCGATCGTCGAGCGACAGGCGCGTATAGTCGCGCACGATCGCGTCATGCCCGGCCCTGTCGTACATCACGCGGGTGTAGCTCTGCTTGCCGCGGTTGAGGACGACCGTGCCGCAGCCCTTGACCGATAGCTGCGTCGCCGCACCGGAAACGATCGTGCGCGTCTCGCCGCCGCCGACGGTGGCGACGATCAGCGGCACGTGCCACGTCTGCGGTGTCTTCGACGCGGCATCGAGGCCGAACCGCCCCTGCGCCAGCGTCGCCTGCATCGTCCCGCCGGCGCAGCGCGCGCCGGACAGCGTCACCAGCGGCACGCCGCCCTGCAGCGTGAAGTCGTGCGCGATCTGCTGGACCGGCTTGCCGGCGGCGTCGGACAGTTCGCTCCACAATTGGTCGGTGACCGTGTTCGAATATTTGTATTTCGCCATGTAGCGGCGGATGCCGGCGCGGAACGTGTCGGGGCCCAGCGTCGATTCGAGCATGCCGATCACGGCCTGCCCCTTCGAATAGGTGATCCCGTCGAACGCCTCGCCGATCTGGTCGACCGTATCGACCTTGCGGATGATCGGATGCGTCGCGGACGTCGCGTCGATGCCCATCGCGCCTTCGCGATCGAACGCGACGGCAGAGGCGGTCGCCTGCCACGTCGGATTGAGGTCGGCGGCGGACTTGTTCTCCATCCACGAGGCGAAGCCCTCGTTCAGCCACAGGTCGTCCCACCACGCCATGGTGACGAGATCGCCGAACCACTGGTGCGCCATTTCGTGCGCGACGACGGTGAAGATGCGCTGGCGGCCGCTTTCGGTCGCGCGCTTCGGGTCAAACAGCAATTCGGGTTCGAAGTAGAAGATCGCCCCCCAATTCTCCATCGCGCCGAAGAATTGGCTGGAACCCGGGCCGGCGATCATATCCATCTTGGGCAAGGGATAGGGCGTACCGAAATAGTCGTTGTAATAGGTCAGCAGCCGCTTCGCCTCGGCGAGCGCATAACCGCCCTGGTCGACGACGCCGCGGCGGGTGATGACGCCGATCTCGACGTTACCGGCCTTGACCGTCTTGCGCTCCATGTCGCCCATGCCGAGGAACAGCAGATAGCTCGACATCACCGGCGTTTCGGCGAAGCTGTACAGCTGCTTGCCGTCCGCCTGCGTCGCGACGTCCGTCGCGGGCATGTTCGAGAAGGCGAGCTGACCCTTGGGCGCCGTCGCCGTCAGTCGGAACTTCGCCTTGAACGCGGGTTCGTCCCACATGGGTGCGAAGCGCCGCGCGTCGGGCGCCTCGAACTGCGTCGCGAGCATCCGCGCCTTCGACCCGTCCTGGTTGGTGTAATCGATCGCGAAGAAGCCGGCGGCGGACTGGTTGATCTTGCCCGTCCAGGCGAAGGCGACGCTGTGGCGGCCCGCCGTCGCAGCGGCGGGCAGCGTCAGCGTCAGTTCCTGTTTCGCCTTGTCGAGCGCGAAGGGCACCGCCTTGCCGTCGAAGGTCGCGTTGGCGATGGCGAGGTCCGCGGCGTTGAGCACGATCGTGCGCGTCGGCGCCTTCACGTCGATCGCCACCGTCTCGGTTCCGGAAAAGGTCATCTTTTCCGCGTCGGGAGAGACCGCAATATCGTAAAGCACGGGCACGACCGTCTTGGGCAGCGATCCTGCGGCGAGCGCGGGGGTGGACACGGTCAGCGCGAGCGCAGTGGCAAAAGCGAGCCTCATGGGACGGACATCTCTCCGATATGGTGTATGGTCGACGTCCTACACCTTTGACGGGCCCTCGCAAGCCACCAGCATCGCTCGACGGCCCCGCGTCGCAGGCGTGCATGCCGCCGCTGGACAGCGGTATCCGTTGCGCTACAAAACCGATCCATGAGCCTGCCCGCCCTGTTCGATCGCCTGCGCCTGCCCGTTATCGGGTCGCCGCTGTTCATCATCTCGAACCCCGATCTGGTCATCGCCCAGTGCAAGGCGGGAATCGCCGGCTCGTTCCCCGCGCTCAACGCGCGGCCGCAGGCGCTGCTCGACGAATGGCTGCATCGCATCACCGAGGAACTGGCGGCGCACAACCGCGACCATCCTGACAGCCCGGCCGCGCCGTTCGCGGTCAACCAGATCGTCCACAAGTCGAACGACCGGCTGGAGGCCGACCTTGCGACCTGCGCCAAATGGCAGGTGCCGATCATCATTACCTCGCTCGGCGCGCGCGAGGATCTCAACACTGCGGTTCACGGCTGGGGCGGCATCACGCTGCACGACGTCATCGACGACCGGTTCGCGCGCAAGGCGATCGAAAAAGGGGCGGACGGCCTGATCGCAGTCGCCGCGGGTGCTGGCGGGCACGCCGGGCGGCTGTCGCCCTTCGCGATCGTTCAGGAAATCCGCCAGTGGTTCGACGGCCCGCTCGCGCTGTCGGGCTCGATCGCGACGGGCGACGCGATCCTCGCCGCGCAGGCGATGGGCGCCGACCTCGCCTATATCGGCTCTCCCTTCATCGCGACCGCGGAGGCGAATGCGGCGCCTGCCTACAAGGATGCGATCGTCGCGGGGCGCGCGGCGGACATCGTCTATTCGAACCTGTTCACCGGCGTGCACGGCAACTACCTGCGCGCCTCGATCGAGGCGGCGGGGCTCGACCCGGACCATCTGCCCGAAGGCGACCTGAAGACGATGGACTTCGGCGGCGGCAATGGGTCGAAGGCCAAGGCTTGGCGCGACATCTGGGGATCGGGTCAGGGCATCGGCGCGGTCGATGCCGTCGAGCCCGCCGCGGCGCGGATCGCGCGGATGGCGGAGCAGTATCGCGCGGCGCGCACGCGCATGGGCCTGCACCCCGCCTGACGCGCCGATGGCCGGATGGTGACGAAAGCCTTCCGGCCACACCATCATGGATCAATCCGGCGCGCTTGTGCGCTGTGCGCTGTCGATGCGCACCGCGATGGGCCGCGGCGCATGCGAAGGAACGCCAGGTCGATGAACGCAGCCGACGTCTTCACCACGCTCGATATCCTGTTGCAGCCCGATCCGTCGCGAACGGTGATCCGGCCCTTCGATTTCGGCTATCCCGATGCCTTCGCCGGGGATCGGCCGACCCGCGTCCAGCAAGTGGCCTCGCGCCTGATGGCACTCGACGAGGACATGCGCACGCGCATGCTCGGCCTGCTGCACGAGGCGATGCGCAAGCGGCATCGCAACGTCGACGACGCCTTCCTACGCCGGTACGCGGAGATGAAGGACCGGCTCGACGTCGGCGAGGTGTCCGACGTCCGCGACCGGCTGTTGCTGGGTGCCTATTTCAGCCAGGAATATGCGTTCGAATCGGCGGCGCTGTTCAACCCCAGCATCGTCCGCGCGCCAGACGAGCGCGGTGATGTCGGCAGTGTCCGCTTCGTCCTGTCGCTGCGCGGGATCGGCGAGGGACATATCTCGTCCGTCACTTTCCGCACCGGCACCTGGGATGGCGACCGCGGCCTCGTCATCGACCCTGCGAGCGACCAGGGCGTGCCGCCGCAGATCGAAAGCGACGATGAGGGCGGCTGGGTAAAGCTGCACTCACCCGATAGCCGGGACATTTCCGAAACGGTGATCTTCCCGACGCTGCCGAGCCAGCGCCAGGGTGTCGAGGACATGCGCCTGGTCAATTTCACCGACCATGATGGGGTCGAAAGCGTGCTCGGCACCTACACCGCGTTCGACGGGCGCGATACGCGCTGCGAATTGCTGCGCGGTATCGACGAGCGGACGTACGAGATGCGCCCCTTGCTCGGCGCGATGGCGGGCTACAAAGGTATGGCGCTGTTCCCGCGCCGCATCGACGGCCAGTTCGTGATGCTCGGGCGGCAGGACAACGAACAGATCTGGCTGCTACGCTCCGACGACCTCTATACGTGGGAGACGGGCGCGCCGATCATGGCGCCGCGCTACCCGTGGGAGTTCGTGCAGATCGGCAATTGCGGATCGCCGCTCGAGATCGACGAAGGCTGGCTGGTCTTCACGCACGGCGTCGGGATGGTGCGCGGCTATTGCGTCGGCGCCTGCCTGCTCGACAAGGCGGACCCGTCGAAGGTGCTGGCCCGCACCCCCTCACCGCTGCTCTTCCCCAGCGCGGAACAGCGCGGCGGCTATGTGCCCAACGTTACGTACAGTTGCGGCGCGCTGCTCCACGGGCGTAGCATCCTTTTGCCCTATGCGGTCGGCGACGAGCATACCGCCTTCGCGGTCGGCAAGGTCGACGATCTGTTGTCGGTGATGGCGCCGCAATAACGCGGGGGGTCGATCAGAACGCCTGGGCGATCCGGTCGTGCAAGCCATGGACCGGGCTCGGTGCGACCGCCGCGCCGTCCAGCGCCTCGTCGAGCAACCCGACGCGGCGGTGCAGGTCCGCACTCGAGGCGACGAGCGCGCGCGCGCGCGGTGGCAGGGCGTCGAGCAGATCGGCGTCGAACGACGGCGCCGCGCCAAGCCGCCGCGTCGGATCGAGCGCCTCGCGCGCCTTGAGCTCACCCGCATCGACCGCGCGCTGCGTCAACAGCCAGGCGATGACGTGCATCAGCCGCGTCGTCACCTTCAGCGACTCGCACGAAAAGCCGACCCGGATCAGCGGATCGAGCGCATCGCGTTCGTTGCGGCCGACCTCGTCGAAATACGCTCGCGCCTCGTCGGCCAGCAGCATCGCCTCGGTATAGAGCGAGTCGATCAGGCGGCGATGGATGCGTGATTCGGGACGATCGGCGATCATGACGTTCTGCGTGGCACAAGCGTCGAACCGGGCAAAGCGGCGTCTCTGGGTTGCGTGTTTCGAAGCGGGGCGGTTGGGATGGAAGATGGTGGCCGGTCAGGCGATGATGTCGGGGATCAACTCGTCCTCCAGCATCGAAATCTCGTCGCGCAGGCGCAACTTGCGCTTCTTGAGGCGGGCGATCTGCAACTGGTCGGGCCTGGTCGTCGCCGCGAGCGCCTCGATCGCGACGTCGAGGTCGCGATGCTCGATCCTCAGGCGGTCGAGCCGTGCGGCGATCTCCGTCTCGTCCATCATGCCCTCCGGTCCGCCCGTTTCCCGCCCAGACGTCTAGGCGACCGGCGCGGTCGCAACAAGCGCACCGTGCGGGCCGACGGCGAGACGCGGGTCGTCGCATGCAAACGGTCGTCCGGTCGCGTCGCTTCGATTTGGGGGACGACAACCGGCCGCGTTGGTGGTTTACTTCGTTCCCCCAACCGCATGCATCAGGAGGTACACCGAAATGCACACCGCGCATCAACAGGCTCTGGAGACCAAGCATGCCGCGCTCGATCGCCGCATCGCCGACGAAACCCATCGCCCGATGCCCGACGCGGCCACGCTCACCGACCTGAAGCGCCAAAAGCTGCGACTCAAGGAAGAGATCGCCCGGCTCTGAGCGACGAAAGGCGGCCCCTCTCGCAAGCGGGAGGGGCCTTCCACCCGCCTTCAATCAATCCTCGCGCGACACCTTCTCGGTCCGCTCGTGGCGCTCCTGCGCCTCCAGCGTCATCGTCGCGATCGGGCGCGCTTCCAGCCGGCCGAGGCTGATCGGCTCTCCGGTCACCTCGCAATAGCCGTATTCGCCCTCTTCGATGCGGCGCAGCGCGGCGTCGATTTTGGCGATCAGCTTGCGCTGCCGGTCGCGGGTGCGCAGTTCGATCGACCAGTCCGTCTCACTCGATGCGCGATCCGTCAGATCCGCCTCGCGCAGCGAATCGAGCTGTAGCTGGTTGAGCGTGCCGGCGGCGTCGCTGAGGATCGCCTCCTTCCAGCGCAGCAGCTTCGTGCGGAAATAGGCCTGCTGCTTCAGGCTCATGAACGGTTCGTCGGCGCTTGGCCGATAACCGTCCTCGGCGTCGTTCGCCGGCAGAGGATTGGTCGTGTCGTCGTGTACGCGGTTCACTTGCGCTACCATACCACTCTCCCTCCGGCCCCTGATGTGCCAAGGGACCGCCCCCAAGTTTGGATGAGCGGGCCTATAATCGCGCGCGTCCGTGACGACAAGCGAGCCGAGTTGCTGAATTTTGCCGTAAAGCGAAATTTTCTTACGAATCGATCGGTTGATTGGCAGGTCGAGCCGGTGCTTCGACTGGCCCGAAATGGACAATGGCGGCTCGCCGGATGTTCCGTCTTGGCACATTAACGCTGTGCCAACCGTACCCAGCCCGTTTCTGCCGGGCAAATTGCCGCGAAAGGCGGTTAATGTCCTTGCACTTAAACCATTGATTTGCACTTGATGAGCTAGCGGCGATCGCTCGTCGTGACGGGAGACCGGCCAGCGCAGGTCGGAAGCGAAAGAGAATATTATGTCCGTGCGAATGGCCTTGGCGAAACTGTGCGCTTGTGCGTGCGGGGGGGCGTTGATCGGGGGTGGCGCGGTACACGTCGCGGAACGCCCCAACCGTCCCGCCTTCGTGAAGCAGGTCAAAAAGCGCATCGTCCATCGCGAAGTGGCGTCGGTGGCCCCGCGTGCGCGCATTCGCCGGGTGGTGACCCGCACGACAACCAGTTGCGCACCCGCAGTGGTGACGGTGGCGAGCCAGGCTGCACCCGTGCCGCTGCCCCTGCCCCGCGGCGAGGGCTTCGTCAGCGGTGGCGGCGGCGCAGTTCCGGTGGTCGTCGGCGGCAGCGGCGGCTGGGCCGGCGGCGGTGGCGGTTTCTTCGGTGGCGGTTTCTTCGGCGGCGGCAGCTCGGGATCGAGCGGCAGCATCGTCATCTCCTCGACGTCTAGCGGCGGTTCGACGTCGAGCAGCACCTCGACGGGCGGTTCGTCCACCGGCGGTTCTTCGACCTCGACCGGCGGTTCCTCGACCTCGACCGGCGGTTCCTCGACCTCGACTGGCGGGTCATCGACCTCGACTGGCGGGTCCTCCAGTTCGACCTCGTCTGGCGGCTCGTCCACGTCGAGCTCGACCGGCGGGGTGAGCAGCACGTCGTCGACCTCGAGCGGCAACGTCAGCAGCACGTCGTCGGGCTCTTCCAGCGGCAACGTGTCGTCGTCCTCCTCGTCGAGCGGCAACGTGTCCTCCTCGTCCAGCACTAGCGGTTCGTCCTCGTCGAGCGGCAATGTCTCGTCCTCGTCCAGCAGCAGCGGCTCGTCGTCGACATCCTCGTCCAGTTCGTCGAGCGGCTCGTCCGGCGGATCGAGCTCGAAGGGGTGGAGCACCAGCGGCGGCTGGACGTCGAGCGGGTCGACCGGCTCCAGCGGGTCGACCGGCTCGTCGGGGTCGACCGGCTCGTCGGGCGGGCCCCCGGCTCCGGTGCCGGCGCCGCCGATGGTGCTGCTGTTCGGCGCCGCCGCGGCCGCGCTCGTCGCCCGCCGTCGCATGGCGCGCGCCACCACGGCCTGACCCGCGCGACGCCGCCACGAAAAAGGGCTGCCGGATCGCCTCCGGCAGCCCTTTTTGCTTTGGGCGGACGTTCAGGCGGATTGCAGCGCCTTCTCGATGTCGGCGACGGGATGACCGGTAAGGTCCTTCGCCAGTTCACCCTTCAACCGGTCGCTGACTTCCTTGTGATAATGCTTGCGGAGCTCGCCCAGCGTCCGGGGCGGCGCGATGATGACGAGCGATTCGAAATCGTTGGCCAGCGCACGACGCTTCAGCATGTCGGCGGTTTCGGCGGCGAAGCGATCCTCTTCCTGCTGGTGGAAGTCGGTTTCGCCCATCGATCCGCTTTGCGTCGAGGATGCCTGGCCCGCGGCGTCGGTCTTCTGGTCGCGATCGGCGGGGTTCACATGCTCTTCGGCGTGCTCGACCTGGAGGTTGGGATAGTCGGCATCGCCCTCGTTACGGAAGAACAGCGCCTTGCGCCCGTCGGCGACGAGCACGAACGCATTGTGCGGGACCTGCATCGGACATCTCCTCATCATTGATCGTCGAAGAGGTAACGCCGCGCCCGCCATGCGGTTGCCCGCTTGCCCGCTTGCACCGTGCGAGGGGCGCGGCCATAGCCATGCGCCTATGCACGACATCCGCAGCCTTCGCGACGACCCCGCCGCCTTCGATGCCGCCCTTGCCCGCCGCGGCGCCGAGCCCCAGTCCGCGCGGCTGATCGCGCTCGACGACAGCCGGCGCGCGGCGATCGCGGCGGCGCAGGACGCTCAGACCCGCCGAAACGAACTGTCGAAGGGTATCGGCCAGGCCAAGGCGCAGAAGGACGAGGCACGCGCGCAGGCGCTGATGGCAGAGGTCGCGGCGCTGAAGGATGCGCTGCCTGCGCTCGAGGCAGCCGAAGCGCAAGCCGCCGCGGCGCTCGACGATGCGCTCGCCGCACTGCCCAACCGGCCCACCGTCGACGTGCCCGAGGGCGCCGACGAGGACGACAATGTCGTCGTGCACACCCGCGGCACGCCCCCCGCCTTTGCCTTTCCGGCGCGCGAGCATGACGCGATCGGCGCGGCGATCGGCCTCGATTTCGAGACGGGCGTCGCGCTGGCGGGGGCGCGCTTCACGCTGGTGCGCGGGGCCGCCGCCCGGCTGCAACGCGCGCTCGGCCAGTTCATGATCGACCGGCTGACGCGCGACCATGGCTATGAGGAGGTGTGCCCGCCCCTGCTCGTCCGCGACGAGGCGATGTTCGGCACCGGCCAGCTCCCCAAGTTCGCCGAGGACCTGTTCCGCACGACCGATGGCCGCTGGCTGATCCCGACCGCCGAGGTGTCGCTGACCAACATCGTGCGCGAGTCGATCCTGCCGGAGAGCGAGCTGCCGCTGCGCTTCGCCGCGCTCACGCCCTGCTTTCGGTCAGAGGCCGGCGCGGCGGGGCGCGATACGCGCGGCTATATCCGCCAGCATCAGTTCGATAAGGTCGAGATGGTGTCGATCGTCACCCCCGATGCGTCGGAGGCGGAGCACGAGCGGATGACCGCGTGCGCCGAGGGCGTGCTCGACGCACTGGAACTGCCCTATCGTCGGATGCTGCTGTGCGCGGGCGACATGGGCTTCGCCGCCGCGCGGACGTATGACCTCGAGGTCTGGCTGCCCGGCCAGGCGCGCTATCGCGAGATTTCAAGCTGTTCGACCTGCACCGATTTCCAGGCCCGGCGGATGAACGCGCGCTACCGCGTCGAGGGCGAGAAGACGCCGCGTTTCGTCCATACGCTCAACGGCTCTGGCCTTGCGGTCGGGCGGACGCTGGTGGCGGTGCTGGAAAATTATCAGCAGGCGGACGGGTCGGTCGCGGTACCGGCGGTGCTGCGACCGTATCTGGGCGGGCTCGACCGGCTGGAGCCCGCGCGCTGACATGAAGCGCGCCGTCGCCCCGCTCGCGCTGCTGATGCTGGGAGGATGTATCCCGAGCGTCGACATGCCCGTTCAGGATACGGCGCCCCCGCCCATGCCGCACGCGTCTCCCCGGTACGATCCGGCACGGGACGACCGGCCCCGATACGACCCACCCCGCGACGAGCAGCAGCGCGACGATCCGCCAACCTATCCCCGCGTCTCGTCACGCCCGGCGCAAAGGCCCATTCCACGCCCGGCGCCCTATGACAGCGACGAGCGGTCATCACCGCAAGTCGACCAGCCCGTGGCGATGCCGCGGACCGCGCGGCCGGTGTGGGAAGCGCGCCCCGTCACGCCCGATGCCCAGGTGGTGGCCGAGCAGCGGTACCTCGTCCGGCCCGGTGACACGTTGCGCGCGATCGCCGATCGGACGGGGGCAGGATCGGAAGCGATCGCCCGCGCCAACGACCTTGCGCCGCCCTTTACGGTGCAGGCGGGCGAGCGCCTGACGATCCCGGGCGGCCGGTACCATCTGGTCCGCCAGGGTGAGAGCGGCATCGCGATCGCACGCGCCTATGGCATCGAATGGTCGCGGATCGTCGCGGCCAATGCGCTGGACGAGCCGTATATCCTGCGCGCGGGCCAGCGCATCCTGATCCCCGGCGATGCTGCGCGCCCCGCCTCCGCGGCCGAGCGCGCCGCCGCCTTTTCGCTCGAAATCGACGACATCCTGACCGGTGGCGAACCCGCGCCCGCACCGCGGCAGGCGCCCGCCAAGCCGGTCGCCAGCGCGCGCCGCGTGCTGCCGCCGACCGCAGTGGTCGAGGCGCCGGTACGGCTGGCGGGCGGCGGCTTCGCCTGGCCCGTCGATGGCGCGGTCGTCGGCCGCTTCGGCCCCGGGCGCAGCGGCGAGCGCAACGACGGCATTACCATCGCCGCACCGATCGGCACGCCGATCCGCGCGACCGCGGACGGCGTCGTCGCCTATGCCGGCGACGGCATCGCTGCGCTCGGCGGTCTCGTCATCGTCAAGCACGGCGGTGGCTGGACCAGCGTCTATGGCTATGCCAGCAAGCTGCTCGTCCAGCGTGGACAAAGCGTCAGGCGCGGCCAGACGATCGCGCTGTCGGGCGACACCGGCTTTGCCGACCGGCCCGAACTGCACTTCGAATTGCGCAAGGGCCGCACGCCGGTCGATCCGCAGGGGCAGTTGCCGCGGCGGTGACACCGCACCAACCCCCGTGACGCGGCCGCAACGGCTGTGTAACGGCTGATGCCATGACCTACGCTTCCGACCTGCTCAACACGCTCTCGACGCGCGGCTACGTCCACCAGATGACCGACGCGGGCGCGCTCGATGCACTCGCCGCCAAGCAGGTCGTGCCCGGCTATATCGGCTTCGATCCGACCGCGCCCTCGCTGCACGTCGGCAGCCTGGTGCAGATCATGCTGCTGCGCCGTTTACAGCAGACGGGCCACAAGCCGATCGTGTTGATGGGCGGCGGCACCGGCAAGATCGGCGACCCGAGTTTCAAGGACGAGGCGAGGAAGCTGCTCGGCGAGGACGGGATCAAGGCGAACGTCGCGTCGATCAAGCGGATCTTCGAACGCTTTCTGACCTTCGGCGACGGGCCGACCGATGCGGTGATGCTCGACAATGCCGAATGGCTCGACGCGCTCGAATATATCCCCTTCCTGCGCGAGGTCGGTCAGCATTTCAGCGTCAACCGGATGCTCAGCTTCGATTCGGTGAAACTGCGCCTCGACCGCGAACAGTCGCTGAGTTTCCTCGAATTCAACTACATGATCCTCCAGGCCTACGACTTCCGCGAACTGGCGCACCGCCACGGCTGCCGGTTGCAGATGGGCGGCAGCGACCAGTGGGGCAATATCGTCAACGGCATCGAGCTCGCCCGCCGCATGGACGGGACCGAGGTGTTTGGCGTCACCACGCCGCTGATCACCACCGCGGACGGCGGCAAGATGGGCAAGACGATGGCGGGTGCGGTCTGGCTGCACGAGGACCAGTTGCCGCATTTCGATTACTGGCAGTTCTGGCGCAACACCGACGACCGCGACGTCGGCCGTTTCCTGCGGCTGTTCACCGACCTGCCGCTGGACGAGATCGCCCGGCTGGAAGCGCTGGAGGGCGCCGGCATAAACGAGGCGAAGAAGGTGCTGGCCAACGAGGCGACCGCGATGTGCCGCGGCCGTGCCGCCGCCGAGGAGGCCGCCGAGACGGCGCGGCGCACGTTCGAGGAAGGCGCGAGCGGCGGGGCGTTGCCGACGTTCGCGGTGACGGGCGGGTCGATCGGCGTGGTCGATGCGCTGACCGCGCTGGGCTTCGCCAAGTCGAAGGGCGAGGCGCGGCGGCTGATCGCGGGCGGCGGCGCGCGGATCGGCGCGGACAAGGTGACCGACGAGACGCAGGTGATCGCGGTGGGCGATGAACCGGTGCGCCTGTCCGCCGGAAAGAAGCATCACGGCCTACTCATTTCGGCGAAATAAGCCTTTGTAAACCTGCACCGCTTTAGACCTTGTCCGAAATGGTCGGGCGATGGGTTGCCCGACCTCAAGGGAAACCGGCGTGGCGGATGCTGCTTTCATGGCCTATTCCCAAGAGCGGGCAGAACCACGCGACGAGGTGCACCACCGCACGCGCGCGCGGTTGGTCGACGGGCGGACGATATCGGTATTGGTCGTCAACCTGTCGCCCGGCGGGCTGATGCTTCGCAGCGATGCGGCCGTCAGCGTCGGCGAATGGGTGCGCGTGCAGTTACCCGTGATCGGCGAGGTCCAGGCCGCGGTGCGATGGGCGCTGGGCGGCCGGATCGGCTGCCAGCTGGAACGCGGCGTCCCGGCCAACCGCTATCATGCCGTACTGGGCGCGATGCAGGGCTGAGCGCTGCTCACACCATTTCCAACAATCGACGCATGCATGCGTAGACGAAGAATTATACTACGCAGTAGAGTCAGATCGTTGCGTGTTCGCGTTCGATAAATCCAAAGGTCGCAAAAGTCGCAGTGTTTGGGGGTGGCGCGGACGAGCGCCTCGTCGGCGGATGCGAAAGAGCGACTTACATATGGGCTAGCATACGTGGGCCGTAAAGTACAGCGAATCTATATTCGATACAGACCAATCTGTACTTTCGAGCATCAGTCAAATACAATTTCCTTTATGCGATCCTAACTACCGATACCGGCAGATGAAATCGCCATGACATCTTCGTCATACTGATATTCGTCAGTATTCATTCAGTCGACCGATCCGATATATCCGGCGTTATCTGTTGGGACGGAGCGGCTTCATGATACGGCGGATCGGACTATTGCTGGCGATTGGTGGCGGCCTGCTCCTGGCGTCGGCGGCGTCGGCGCAGGTTTCGATCAACGTCAGCGTCGGCATCGCACCGCCACCCCTGCCCGTCTATGCGCAGCCGCCGCTGCCCGGCCCGGACTATGTCTGGACCCCCGGGTATTGGGCGTGGGACGATATCGAGGAGGCGTATTACTGGGTGCCGGGCACCTGGGTGATGGCGCCGCGGCCGGGCTTGCTGTGGACCCCGCCCTGGTGGGGATGGAGCGACGGCGCCTATATCTTCCACGCCGGCTATTGGGGGCCGCACGTCGGCTTTTACGGCGGCGTGCCTTACGGCTTCGGCTATACCGGGTTCGGCTATCAGGGCGGATACTGGAACGGCGGCCACCTATTCTACAACCGCGTCGTCAACACCATCACGAACGTCCACGTCACCAACGTCTATCAGCAGAATATCGTGGTGAACCATATCACGCGCGTCAGCTACAATGGCGGGCCGGGCGGCGTGCAGGCGCGGCCGAGCCGGCAGGACTGGATCGCCGCGCACGAGGCGCATGTCGCGCCGACGCCCAACCAGTTCGCGCATTTCGCCGCGGCGCGCAGTGACCCGCGGCTGTTCGCAACCGCCAATCACGGCCGCCCACCGATCGTCGCCACCGCGCGGCCGATGGCGACGGGACGCGTGCCCGGGGGCGATCCGCGTCGGGGCGGCTGGCAGCCGCATGGCGCACCGCCCCCGGCGGGTGCGGCGATGATCGCCGCGGCCGGATATCGCTCGCCGCACGCGCCGGGCGCGGGTGGTATGCCGCACGGCGCGCCGGACCCGGCCCGCGCCTTCGACGGCGCGCCGATGCCCATCGTTCACCGCGGCGGGCCGGCGCCGTGGCAGCACGACGCGGCGATGGACGCGCACCCTGCGCGGCAACCGTGGCGCGATGCGCCGCCGCCGCCGCGCGCCGCCCCGGCGCCGGTGCGGTGGAACGGCAATGGCGGCTGGGGCCATCCGCAACCGACGCCACGCATGAACGCGATGGCGATGGGCGGCCATGGCTGGGGCGCGCCGCCACATGCCGCGCCGCCGCCACGCGTCACCTTCCACGCTCCGCCGCCGCCGCGCCCGATGGGGCCACCGCATCCGCCGCATGACGAGGGCGGCAATCATCATGAGCATCATGGGTAGTCGGCACTTAAAGCAAGAGCCTCGAGCAAAGGTATTTCGCGGCCAGACCGAACACCGAGAGTGGCATGCTGGATCGAGAGTCCAGCACCAGCAACGATTGGAGCGTCAGGGGATGCAGATGCTGGTGAGTATTGCCAACGACCCAACTTCGAACATCTGCTCCGCTCTGGGTCAAGTTTCCCTCGCAATGCAACGCCCGTCCCTTACGTTAAATATCGTTCGATGGATGCGGGGGAAGCATGGATATCGTCATGTTGCTGGAAGACGCCGTTGGCCGGCTCCCGGCGGGAGATTATTCCACCGGGCTAAATGCGATCGCCCGTCACGTAAAAGCGGCGATTCGTCATCTGGAACGCGACAAGGCGCATGATCCGGACACCTGTACAGACGCAATCTATCGCATGAACCAAGCGTACGAGGGTTCACTGAAAGAGGCGTATCGCGTCCTAGCGGACAAAGATCCCGCCGGGAAGACACCGTCGCAAATTGAAAACTATCTCGAGACGCACAACGTTGTTCGACCACGCGTTCTCACTCAGTTGACGCGATATCGACAGGATTATCGTAATCCTTCGACGCACGATTACAAACTCGACTTTGACGAAGACGAAGCGTTGCTTGCGATCGTTTCCGTCTGCGCCTTTGCGACGCTTCTCACAAATCAGATCGCATCACGTTTGGCCGCAAACGCTGCGCAGGCACGGGTGGAAGCGAAAGCTAATACTACACCCGCGCATGAAAATGAGACCGCTCTCGAACAAATTGTTGCGTTGAGCTTGGCGTACACGCGCGAGAGTGCAGGCGTTAAATGGTTCGAATTCGAGCAGGGGCTTGCGGCCACACTGAATGCTGCAGGCCATAAAGCTGTCGTCGCCAAGAACAGCAAAGACAGCAAATCGAACGAACTATGTGATGTTCGCGTAGATACTCCTGAGGGTCACCTTTCGATATTTGCTCAAGTCTCTCCGTCAAAAACGTCCGAAAATCGCCTGACAGGCGCCCGGATATACGAGCTATTACTCGACCAGAGCGGCGTTCACGGGGCGCTTGTCATCCAGCGATCATCATTAGGAAATGATGATTATGAAAGTTATTCAGGAAAACTTCGCAACAAGACGGTTTTCCTGATCGCCGACGATTATCCGCCACAGATCGAACTTCTTGGAGAAGAGCTCGATTCGTTCAAAAAACTAAGCTGATTTGAATCACCCCGACCGGAGCAGCGCGACGCCGGCGTCGCGATCGAACAGATAGAGCGCGGTGCGGGCCGCCTCGCCGCGTGCCCTTTCGAGGCCGCCGTCGCGGTCGATGAGCAGGCGGGCGTCGTCCTGCGCGCATTGGAGGAGGTCGGCGAGCATGTCGGGCGTGGCGAGGCGGAAGGCCATCTCCCCCGACTGACGCGTGCCGAGCAATTCGCCGCTGCCGCGCAGGCGCAGATCCTCCTCGGCGATGCGGAAGCCGTCGTTGGTTTCACGCATCAGCGCGAGGCGGGCACGCGCGGTCTCGCTGAGCGCGGCACCGCGCAGCAGCAGGCAGCGCGACAGCCCCCCGCCCCGCCCGACCCGACCGCGCAGCTGGTGGAGTTGCGCAAGACCGAAACGATCGGCATGTTCGATGACGATCAGCGTCGCATTGGGCACATCGACGCCGACCTCGATCACCGTCGTCGCGACAAGGACGGAGAGGCGGTTGCCCGCGAACGCCTCCATCACCGCGTCTTTCTCCGGCCCCTTCATGCGGCCGTGGACGACGCCGATCCGTTCCCCGAACCGCATCCGCAGCTGTTCGGCGCGCATCTCCGCGGCGGCGAGGTCGCTCTTTTCGCTCTCCTCGACCAGCGGGCAGACCCAATAGGCCTGGCCACCGTCGGCGATATGCCTGCCCAGCGCCTCGACCACCTCGTCCAGCCGATCCTCGCTGACGACGCGCGTTTCGATCGGCTGGCGGCCGGGCGGCATCTCGTCGAGGCGGCTGACGTCCATTTCGCCATATTGCGCCAGCGTCAGCGTGCGCGGGATCGGCGTGGCGGTCATCGCGAGCAGGTGCGGCGGGGTGCGGCCCTTCGCCTGCAGCATCATCCGTTCGGCGACGCCGAAGCGATGCTGTTCGTCGACCACCACGAGCGCCAGGTCCTTGTAGCCGACCGCATCCTGGAAGATCGCGTGCGTGCCGACGAGGATGTCGATCTCGCCCGCGGCGAGCGCCATCAGCGTCGCCTCGCGCGCGCGGCCCTTGTCGCGGCCGGTCAGCACGGCGATTGCGATCGGCAGGCCGGCGAGCGTGCGGCGCAGAACCTCGTAATGCTGGCGCGCGAGGATTTCGGTGGGCGCGAGCATCGCCGCCTGCGCGCCCGCCTCCACCGCGATCAGCATCGCGAAGGCGGCGACGAGCGTCTTGCCGGCGCCGACATCGCCCTGGAGCAGGCGCAGCATCGGCGCGGTCTGGGCGAGATCGCCCTCGATCTCCGCGATCGTGCGGCTCTGCGCGCCGGTCAGCGTGTAGGGTAATTGCAAGAGATCGCGCAGCCGGCCGTCGCCGTGCAGCGCGCGGCCGCGACGCTTGCGCGTGTCGGCGCGCACCAACGTCATCGCGAGCTGGTTGGCGAAGACTTCGTCATAGGCGAGGCGTTCGCGCGCGGCCTTGTCGGCGGGGTCGTCGTGAACGCGCGCGAGTGCGTCGCGCCAGTCGGGCCAGCCGCGCTTCGCCTTGAGGCCGGGTTCGATCCATTCGGGGAGCGCCGGCGCGCGCTCGACCGCCTGCTGCGCGAGCGCGCCGAGCCGGCGCGACGTCAGCCCTTCGGACAGCGGATAGATGGGCTCACGCGCGCGAAACGGCTCGTCGGGTTCGGCGAGGTCGGGGTGGATGATCTGCAGCGTCTGGCCGTATTGCTCGAGCTTGCCGGATACGCGACGCGGCTCACCCAGCGGCAGCAGCTTCTTCACCCAGCCCGACGATCCGCCGAAATAGACGAGGCTGACGTGGTTGCCACGCGCGTCGACCGCCTGCACGCGCGTCGGTCCGCGGCCGCTGGACACCCGATAGTCGGTGGGCGTCAGCTGGATCGCGATGATGCGGCCGACGTCCGCCTCGTCCAGTTCGTCGCGCGCCACCCGGTCGACCCAGCCGCTGGGCAGATGGAAGGCGACGTCGACGACGCGCGCAAGGCCGAGTCGTTCGAGCGGCTTCGCAAGCGCGGGGCCGACGCCCTTCAGCGCGGTGACTTCGGCGAACAGCGGATTGAGGATAAGCGGGCGCATGACTACATGGCGGCTATACCCGACCCGACGCGTGCCGCCAGCACCCGCCGGGCGTCCTGCTATTGGAACGCCGCATGGATCACGCCACCCGCCTCAAACGCCTGAAGTTCCGCGCCTGGCACCGCGGCACCAAGGAGGCGGACCTGATGATCGGCGGGTTCTTCGACGCGCACGGGGCCAGCCTGACGCCGGCGGAACTCGACTGGTTCGAGATGCTTCTGGAGGAACAGGACGTCGACATCATGGCGTGGGCGATCGGATCGATGCCGTGCCCGGAGCGCTGGCAGGGGCCGATGATGGACCGGATGCGGGCGATCACCTACGTGCCGACGTTCTAGAGCCCCTCTTGCTTGCGGGAGGGGTTTGGGGAGGGAAGTCTCCCCGCCGCTTTCCGCGCGACTGCCCTCACCCAGCCCCTCCCGCAAGCGGGAGGGGAGAAGAGTATCGATGCCCGACCTCAAGACGATCCTCTCCGCCAAGACGCCGCTGACCCTATCCGGGGTGCCGGCGGGGTTCCAGCCAGCGTTCCTCGCCGACCTCGCGCGCGCGGCGGCGCGGCAGGGCGGGCGGGCGGTGTTCGTCGCGGCGGACGAAGGCGCGATGCGCGCGATCGCCGGCACCGCGGCGTTCTTCGCGCCCGACCTTGAGGTGATCGGCCTGCCGGCGTGGGACTGCCTGCCCTATGATCGCGCGTCGCCGACGCTGCGCATCATGGCGGAGCGGGTCGCGGCGCTGCACCGGCTGCAACGGCCGGTGAAGGCCCCGCAATTGCTGCTGACCACCGCCAATGCCGCGACGCAGCGCGTGCTGACGCCGTTCCGCATCCGCCAGCTGGTGGCGCGGCTGGCGCCCGGCGAGCGGATCGATCGCGAGAAGCTTGCCGCCCTGCTTCAGGCGAACGGCTATGTCCGCACCGACACGGTGCACGACCATGGCGAATATGCCGTGCGCGGCGGCATCGTCGATCTGTTCCCGAGCGGCGAGGAACAAGCGCTGCGCCTCGATTTCTTCGGCGACGAGATCGAAAGCGTGCGCACCTTCGACCCCGGCGACCAGCGCACCACCGGGCGGATCGACGGTTTCATCCTGCTGCCCGCGTCGGAGGCGTTGCTGGACGAGGAGTCGATCAAGCGCTTTCGCACCCGCTATCGCGACAAGTTCGGCGCGACCGCGACGGGCGACCCCCTCTACCAGGCGATCAGCGAGAGCCGGCGGCTGGCGGGGATGGAGCATTGGCTGCCCCTGTTCGAGGAGAAATTGGCGACCGTCTTCGATCATCTGGGCGATGCCGACGTCGTCGTGCGCGACGCGGGGGTCGCCGGCGCGGTGGAGGGCCGGCTGGAGGCGATCGCCGATTATTACGAGAACCGGCAGCGGGCGGAAGGGTCGCAGCCGGGCAGCTATCGCCCGCTCGGCGCGACCGCGCTCTACCTTGGCGAGCGCGAGTGGCGCGACGCGCTGGACGCGCGGCACGTCCATACGACGACGCCGTTCCACGAGCCGGAGAGCAAGACCGTGCTCGATTTCGGCGTGGACGGCGCGCGCGATTTCGCGCCCGAGCGGTCGAGCGGCGCCAACGTCTATGACGCGGTCGTCCAGCACCTCGGCCGGTTGCGCAAGGAGGGGAAGAAACCCGTCCTCGCCAGCTATTCAAACGGCGCGCGCGAGCGGCTCGGCGCGCTGCTCAAGGACCATGGGCTGAACGGCGCGAAGGCGGCGGAGACGTGGCAGGAGGCGCTGGGCGTCGCCGACACGAGCAAGAGCGCGGGCGTCGCGCTCGTCGTGCTGCCGCTCGACCACGGCTTCACCGCGCCCGACGTCGCGGTGCTGACCGAACAGGACATGCTGGGCGACCGGCTGGTGCGGCGGGCGAAGCGCAAGAAGTCAGCGGACGCGTTCCTTGCCGAACTGGCGACGCTGACGCCGGGCGACCTCGTCGTCCACAGCGACCATGGCATCGGCAAATATCTGGGACTGACGTCGATCCCGGTCGGGCAGAGCCCGCACGATTGCGTCGCGGTCGAATATGCCGGCGGCGACAAGCTCTTCGTGCCGGTCGAGAATCTCGAGGTGCTGTCACGCTATGGCAGCAGCGAGGAGGCGACGGCGCTCGACCGTCTAGGCGGCGAGGCGTGGCAGCGGCGCAAGTCGAAGATGAAGGAGCGGATCCGCGAGATCGCGGGCGAGCTCATCAAGGTCGCCGCGGAACGCGCCTTGCGCCCCGGCGAGATCGCCGAACCCGATCCCAGCGGCTATCCGAGCTTCGTCGACCGCTTCCCGTACGACGAGACGGACGACCAGGATCGCGCGATCGAGGACGTGCTCGCCGACCTTGCCGCGGGAAAGCCGATGGACCGGCTGATCGTCGGCGACGTCGGCTTCGGCAAGACCGAGGTGGCGCTGCGCGCCGCCTTCGTTGCGGCGATGGCGGGGATGCAGGTCGCAGTGATCTGTCCGACCACCCTGCTCGCGCGCCAGCATTTCAACAACTTCACGCAGCGGTTCGAAGGCTTTCCGATCGAGATCGGCCGGCTGTCGCGCCTCGTCCCCGCCGCCGAGGCGAAGAAGACGAAGGAGGGGCTGGCGAGCGGCGGCATCGACATCGTCGTCGGCACGCACGCGCTGCTCGCCAAAAGCATCGACTTCAAGCGCCTCGGCCTCGTCATCGTCGATGAGGAACAGCGTTTCGGCGTGACGCACAAGGAACGGCTGAAGGCACTGCGCGCGGACGTGCACATGCTGACGCTGACCGCGACGCCGATCCCGCGCACGCTGCAGATGGCGATGAGCGGCCTGCGCGAACTGTCGGTGATCCAGACGCCGCCGGTCGACCGGCTGGCGGTGCGCACCTATGTGATGCCGTGGGATCCGGTGGTGCTGCGCGAGGCGTTGCTGCGCGAACATTATCGCGGCGGGCAGAGCTTCCTCGTCACGCCGCGGATCGCCGACCTGCCCGACCTGGAGGAATACCTGCGCAACGAGGTGCCAGAGGTCCGCTACGTCGTCGCGCACGGCCAGATGAGCGCGACCGAGGTGGAGGAGCGGATGAGCGCCTTCTACGACCGGAAGTTCGAGGTGCTGATTTCGACGACGATCATCGAGAGCGGCATCGACATCGCGTCGGCCAATACGATGATCGTCAACCGCGCCGACCGGTTCGGCCTGGCGCAGCTATATCAGCTGCGCGGGCGCGTGGGACGGTCGAAGACGCGCGCCTACGCCTATCTGGTGACGCCGCCGGAGCGGCAGATGACCGACACCGCCGAGAAGCGCCTCAAGGTGCTGAGCGATCTCGACAGCCTGGGCGCGGGCTTCCAGCTCGCCAGCCACGACCTCGACATCCGCGGCGCGGGCAATCTGCTCGGCGACGAACAATCGGGGCATATCAAGGAGGTTGGCTACGAACTCTACCAGTCGATGCTAGAAGAGGCGATCATGGACGCGAAAGCTGGCGGGCTCGCCAGCGATCGTCCGCGCGACTTCTCACCCCAGATCACGGTCGACGCGCCGATCCTGATCCCGGACGATTACGTCCCCGACCTCGACCTGCGCATGGGGCTGTACCGCCGGCTCAACGACCTGGACGAGGCGCAGGAGATCGAGGCGTTCGCCGCGGAGATGATCGACCGGTTCGGCCCCCTGCCCGACGCGACCGAGAATCTGATTCGCGTCATCGAGATCAAGCTCAACGCCCGGAAGGCGTGCATCGCGAAGATGGACGTGGGCCCGCGCGGCGTGCTCGTGGCGTTCCACGACGACAAGCCGCCGAACGTCCAGGGCCTTATCGCCTATGTCGACCGGCTGAACGGCGTCGCGAAGCTTCGGCCCGACAGCAAGCTGGTGCTGCAACGGGCGTGGCCCGATGCCAAGGCGCGGCTGCACGGCGCATTGCAGCTGTCGAAGGGGCTGGCGAAGGCGGCGGGTTGAGAAATAAGGCGCTGATTTATCAGCGCCATGCCTTCAACTGCTGTGATCGGATATGATCTTCCACCCGTCCGGGCGGCGTTCGAACAGCAGCGACGTGACGCCGGTATCGGTGCGGCCGCCGGGGTAGCGCAACGTCCAGCGCGCCCAGAGCATCTGGTGGACGTTGCTGATCTGGCGGTGGCCGAGCATCTGGAAGCTGAGCGCGCCGCGCTTCGTGGCATCGGTGCCATAGCCCTTGTCGTAGCGCGCGGCGATCGCCGCCTTGCCGCGGACGAGGCCGTCCTTCGTCACGAACACCGCGTCGGGCGCGTAGATGTTGAGAAATTTCGCGATGTCGCCGCTGGTCCAGCCGGCGGCACTCGCGGTCATCGCCGCCTCGATCGCGGGCTGCGGATCGTCGGCGGCAAGCGCGGTTGCGGGCGCCATCATGGCGGCGGCGAACAGGATCGTCTTCATCGCACCTCGTCCTTTTGCGTATCGAGCATCGCGGCGAGCCGCACCGCGTCGAGCGGCGGCGCGAGCAGGAACCCCTGATAGACGGCGCAGCCCTCGGCGGCGAGCTGGTCGCGCTGGGCTGGCGTCTCCACCCCTTCGGCGATCACCGGCAGCGCGAGCGAGCGCGCCAGCGTCATCACCGCGCGCACGACGCCACGGTGGCGCGCGGTCTCGCCGACCGCCAGCGCCTTGTCGAGTTTCAGGTAATCGAGCGGCAGCGCGGTAAGATAGGCGAGGCTGGAATAGCCGGTGCCGAAATCGTCGAGCGCGACGCGGATACCCGCGGCCCGCAACGCGTCGAGCACGCCCGCCGCGGCTTCCAGATCGCGGATCGCGCTCGATTCGGTGATCTCAACGGTCAAGCGCTCCGGCGCGAAGCCGCTGGCGGCGACGCGGCCGAGGAAGGCATCGGCAAAGCCGGGACGACCGAGGTCGGCAGGCGTCAGGTTGAGCGCGACGCGCAGCGCGGCGCGGCGCCCCCGCCACGCCGCGCTGCGCGTCAGCACCAGTGACTGGATATGGTCGGACAGCGCGAGGCCGAGGTCCGCGCGGTCCGCCGCGGCGAACAAAACGTCCGCGCCGAGCGCGCCGAGCCGGCCGTGGCGCCAGCGCGCCAGCGCCTCGACGCCGACGATCTCGCCGGTGTCGATCCGCGCCTGCGGCTGGAACAGGATATCGATCTCGCCCTGTTCGATCGCGTAATGCAGGTCGACCGCCATCGCATCGAGCGGCGCGGCACCGCCGGGACCGACGACGCGCACCATGCCGCTGTCGCTCGCCTTGGCCGCAGCCAGCGCCTCTTCGGCGCGGTGGAGGAGCCGGGCGGCCTCGTCGCCCGCCGAGCTTTCGGCCATCGCCCAGCGGCTGCCGAGCACCGCCTGGCGCCCCGCCACCGCCAGCGGCTGCGCGAGCGCGGCGTCGAGCCGGGCGGCGAGCCGGTCGAGCGCCGCGGCATCCGCCGCCGCCGCGACGATCAGTTCGCCGCCGCCGGGCGCGATGACGATCGCGGCATCGCCGAGCAGATCGGCGACGATCGCCTCGACCTGGCGCCGCGCCTCGGCGATCAGGACGTCGCCCGTCGCCCGGCCGCGCGCGGCGTTGAGGATGTCGAGCCGCGACAGCGCGATCATCAGCACGCCGACATGCGCGCCCGCGGCGAGGCGCGCGGCGATCCACGCCTCCGCCGCGACGAACAATTCGCCGTCGCGCTCGGCGGGCAGGCGGCGATCCCCGCCGCCAAGCAGGCGGGCGCGATAGGCGTGGCGGCGGGCGAAGCGCAGCGTCTGGCGCAGAGTCTCGTCATCCGTGTCGCCGGCGAGGAAATGCGTCGCGCCCGCGGCGTGGAGCGCATCGAGCCGGGCGCGGCCGGCGCGGTCGATCAGCGCGACGAGCGCGCCCCCGGTCGCGGCGGCGAACCCGCCGAGCGCGCGCACCGCGGCGATGCCGGCGCCGTCGCTGCCCGCCGCCTCGCCGCGCGCATCGATCAGCGCGACGGCCGCGCCGGCGGCAAGCGCCGCATGCGGATCGGCGCGCCGCGCCGCCGCGACGGTCCAGCCGTCCTCGCGCGCCAGCGTCGCCAATCGTTCATGATCCTGCGACGACACGATCAACAGCGTGCCCCGCGCGTCCCGCGACCCCATCGCAACTGCCTAGGCGGTGCGGCCGTAACGGGCAATGTGGAACGGACTTGTTCGCGCCGGGTTGAGCCCCTAGCTCGATGACCATGGCCACCGCATCCCCCTCTCTCGATCGGCGGCTGGTCGATGCGCATGGCCGGGCGATCCGCTATCTGCGCATTTCCGTGACCGACCGATGCGACCTGCGCTGCCGCTATTGCATGGCGGAGCAGATGACGTTCCTGCCGCGCGCGGCGCTGCTCAGCCTGGACGAGATCGCGATCATCGCCGAACGTTTCATGGCGCGCGGGGTGACGAAGATCCGGCTGTCGGGCGGCGAGCCGCTGGTGCGGCGCGACGTCGGCGATCTGATGCGGCGGCTGGGGCGGCATGTCGGCCACGGGCTCGACGAACTGACGATGACGACCAACGGCACGCGGCTGGCGCGCTATGCCGAAGAGATGGCGGCGGCCGGCATCCGCCGGATCAACGTCAGCCTCGACAGTCTCGATGCCGACCGGTTCCGCTTCATCACGCGGCACGGCGATCTGGCCGAGGTGCTGCACGGCATCGCCGCGGCGAAAGCGGCGGGGCTGGCGGTGAAGATCAACATGGTCGCGCTCGCCGGGCTGAACGAGGATGAGATCGGCGACATGCTGCAATGGTGCGTCGACGAGGGGCACGACCTGTCGCTGATCGAGACGATGCCGCTGGGCGCGATCGACGAGGATCGCGTCGACCGGTTCGTGCCGCTGACCCGCGTGTTCGAGCGATTGTCCGCGCGTTTCGCGCTGGCGCGTGATACGCATCGCACCGGCGGTCCCGCGCGCTATTGGCGTGTCGGCGATGGCGGGACGCGGCTGGGCCTGATCTCGCCGCTGACCGCCAATTTCTGCGACGGCTGCAACCGGGTGCGGCTGACGACGGAGGGGGCGTTGTACATGTGCCTGGGGCATGAGGATAAGGTCGACCTGAAGGCGGCGCTGCGCGATGGCGGCATTCCTACGCTGGACGCGGCGATTGACCATGCGCTGGCGCACAAGCCGGCGCGGCACGATTTTACGATCGGTGCGGGCGAAGCACCCGCGACGCGGCGGCATATGAGCGTCACCGGCGGATGAGCGGGTACGAACGGCGGGCGCTGGTCGCCTCGCCCACGCCGCCGGCGCAGGCCGCCGCCGCCGAGCTGGCGGACGCGCACGACTGGGTCGACCCGGCCGAGGCGGACGTCATCATCGCGCTGGGCGGCGACGGCTTCCTGCTCCAGACGCTGCACACGCAGCTCGACCAGCGCCGCCCCGTGGTGCCGGTGTTCGGCATGAACCTGGGCACGGTCGGCTTCCTGATGAACGAATGGCGGCGGTTCGACCTGTCGGAACGGCTGGCGCGCGCCAAGGCGTTCAAGGTGACACCCCTGCAGGCGAGCGTGACGGGCATGGACGGCCGCATCCATCAGGCGCCGGCGATCAACGAAGTGTCGCTGCTGCGCGAGACGCGCCAGACCGCGAAGCTGGAGGTGACGGTCAATGACCGGATCGTGCTGGACGAGCTTGCTTGCGACGGCATCCTGGTCGCGACGCCGGCGGGATCGACCGCGTACAATCTGTCGGCGCAGGGACCGATCCTGCCGCTCGGTTCCAACATGCTGGCGCTGACCCCGATCAGCCCGTTCCGCCCGCGGCGCTGGCGCGGTGCGATCCTGCCCGACAAGGCGCGGATCGCGATCCGCGTGCTCGACCCCGGCAAGCGCCCCGTCTCCGCGGTCGCAGACCAGCGCGAATTCCGCGACGTCGCGGAGGTGGCGATCGGCATGGACCGGGCGCGCGAGCTGACGTTGCTGTTCGATCCAGAGCATGCGCTGGACGACCGGATCACGATGGAGCAGTTCATCGCCTGAGCCGATGCCGCCGGACCGCGGCGGGCGTGCGAAGTTGTGGACAAGCCGCGAAAACGGGCTTGCGCGCCGCGATTTCGCGTTTATAGACCCCCTCCACACAGCGACGGTAACGGTCCCTGATAGCTCAGCGGTAGAGCTCTCGACTGTTAATCGAGCGGCCGTTGGTTCGAATCCAACTCAGGGAGCCATCGCTTCGCCCCGCGCGAAGCCGACCCGCCGTCGCTGTGTCTGCCCCCCCGATTATCGGTTGCCAAGCCCCCGCCCGCTGGGCATGATCGCCGATGGCGAGGCGCACAACGCGCCCGCGGGAGAGGCGATGACATGATCTATCTGGAACTGGCGATCGGCGCGATGGCCGCAGCGGTGCTCGCGGTGCCCGTCCTGCTCGCGGTGACGGCGAAGGCGGCGACCAAGTCCGAGGATACGCTGCCCGGCTGAGCCCCGCTTCTCCGAGGGCGAACGACACGGAATTTCGACCGATCCTGCACGGATTGATCCCGTTTAACGCATCGGCAACGGCGGCGCGCTAGGTTAACGGACGGCATCGATTTGCCGTTCGTACAGGATCGCCGCCATGGACCGTTTGCATCATGCGACCGCCGCACAACTCGTCGCCTCGCTGCACCGCCCGTTGCGCGCCTCGCTCAGCGAATGCCTGGACCGCTGGCGCGGGCTGGACGATGCGACGCGTTCACATGCCTATCTGGTGTTGGAGGGGCCGGAGCCCAATGCGCGCCGAACGCTGAACGCGGCCGCCATCGCCGCTCTGATCGCGCACTGACGCCGCCACGCATCAAGACCGCACGAGCCGACACGGGTCGTCGTTCGGGAAATCATGGGGCGAGAGATCGCCGCCCCGCCAACGTGCGACGTTGCAGTCGTGGCGCGTCATTGCCTCGGTCGGCTGGCGCCCCCAGATGCGGGACTTCTGCCACGATTCCTTCGAAAGACTCGTCATGCGCCAGGCCCTCGGCACGCTCACCATCGACACGCACGGCAAGGGGCTGGTGGAGATCACCGACCGCGTCGCGGACTGGGTGGCCAACCAAGGGATCGCCGACGGGCTGCTGACGCTGTTCTGCCGGCACACGTCCGCCTCGCTCGTCATCCAGGAGAATGCCGCGCCGGCGGTGCGCCGCGATATGGAGGCCTATTTCGACGCGCTCGCGCCCGAAGGCGACCATTATGCGCATGACGACGAGGGGCCGGACGACATGCCCGCGCATCTGCGCACCGCGTTGACCGGCGTGCAGCTGGCCGTGCCGATGACGGACGGCGCGCTGATGCTGGGGACATGGCAGGGCATCTATCTGTTCGAGCACCGCCGCCGTCCGCACCGGCGCAACATCGCGCTGCACCTGATCGGCGCGTGAACGCCGCGATGGACCGTGCCGTCGTGGAGCCAAGTCGTTCATCGCTCGTTCGACTGGGATACGCTAGGAGCGGCGGGTTCGCCGCACCCGCGCGCGAATGGAGTATGGGAAACATGATGCATCTTGGCCGTAAGGCGATGGTTGCGGCATTGGCCGCGAGCACGCTGATGGTCGCGGGTTGCGCGACCGAGACCACATACCGCCCCGCCACCGGGCAGGGCTTCAATCGCACCGGTTACAGCGAGCGCCGGATCGAGCCGGACCGCTTCATCGTCAGCTTCGCCGGCAACAGCGTGACGTCGCGCGACACCGTCGAACGCTATCTGTTTTTCCGCGCGGCCGAGCTGACGCTGCAGAACGGCTACGATTATTTCGTGATGGCCGACCGCGACACCGATCGCCAGACGCGCACCTATACGACGCCGGGCTTCGGCTATGGCGGCTTCGGCGGTTATTGGGGTCCGGCGTGGCGCTATTACGGGCGCGGGTTCGGGTGGCGCACGTGGGACCCGTGGTTCGGCGGCTTCGGCCCGTGGGACAATGGTTTCGATATCCGCCAGATCGACCGGTACGAAGCGACCGCCGAGATCGTGATGCGCAAGGGCCCGATCCCGCGCGACAACCTGCGGGCGTTCAACGCCCGCGCGGTGATCGACTCGATCGGACCGAGCGTGGTGCTGCCCAAGGCGAACTGACGCCGGGGCGTGACGTAGCGAAAACAAAAGGGCCGGTCGCGGGATGCGCGACCGGCCCTTTTTTATCGTGCGGACGCTTACCAACCCGTCACCCCGGACGTGATCCGGGATGACGATCGCAAGGAATCAGGCGGTCACCGCGCCGTGGCAATGCTTGTACTTGCGGCCCGAGCCGCACGGGCATGGCGCGTTGCGGTTGACGCGGCCTTCCCAGGCGGCGGGGTCGTCGCCCAGGTCGGGGCCGAGGTTCGGCGCCTCGGGCTGGACCATCTGCATCGGCGGCAGCTGCGGCGTGACGCGGCCCATCGTGCCCGCGTCGATATCGGCCGAATTGTCCTCGCCCGTGAACGGGTCGAAATGCGTCGTGATGAAGTCGGGCAGTTCGGGCAGCGGCGGCGGCGCCTGCATCTGGAATTGCGCATAGCCGATCGTGCGGCTGACATCCTCGCGGATCGCGTCGAGCATCCGCTGGAACAGGCTGAACGCCTCCTGCTTATACTCGTTGATCGGCGTCTTTTGTGCATAGGCGCGCAGGTGGACGACCTGGCGCAACGCGTCGAGCGTCGCGAGATGCTCCTTCCAGTGATGGTCGAGCGCCTGGAGCAGGATCGACTTTTCGACCTGCTGCCACGTTTCCGGCTCGAGCTGCGCCGCCTTTTCGGCGACCATCGCGTCGGCCGCCTCGCGCACGCGCTCCTCGACGATCTCGGGGTCGATCGCGTCTTCCTTCAGCCAGTCTTCGACCGGCAGGTCGAGGTTCATCACCTCCTGAAGTCGGGTCTTCATGCCCGCGACGTCCCATTGCTCTGGATAGGAACCGACCGGGCACGCTTCACCGACGATGACGTTGACCGTCTCGGCACGCATGTCGCTGACGACGTCGCCCACCGTCTCGGCGTCCATGATGTCGGCGCGCTGTTCGTAGATGACCTTGCGCTGGTCGTTCATCACGTCGTCGTACTCGACGACCTGCTTGCGGATGTCGTAGTTGCGCGCCTCGACCTTTTTCTGCGCGGTCTCGATCGCCTTGGTCAGCCACTTCGATCCGATCGCCTCGCCATCCTCGATGTTCGAGCGCATCATGCGCGCGAACAGCGTATCCGGCCCGAAGATGCGGAGCAGATCGTCGTCGAGGCTGAGGTAGAAGCGCGACAGGCCGGGATCGCCCTGCCGCCCCGAACGGCCGCGCAGCTGGTTGTCGATGCGCCGGCTCTCGTGCCGTTCGGTGCCGAGCACGAACAGACCGCCCGCGGCGAGCACCTCCTGCTTTTCCGCCTCGATCTCGTCGCGGATGCGCGCGGCGGCCGCATCGTATTCGGGCGTGCCCTCGGCGAGGTCCGGATGCTCGTCGAGCATCCGGAATTCGAGGTTGCCGCCCAGTTTGATGTCGGTGCCGCGGCCTGCCATGTTGGTCGCGATCGTGACGGCGGACTTGCGTCCCGCCTGCGCGACGATGTGCGCCTCCATCTCGTGATAGCGCGCGTTCAGCACCTTGTGCTCGACGCCCTCCTGCATCAGGAATTCGCTGAGCAGTTCGGACTTTTCGATCGACACCGTGCCGACCAGCACCGGTTGGCCCTTGGCGGCGTGCTCGCGGATCTTCTTGGCGATCGCGCGGAACTTGTCGTTGGTGTCCTTGTAGAATTCGTCTTCCTCGTCGACGCGCTGCACCGGCACGTTGGTCGGGATGGTCACGACGTTCATCTTGTAGATGTCATAAAATTCGGCCGCCTCGGTCGCGGCGGTGCCGGTCATGCCCGACAGCTTGGGATACATGCGGAAATAATTCTGGAAGGTGATCGAGGCCATCGTCTGGTTCTCGGGCTCGATATTGACGCCTTCCTTTGCCTCGACCGCCTGGTGCAGGCCGTCGGACCAGCGGCGCCCGTCCATCATGCGACCGGTGAATTCGTCGATGATGACGACCTTGCCGTCCTTGACGATATAGTCGGTGTCCGCCTTGAACATCATGTTCGCGCGGAGCGCCTGGTTGAGGTGGTGCACCACCTGCGTATTCTCGAAATCGTAGAGGTTCGCGCCCTGCAGCAGCCCGGCGTTCTCGAGCAGGCGCTCGGCCTTTTCGGTGCCGTCCTCGGTCAGGATGATCGACTTCTGCTTCTCGTCCTTCTCGTAATCCTCTTCGGACAATTGCTTCACGATCGCATCGACGCTCATGTACAGTTCCGACTTGTCGTCGGTCGGCCCCGAGATGATGAGCGGGGTGCGCGCCTCGTCGATCAGCACCGAATCGACCTCGTCGACGATCGCCATGCTGAAGGCGCGCTGGACCATGCTGCTACGCTCGTACTTCATGTTGTCGCGCAGATAGTCGAAGCCGAATTCGTTGTTCGTGCCGTAGGTGATGTCGCTGTTGTACGCCGTGCGGCGCTGTTCGTCGGTCAGGTTGGGGATGATCGTGCCGACGGTCAGGCCGAGGAAGCGATAGACCTGGCCCATCCAGTCGGCATCGCGCGCGGCGAGATAGTCGTTGACGGTGATGACGTGGACGCCCTCTCCCGGCAGCGCGTTGAGATAGGTGGCGAGCGTCGCGACCAGCGTCTTGCCCTCACCCGTGCGCATCTCGGCGATCTCGCCGCGATGAAGCACGATGCCGCCGATCATCTGCACGTCGAAATGGCGCATGCCGAGCACGCGCACCGCCGCCTCGCGCACCGTCGCGAAGGCTTCGGGAAGGAGGTCGTCGAGCTTGGCACCGTTGGCGAGTTGCTCCCGGAATTTCGCGGTCTGGCCGGCGAGTTCGTCGTCCGAAAGCGCCTGGAGCTGCGGTTCGAACGCGGCGATCTTCGCGATGATCGGGTTCAGGGATTTGACGTACCGGTCGTTGGACGAACCGAACAAAGATTTGGCGAGGCCGCCGAGCATAAGCGTTTTCCTGATATGAAAGGCGCGCGCGCAACGTGGAGCGGCGCTGCCGAAAGGGGCATGGATCGTGGCGCAAACGGCCGGAGCCGTCGGAAGGTTCGCGAAAAGCCGCGCGCTATTCGCGCCGGCGGCTCGCGTAAAGCGGGGTTTCGGCGAAGGCGGGCGTGGGCAGCGCCGATGCGGTGGCGACGGCGACCAGCCGCGCGACCGCCTGCTGCGGCCGCTGCGCGATGCGCACCGCGGCGACCTTTGCCGCGCGGGCCGTGACCTGCGCGCTCACCGCCTGCGCCGCCGCCGGCGCACGCGCCGCGGAGCCGACCCCGGTCAGGGCCGACAGCAATGCGGAGAAGAGCAGCAACAGGTTCATTGCGCGGCCGGCATAGAGCCTGCGGCGGCGGGCGTCCACCTGACTTCCGTATGCCACGCTAATCGAGGAGCGTACAGTCGCTGGAGCGTGTCCCACGCCATCGCATAACGATCGCAACAGCGCGGGAACCGCTCGATTGCCCCGCCTCGATCACTTCGGCGCCGAAGTCGGGTCCATCGGCAGCAGCGTGACCGTGGTCGCGAACTGCGCCCTTGCCGCCACGGGATGGCCAGCGCGGGTAATAGGAGGGAAGACGCGCTTGCCCACCAACATTTGTGCGCATGGGCTGGTGTCGCTCGATTGTCGAACGACCTTGCATCCGACGACTTCTCCGTTCGGCGTAAGCTCAACCTCCACCATGTTGTCCGAGACGATGAGGGGTTTCTCACCTACCTCGACCGTCTGCTCTGCGGTGGGATTAAGCATCCATCGGATACCACGCAACGCGTATGTGCTTTCGACCGGCGCACCATTTTTTCGGGCGGGACGGAAACGGGCATTTCGCTTTGCCAGATCACACGTTACCTTGTCGAGGGTCTCCGACCCGCTCGACGACGTCACGGAACACGCGCTAGGCCGTCCCTTCGGGTCGATAGTCAGCATGACGGAAACACGCCCCTGTTCATTTCGCCGCCGGGCTTCGGGCGGATAGGCCGATAGCGGAAACCAAGCGCCCTGATCCCCGAGTGCCCGGACAGGTTCGTCACCTGCCGCTAAAGCCTTATCGGAAATCGCTTCGATCGGGGTGACCTTGGGCGGTTCACTTTGCCCCGCCGTCGTCGCAATCATCATCGCCACACTTATAGTGATCATCATGTCGTCCCCACCGTCGTCATCCCGTCGTGGATCGCACGACCAACACTCCCTATAGCGGCATCATGACAGATCACGCCCGCTCCCCGCTAGCCCCCGCCGCCTTCCCCGCCCTGCCCGCGATCGCCGGCGTCGTGCCGCATGTCGCGCGGGCGCGGTACAAGGCGTGGGACCGGTGCGACCTGACCTTCGTCGCGCTCGATCCGGGCACGGCGGTGGCGGGGGTGCTGACGCAGAGCAAATGTCCTTCGCCCGAGGTGGAATGGTGCCGCAAGGCGCTGACGCTGGGCCATGCGCGCGCTTTGGTGGTCAATGCGGGCAATTCCAACGCCTTCACCGGCAATCGCGGGCGCACCGCCGTCGAGGCGATCGCGGCGCGGACCGCGCAGCATCTCGGCTGCCAGCCATCCGACGTCTTTGTCGCATCGACCGGCGTGATCGGCGTGCCGCTGCCGATCGACAAGGCGGAAGCGGGGCTCGACGCGGCCTTCGCCGCGCAAGCCTGCGACTGGCAGGCGGCGGCGCAGACGATCGGGACGACCGACACCTATCCCAAGGGCGCGACGACGACGGCGGTGGTCGACGGACGCACGGTTACGCTGGTCGGGATCATCAAGGGTTCGGGGATGATCGCGCCCGACATGGCGACGATGCTCGGCTTCATCTTCACCGATGCGGCGGTCGACCCCGCGTTCCTGCAGGGCGCGCTCGCCGCCGCCAACACGCGTACCTTCTCGTGCATCACCGTCGATGGCGATACGTCGACCAGCGACACGGTGCTCGCGTTCGCGACGGGCAAGGCGGGCAATGCGCCGCTGGTCGATGCCGACAGCGACGGCGCGGACGCCTTCGCCGCGGCGCTCGCCGATCTGTGCCGCCAGCTCGCGCTGCTCGTCGTGCGCGACGGCGAGGGCGCACAGAAATTGATCGAAATCACCGTCGAGGGCGCGGAGAGCGACCGCAGCGCGCATCGCATCGCGATGTCGATCGCCAATTCGCCGCTGGTGAAGACCGCGATCGCGGGCGAGGATGCGAACTGGGGTCGGATCGTGATGGCGGTGGGCAAGGCGGGCGAGCCGGCCGAGCGCGACAGGCTGGCGATCCGCTTCGGCGCGACGCAGGTCGCCGAGGGCGGGCTGGCGGTCGCGGGCTATGACGAAGCGCCGGTCGCCGCGCACCTGAAGGGCCAGGAGATCGAGGTCGGCGTCGACCTGGGCCTGGGCGACGGGCGCGCGACGGTTTGGACGTGCGATCTGACGCACGGTTACATCTCGATCAACGCCGACTATCGGAGCTGACATGCACCATCGCCACCATGACGCCGTCGTCGCGCTGATGCGGCGCGTCGGCGCAGAGATCGTCATGCCGCATTTCCGCAATCTGTCGCCCGACCAAGTGATCGAGAAGGCGGCGGACGACCTCGTCACCGTCGCGGACCGCGCCAGCGAGGCGGCGTTGACGGCCGGCCTGCTCGCGATCGACGGCGATGCGCGCGTCGTCGGCGAGGAAGCGGTCGCGGCGGATCCGACGATCCTCGAGGGGATCGACCGCGGGCGGGTGTGGATCGTCGATCCGATCGACGGCACCAACAATTACGCGAACGGCCGCACGCCGTTCGGTATTATGATCGCGCTGGCGAAGGACGGCGAGGTCGAGGCGGGCTGGATCCTCGATCCGGTCGAAGGGCGGCTGGTTCATGCGACCTTAGGCGGCGGCGCGTTCGTCGACGGCGAACGCGTGCAGGCGCTGGGGTCGCAGGGCGCGCGGCCGGTCGCGGGGGTCGCGACCTATTTCCTGTCGGCGGAGGAACTGGCCGACATCGACGCGCGCGCCGCGGATGCCTGGGAGATCAAGCCGATGCCGCGCTGCGCCGCGGAGCAATATCCGCGTCTGGTACTCGGCACGGACGATGCCGCGCTGTTTCGCCGGACGTTGCCGTGGGATCATGCCGCAGGCAGTCTGTTCCTGCGCGAGGCGGGCGGCGTGGCGCGGCGGCTGGACGGCGCGGACTATCGGATCGGCGATGGTCGCAGCGGCATGATCGCGGCGGCGTCGCCGGATTTGTGGGAGCGCGCGGCAGCAGTGCTGGCGTAGCACTTATCTCTTCTTCGACCCGACGGACACGGGTCCACTTGGAACCGCTCGTGGGTCAGCGGGCGGCTGTCATTACTGCCTCTCCGATTGGCCCAAGGCCTATACCTGCGAGATGAGAAGGGGGGAGCGCGTCGCGTCCCCCCTCGTTAGGTCAGGCCAGCTCGCCTTCGAGCCATGCCTTCAGACGGCCCTTGGGCTCCGCACCGACCTTGGTCGCGGCAGGGGCGCCGCCCTTGAACAGGATCATCGTCGGGATACCGCGCACGCCATAACGGCCGGGCGCGTCGGGGTTGTCGTCGATGTTGAGCTTGGCGATCGTCACCTTTTCGCCGAGTTCGTCCGACAGTTCCTCGAGGCTCGGCCCGATCATCTTGCACGGCCCGCACCATTCCGCCCAGAAGTCGACCAGCACGGGGCCGTCGGCGTTGAGCACGTCGGACTGGAAGCTGGCGTCGGTGATCGTCTTGGTAGCCATGGGAAAATCTCCTTTGCAGCCCATCTAGGGTGGCGCGTGGGCAGGCTCAATGCCCCGACGCCTAGCTTTGCTGGGGACGGCGCAAGCCCGGCTTGTGCGCGGCGAGGATCGCCGGGGTCAGGTCGAACAGGCGCGGCCCAGCAGTGTAGAGCAGTCCCGCCTCCACCCGCCGCCCCGGAAACACCACGGCGAGCGCGGCGGCATAAGCGCCGATTTGCGCGAGGTGATAGGGCGGGATGTCGTCCGCCGACGCAGGCGGGCGGCGCCCCGTCTTGAAATCGACGACGCGCACCGCGTCCGCGGTCACCAGCAGCCGATCGACGGTGCCCGATACGACGGTGCCGTCGTCCAGCGTCGCGGCGATCGGCGCTTCGGCCAGCGCCGCCGGGCCGAACAGGTCGATGAAGCGCGCATCGTCCAGGATCGATAGCACGCAGTCGACGATGTCCGCACGCGCGCGAGGATCGTCGAGGCCGCCGGCGCTTGCCAGCCACTGGTCGGCCGCGCGGACGCGATCGGGCGGCGCGACCGCGGGCAGCCGCTCGAACAGGGCGTGGTACAGCCGGCCGCGCTCGGCGGCGGCGCGCATCGCCGGCCCGGGGGGCGGATCGCTGACCTCGTCCTCGCCGAGCGCGGACGGGGCGAGCGGGCGCGACGGGCGGCTTTCCTGCGGCGCAGGTCGCCGCGCCCAGTCGGGGACGGTGGCGGGTTCCTCCGCAAAGGCCTTGGCGCGCGGTCGCGGCTTGACCGGCGGCTGCGGTTCGGTGCCGATGAAACTGCGCGCGCCCTCCCCCGCGATGCCGAGGGCGTCGAAGGCGCGCGATGCGGCGGCGTACCAACTCGCCGCGGGCGGGACGCCCTTCGCGCGTGGACCCAGCGCGCCGCCTATGACCAGCCGTTCCTCCGCGCGCGTCGCCGCGACGTAGAACAGCCGCCAATGCTCCTCCAGCTCGCGCCGCTCGATCTCCGCGATCGCTGCGTCCAGCGGCCCGCCGCGCTCGGCGGAGCGCGGGCGGAAAATCGGCAGCGGTTGCGCGCCGGCTTCCGGCGTCCAGCGCACCAGAGCGCGCGGCGCGGCGGTGGGATCGACGGTCGCGTCGGCGAGGATGACGAGCGGCGCCTGCAGACCCTTGGCGCCATGCGCGGTCATAACGCGCACCGCATCGAGCGGCGCGGAGGGGTCGCGGACGATCTCGACATCGCCGCGGTCGAACCAGTCGAGGAAGCGTTGCAGCGACGGGGTCGACGTCGTCTCGAACAGCAAGGCGGCGTTGAGCAATTCCTCGATCGGATCGCGCGCTTCCTCGCCCAGCCGGCGGATCAGCTTGCGCCGGCCATCGAGCGGGCCGGACAACAGCGCCTCGAGGAACTGATAGGGCGTATCGATGTCGGCGCGGCCGAGCATGTCGCGCAAAGGGGCCACGCGATCGTCGGCCTGCGTATCGGTGAGCCGCGACCACAGGCTGCCCGCGTCGCGCGGGGCGGCGGTCATCAGTTCCTCCTGCGTCCAGCCGATCAGCGGCGAGACGAGCAGGCTGGCAAGCGACAGGTCGTCCTCCGGCTGCAACACGAAGCGGACCGCGGCGAGCAGGTCCTGCACCGCGAGCGGCGCGTTGAGGCGCAGGCGATCGACGCCCGCGACCGGCACCCCTTCCGCATAGAGCCGCGCGACGATCAGCGAGGCAAGGTCGCCGCGCCGCTTGACGAGGATCATCACGTCCTCGGGCCTCAGCGCGCGGCCCTTGCTCTCCAGCATCAGCCCGCCGCGCAGCCAGTCGCGCACCGCGCGCGCGATGCGCACCGCCTGTTCGCGCACGGCGTCGTCGATCCAGGCTTCCTCGTCCTCCTCGCTGCCGCCCGCGGCGACGGGGGGCCACAGGTCGACGCGGCCCGGCCCGACGACCTCGCTGGCGTGGCGTTCGAGATCGCCGGCGATGCCGAGGCCCGGATCGCCGATCGCTGCGATCGCGGCATCGACGAATTCGAGCACGGGGCGCGTCGAGCGGAAGGAATGGGTCAGCGACAATTGGTTGAACGGCAGGCCGCGCTCCGGCTCCGGCCAGTCGAGGTCGCCCGCGACCGCGGCGGCGCGCTGCGCGAAATGCCCCTCCGCCCAGCGGAAGTTGATCGGATCGGTGCCCTGAAAACCGAAGATCGCCTGTTTGTAGTCGCCGACGGTGAACAGCGTCCGCGTCGCCGGCGCGAAGACGCCGCGGCCGACGAAGAATTCGGACGCGAGCGCGGTGACGATCCGCCACTGGTTGAGGTTGGTGTCCTGCGCCTCGTCGATCAGCACATGTTCGGTGCCCTGGTCGAGCTTGTAGCGGACCCAGTCGCCGATCCCGGGCTGTTCGAGCAGGCGGACGGTGACCGCGATCAGATCGTCGAAATCGACCGCGCCGATCCGCCGCTTCGCCGCGGCATAGGCGCGCGCATAGTCGCGGCCGACCTCCAGCCCCGCGGCGAGCAGGTCGGCGTAGGCGGCGCGGCTGGTCAGCGAGAGGAGGTCGAGGCAATGTGCGCCGAGGTATGCGGCGAGCTCCTCATAGTCGGGATCGGCGTCGACGAGCTTCTTCGACGCCTTGCGCGGCTCGCCCTTGCCGGTGAGCACGGTGCCGGCAAGGTCCTCGAGCGTCAGCGCGCGATCCTCCGGCGAGGCGGCGAGCCAGGCGTCGAAGCGCGCGGCATGGCCGAGGCCGGTGGCGGTCGCCCAGGCGCGGTTCGCCGCCGCCAGCCGTTCGATCACGTGCGGGTCGATCAGGTCGCATCCCGAGGCCAGCGCCTCGCCGATATCGCCCTGCGGCAGGTCGAGCGTGCGGCGCAGCCACGGACCGATGCCGCTCGGCAACGCCTCCAGCGCGGGCAGCGACCGCGCGCAGGCGAGCAGGAAGCTTTCCGCGCCCCCTTCCCCCATGCGCAGCGACAGCGCGCCGATCGTGTCGATCGGGGCGAGCCGCCCGTCACGCTCGGCATCGGCGAGCAGCGCCGCCAGCGTTTCGCGCGCCAGCACCGCCTCCTCGCGCGCCTCCAGCGGGCGGAAACCGGGGGTCAGCGCCGCTTCCACGGGGAAGGCGGCGAGCAGGCTCTGGCAGAAGCCATGGATCGTCTGGATGCGCAGGCCCCCGCCGGGCGCGTCGAGCACGCGTGCGAACAGCGTGCGGGCGCGCTCCTGCAGGTCTGGCGTCGCGCGTTCGCCGAGCGCGTCGAGGTCGGCCGCGAGCTGCGTCGGCGCCATCCGGACCCAGGCGGCGAGGCGCGTGTTGATCCGCTGCGCCATTTCGGCCGCGCCGGCCTTGGTAAAGGTCAGGCACAGGATCGCGGACGGATCGACGCCGCGCAGCAGCAGGCGGAAAACGCGCGCGGCGAGCACCTGCGTCTTGCCCGTGCCCGCCGACGCCGACAGCCAGACGTGCGCCTGCGGATCGCTGGCCGCCGCCTGCGCGCCCTTCAGCCGGGGCAGCGTCGCGAGCGTGTCAGTCGCGGCCATACCATTCGTCCCGGCGCATCAATTGGTCGTATTCGGCATAAGGGGCATATTCGGGGACGAGCTTGGCGGTGAACGGTTCGCTGCCGGTCAGCCACTTGCCCGCCGCATCCACGAAATTGGCAACGGCGATGCCGGTGAACTCGCTCGTCGCGATCCGGTCGCGCGCGCCCTCGGGATGGACCGGCGTCTCGATATAGCCGAACTGGTCGCGCTTCTTGCCGAGCGACCAATATTCGAACGCCGCAGCTTTGCCCGCGACGTCGGCGAACCCGCCGCGCTCGGCGATCGCGCCGAGCAGCCCGAGTTGCAGGCTGTAGCCCGCGCGCACCGCGGCGGCAGACGGCGGCTTGCCGGTCTTGTAATCCACGATGGCGAGGCCGCCGTCCGCGAGGCGGTCGATCCGGTCGTAGCGGCCGGTCAGCGTGACGCCGGCGATCTCGATCCTGCCCGATCCTTCTGCGCTGGCGACGATGCGCCCCTCGGCGGCCTGCGCCGCGACCTGCCCGGCGATCCAGTCGATCGCCTCCATCAGCCGCGGCCGCCAAAGCGCGCGCATCATCGGGTGCGTCCGCTCGTCGGCGAGCATC
This sequence comes from Sphingomonas sp. FARSPH, assembly GCF_003355005.1. NCBI lineage: Bacteria > Pseudomonadati > Pseudomonadota > Alphaproteobacteria > Sphingomonadales > Sphingomonadaceae > Sphingomonas > Sphingomonas sp. FARSPH. The sequence goes on along the minus strand of NZ_CP029985.1, from coordinate 2,586,171 downwards.
GCCTCTGCCCGCGCGATCAGCGTTGCGGGCGCGCAACCGTCCTGCCGCCACCATTCCTCGAGGATGCGGTGCACCTCCGTGCCCCGCCACGCCGCGGTCGGATCGGCATCGACCGGGTCGAGCGGCATCAGCGCGAGCACACGGCGCGCGTAGAAGGCATAAGGATCCGCCTTCAGCCGGTCGATCTCGGTGACGGAAATCGCCTTGGGACGGAGCGTGGGGGGCGGTACGGGTGCGGGGCGATCGGCGGGATGATGCTCGCCCGGCGCGTCGAGCGCATGGACCCAGCGTTCCAGATCGCGCGCGCGGGTGAAGCGGTCGCCCGCCATCGCCTGCAGCCGCAGCCACAATCGCGACGCCAGCGTCGGCCCGGCGGCGTCGCGGCGCGCGCGGGTGACGAGCGCGGTCGGTGCGCCGAGCGCCTGGCCGAATTCGTGCGCGGCGACACCGACCGCGAATTCGAGACCGGGCAGCCCGAGCGCGGCGCGGATGCGCGGTGCAAGCCACGGATCGGGCGACGGGCGACCCGGCCAGACGCCTTCGTTGAGGCCTCCCAGCACCATCAGGTCCGCGGTCTGCAACCGCGCCTCGAGCAGGCCGTAGATCGCGATGCGCGGATGGTTGCGCCCGCTGGGCAGACGCACCGCGACCTCGTCGAGCAATCCGCGCAGCAGCGGCGCGAGACCGGCGGGGTCGATGCGCGGCGGCCCGGCGGCGGCATCCGCCTCCAGATCGTCCATGAACTGCGCGGCGGCGCGGCCGGGAAGCCCCGCCCACAGATCGTCGCCGCAAAGGCTCTGCGCCGTCTCGCGCAGGCAGGCAAGCATGGCGGCCAGCGGCTGCGCGCCGTCGTCAAACACGCTTTCGATCGGGCGGAGCAGGTCGGCCGCCTCCTGCCACCATGCCAGCGCGCGCTTGCGGCCGTGGCGCTCCAGATGCGCGGCGATGCCGTCGAGCCCGGGCGCGGGCCGCGGGCCGCGCAAGCTCCGGTCGAGCCGGCGGACGCCATCGAGCCACGCCAGCCGCGCTTCGCCGGTGCGCACCAAGGGATGCTTGAGCAGGGCGAGCAACGCGAGCGGCGCGAAGCGTTGCGCCGCCGCCTCCGCCAGCGCGAGCAGCAACGTGCCCGACGCGTAAAGCGAGAGCGGACGGCCGGCGGAATCGTTCGCGGTGATGCCCCAGCGTTCGAGATGCGCCGCGACCCGCCGCGCGAGCGCGCGATCCGGAGTGACGAGCGCGGCGGTGCGCCCTTCCTCCTCCAAGGCGTCACGCAGCGCGAGCGCGATCCCCTGCGCCTCTTCCGCCGGGGTCGCGAATTCGGCGGCGGAGACGCCGGTCAGGCGCCGCTCCTCGGCCTTCAGCGCGGTCCATTTGCCGGTGAAGATTGCGGGCGCGAGCGCATTGGCGACAGCGCGCCCGCGGATCGCGCCTGCATCGGGACCCGCGGTGCCGGGCCAGGTCGAAAATTCCGCGCGGCCGACGCCCATCCGGTCCATCAGCTGCTTCATGTGGAATTGCGGGTGCGTCTCGATCGACCGGCGCGCGATGCCGGTGACGGGGTCGGGAGCGTGCGGCCCGAGCGCGTCCCATTCCGCGTCGGGCATGGCGAGGTCGAGCCCGGCGAACACGGTCATGCCGGCGGGCGCGTCGGCGACGCAGCGCAGCAGCCGCGCGACCGCGGGGGCGGGGTCGGTGATGCCCGCCGCGCAGACGAAGCCCGCGGGCGGCGCGGCGCGCCAGCGCGCCTCCAACCGGTCGAGCAGCATCCGCCGCCGCGTCGCCGCGTCGATCATGCCGGCCTGCGCCAGCTCGGCGGGCCAGCGTTCGAGGACGATCGCGAAGGTCGACAGCGCGCGCTGCCAATGCTCGCTGAGCTCGGGCGCGAGATCGATGTCGCGCAAACGCTCCGGCGGCACCTCTTCGACAAGCAGCTGGTCGAGCGTGTGGCACAGGTCGCCTGCCAGCCGCACCGCCTCCGCCGCATCGACGGGCTGGCCGGCGCGTGCGCGTTCCTCCTGCACCAATCGCGCAAGAATCATCCGGCGCCGCATCGCCGGCACCGCGGGCTGCGGCGGAGCGGCATCGTCGGCGGGATCGAGCGCGGCGCCGACCGCCTCGCCGAGGTCCGGGCTGCCGAGCGGCACGAGGCGCGGCAGCAACAGGCCGCCGCCGCTCGCGCGCACGAATGCGTTGGTGACCGCGACGACGGCGCGGTTGTTGGGAAGCAGCACCAGCCCGCGGGCGAGCGCCATCGGATCGTCGCCCGCGCGGCGCAGCAATCCCGCGACGAGCGTATCGGCGAACGCCTTGTGCGAGGGGATGGTGAACAGCTGCGGCCGGCGGCGCTCAGCCATCGGCGATCAGCGCTTCCGTCTTCGGGATCGCCTGCGGCGTGCCGACGTCGAACCACAGGCCCTGGTGCACCTGGCCGAAGGCGCGGCCCGCCTCGATCGCGCGGTTCCAGAACAGGTTGGTGGAAAACGGCCCCTCCGGCCAGTCGGCGATGATCCGCGGGTGGAGGATTTGGACGCCCGTATACACGAAGGGCGCGGTGCCGCCCTCGCGCCGGCGGCCGGTGATCCGCCCATCGGCGGCGAGGCGGAAATCGCCCTGCCCCTTGTGGTTGTTGGCGCGCGCATAGGGCACGACCTGCAGCAACGCATCCATCGCGTCGCCGTCCCATCGCGCCGCGAGCAGCTTCAGCGCGTCGACGGGCCCGTCGAGCCAGAGATTGTCGCTGTTGACGACCAGGACGGGCGCATCGCCCAGCAGGTGGCGCGCCTGCACCAGCCCGCCGCCCGTCTCCATCAGCTGCGCGCGTTCGTCGGAGATGATGATCTCGATATCCGGGAAGCGGTTGACGAGATGCGCCTCAAGCACGTCGGCGAGGTAGTGGACGTTGACCACCGCACGCCGCACGCCCGCCGCGCGCAGGCGATCGAAGACATGGTCGATCAACGGCTTGCCCGCCACTTCCACCAAGGGCTTGGGCCGCGTCGCGGTGAGCGGGCGCATGCGCTTGCCGAGGCCGGCCGCCATCACCATCGCCGTTTCCGGCACGCGGCCGCCGGGATCGGGGCGCAGCGAGCGAAGGCGCGTCATGCGGCGAGCACCAAGGGATCGCCGCGCTTTTCGGGCGGGACGTTGGCGTCGAACCAGGCGGCGACGGGCGCCAGCACCGGCTGCGACAGATCGCGTTCCAGATAGGCCCAGACGCGCGGGCAGAGCGTCGGATAGCGCGGCTTGCCGTCGCGTTTCCACAACCGGGTGAAGATGCCGATCACCTTCGCATTCCGCTGCGCGCCGAGCACGTGATAGGCGTTCATGAACGCATCCCCCGCCCCCGTCGCGGCGCGATAGCGGGCGAGCATCGCCTCCTCGAGCGAGGGTTCGACGTCGCGGCGCGCATCCTGGAGCAGCGAGACGAGGTCGTAGGCGGGGTGGCCGGCGAGCGCGTCCTGGAAATCGAGCAGGCCGAGCGCGCGGTCGGGCCCGACCAGCATCAGGTTTTCGGCATGATAGTCACGCAACACCGTGACGGGTTGGTCAGCGAGCGCATGGTCGAACACCGAGTCCCACGCCGCGCGATAGCCGTCGACATCGACGTTCAGGCCGACCGCGGGGCAATACCATTCGACGAACAGCGCCGCCTCGCGGTGCAGCACCACGCGGTCGTAGGGCTCAAGCCCCGCGGCGGGATGCTGCGCGAGCGCGACGAGCAGATCGATCGCCGCTTCGTAGAGCGGCACCGCCGCCTCGCTGTTGGCATCCGCGGCCTCGCGCAGGCGATCGTCGCCGAAATCCTCGAGCAGGACGAACCCCTGGTCGAGATCGACGGCGTGGATCGCCGGTGCCGCAAAGCCATGCTCGCCGAGCCACGCCGCGACCGACAGGAACGGGCGCGGATCCTCATGCGGGGGCGGCGCGTCCATCAGGATCGCGCGCCGGTCGCCGGCATGGATGCGGAAATAGCGGCGGAACGAGGCGTCGCCGGCGAGCGGGACGATCTCGCCCGCCCAGCCGTGCCGTTCGAGGAAGGCGGGCGCGGCGCCCGGCGGGGTCATATCGGCCATCGCCGCTTCCATGACGTGGGCACGTCCGCTGTCAAGATTCGTCCGCCATCCGGTGCCGGCGAGAGGGTCAGGACGAGCGCATCAGGCCAGCGCGCGCCGCCACGCTCGGGCCATTCGACGACCAGCGCAGAATCATAGAGCGCTTCGTCGAGGCCCAGCTCCTCGATCTCGGCGGGATCGTCGATCCGGTAGAGGTCGACATGCAGCACGGGCAGACGCACTTCGGGCGGGGCATAGGGCTGGACGATCGCGAAGCTGGGGCTGGGCGCTTCGCCCGCCAGGCCGAGCGCGGCGAGCAGCCCGCGCGCGAGGCTGGTCTTGCCCATGCCAAGGTCGCCGTGCAGCGCGATGACGTCGCCGGGCTCGAGCACCGCGGCGAGACGCGCGCCGAAGGCCTCGGTGGCGGCGGCGTCGGGTAGCTGGACCTGCGTCACGCCTTCCGCCGTTCGGGCTGAGCTTGTCGAAGCCCTGCCCTTCCTTCGGCAGCAAAGAACAGCCCTTCGACAAGCTCAGGGCAAACGGAGAAGATAGGCCAAGCGCTCATCGCCGCGGCAGCTCCACCGTCACCAGCGTCCCCTGCCCCGGTTCGGACACCAGTTCGATCGTCCCGCCATGCGCCTCGACGAACTGCTTGGCGAGCGGCAGGCCGAGGCCAAGCGCGCGTTCGCCGGTCGGTTGCATGCCCGGCTCCGCGAATCGGTCGAAGGCATGCGCGACCGCCGCCGCATCCATGCCGTATCCGTCGTCGGACACGACGATCCGCGCGCGCGTCGCATTGCCGTCGGCGTGGAGCAGAATGCGGCCGCCCTCCGGTGTCGCGGCGACGGCGTGGCGCAGCAGATGCTCGATCACTTCCTTCAGCCGCTTCGGATCGCCGGTGACGCGGCCCGTCGATCGGGCCAGTTCGACCGCGAAGTCGAGCTTGCGGCGCTTCGCTGCAGGCTGGATCGTGTCCGCCGCCTGCCGCGCGACCGCGGCGAGATCGACGTCGACGCGCGCCACCTCCGCCTCGTCGCCGCCCTGCGTCAGGTCGAGCACGTCGTCGATCAGCAGCCCCAGCCGCTCGACCGAATCGAGGATCGCCTGGACATATTGGTCACCCTCCGGCGATAACGCGCCGGCATAGCCGCCGTGCAGCATCTCGGCAAAGCCGCTGATCGAGGTGAGCGGCGTGCGCAATTCGTAGCTCATGTTGGCGACGAACTGCGTCTTGACCTTGTCCGCCGCCTCCAGCGCGTTGGCGCGTTCGCGCAGTGCCTGTTCGGCGCGGCGGCTGTCGGTGATGTCGAGCATCGTCAGCAGCGCGTTGCCATCGGGCAGCGGCACCGCGGCGAATTCGAAATGGCGGCCGTCGGCGAAGGCGACACGGCCGCCGCGCTGCTGTCGCTCCGCCGTGGCGGAGCGGACGAGTTCGGGGATCAAGGCTGCACGATTTGGCGTGGCGAGGCGCGAGGCGGCGGCTTCGGCAAAAGCGTCGACGCGCGGATGGGCGGCGAGGAACTCCTCCTCGAACCCCCAGACGGTGCGCATGCGGTTGTTCCACAGCTGCAGCTTGCCGTCCGCTGCGAACACCGCCAGCGCCTCGAACAGATTGTCGAAGGTCGCGGTGCGCACGCGCAGCAACGTGTCGCGCGCGCTGGCGAGCTGCACCTGTTCGGTACGATCCTCGAAGATCAGCAGCAGGCCACCGTCGGGCAGCGGCTGCGCGACAACGCGCAAATGCGTGCCGCCCGACAGGTGCCAGTTTTCCTCGACCGCGTCCTCGCCCGGCACGAACCATTGCCGCCGCTCCGCCTTCCACGTCGGGAAATCGCGCACCTCGGGCAGGCGGCTCGCCTCGCGCATGCGTTCCAGCACGCGTTCGAACTCCGGTCGGTCGGCGAGCCATTCGGCACGCATCGCGAACATGCGGCGGAACGGCTGGTTGCAGAAGACGAGGCCGCGATCGGGCCCGAATTGCGCGACGCCCGCCGACAGGCGATCGAGCATCGCGCGCTGCGCCTCCGCGAACCGCTTGGCGTCGGCACGCGACTGTTCCAGATCCTCGATATCGACCGCGTAGCCCGCGACGCCGCCGGTCGGCAGCGGGATGTCGTGGACGTAAAAGGCACGTCGTTCGCCGCCGATCGTCGCGGGCAAGGTCGCGACCTGCGGCCGGCCCTCCTCGCGCGCCAGCCGCGCGCCCGCCTTCGGCCCGCCACGCCCCGATCCCTCGACCAGCTCCAGTTCGCGCCCGACGACGTCGGCGGCGTCCTTCCCCTCGACCGCGCGGACATAGGCACGGTTGACCATCGCCAGCCGGAAATCGGGCGTGCGATACCACATCGGCAGCGGCGCCGCCTCGATCAGCCCGGTCAGCGCATCGAACGCGGCCGACAGTTCGTCGACCTCCGCGGTCAGCCGCGCGATCTCGCCCTGCGTCTCGGTGGCGTCGAGCGTCCACAACACGACCGCGCCGGTCGCGCCCAGATCGCCGGGCGCGCGCGCGCCGCGCACGGTGATGCTGCGCCCCGACCCTTGCGGATGCAGCGCGCGGACGAAGGCGCGCCCCGCGCGCTGCGCCGCCTTGACGTCGTTCGCCAGCGCCGCCGCCTCGTCGTCGGGCAGGCCGCCGTCGCCGCCGAGGTCCTGCAGGAAGCGCGGTGCGCTCGACAGGCCGAACCAGTCGACGAGGCGCGGCGGCATCTCGACGCGGCCGTCAGCGCGGACCAGCATCGCCATCGCCGGCGACACCTGGCGCAGCGCCTCCCACTCGCGGACCCGCGCGACCGCGGCGCTCGCCTCGCCGCGCCAGCGCCAGCCGAGGTAGAGCGCATAGCCGCCGCCCGCGACCAGCAGCGCCAGCACCGCCCCCGCCACGACCGCCGCCATCACCGAAAGCTGGATCAACGCCTACCCCTTGCGGCGCCCGGTTGCGCCGCGTGTTTCCGCCAAGCTGTAGAACGGATTGCCGGAGGGCGGCAATGATCGAACCCAGTCCTCCCCTGCTTTTGCAGGGGAGGGGGACCGCGCCTCGCAGAGGCGTGGTGGAGGGGCAGCCACACGCGACGCCGTTTAGGGCTGCCCCTCCACCACCAGCCTGCGGCTGGCGGTCCCCCTCCCCGCGAAGCGGGGAGGATCGAAGAAACGAAAAAGGGCGGCGCCTTTCGGCACCGCCCCTTCCCTTACCGATCGTGCGGACGATCAGTAGCGATAGTGATCCGGCTTGAACGGCCCTTCGACCGGCACGCCGATGTAGCTCGCCTGCTTCTCCGACAGCTTCGACAGCTGGACGCCCAGCTTTTCGAGGTGGAGCGCGGCGACCTTCTCGTCGAGGTGCTTGGGCAGGACGTAGACCTCGTTCTTGTAGTTCTCGCCCTTCGTCCACAGCTCGATCTGCGCGAGCGTCTGGTTGGTGAACGAGGCGGACATCACGAACGACGGGTGGCCGGTGGCGCAGCCCAGGTTCACCAGCCGGCCCTTGGCGAGCACGATGATCTGCTTGCCGTCCGGGAATTCGACGAGGTCGGTGCCCGGCTTCACTTCGGTCCACTTGTAGTTCGACAGCGCGGCGATCTGGATCTCGCTGTCGAAGTGGCCGATGTTGCAGACGATCGACATCGGCTTCATCGCCTTCATGTGATCGGCAGTGATGACGTCGGCGTTGCCGGTCGCGGTCACGAAGATGTCCGAGCGCTTCACCGCCTCGTCCATCGTCACGACCTCGAAGCCCTCCATCGCCGCCTGCAATGCGCAGATCGGGTCGATCTCGGTGACGAGCACGCGCGCGCCGCCGTTGCGCAGCGACTGGGCCGAACCCTTGCCGACGTCGCCGAAGCCGGCGACGGTCGCGACCTTGCCCGCGAGCATCACGTCGGTGGCGCGACGGATCGCGTCGACCAGCGATTCCTTGCAGCCGTACAGATTGTCGAACTTCGACTTGGTGACCGAATCGTTGACGTTGATCGCCGGGAAGGGAAGCTCGCCCTTCTTCGCGATCTCGTACAGGCGGTGCACGCCGGTGGTGGTCTCTTCGCTGACGCCCTTCAGGTTCTTGACGGTCTGCGTCAGATAGCCCGGCTTCCTGGCGATGAACGCCTTGACCGAGCGCTGGAACTCGACCTCTTCCTCGTTCTCCGGCTCGGCGAAGGTCGCGCCGGCTTCCAGCTTCGCGCCCCACAGCGCGAACATGGTCGCGTCGCCGCCGTCGTCGAGGATGATGTTGGCGGTCTGGCCCTCGACCTCATGGTCCCACGAGAAGATGTCGCCGACATAGTCCCAATATTCGGCCAGGCTCTCGCCCTTCACCGCGAACACGGGCACGCCGGTCGCGGCGATCGCGGCGGCGGCATGGTCCTGCGTCGAATAGATGTTGCACGTCGCCCAGCGGACGTCGGCGCCGAGCGCGGTCAGCGTCTCGATCAGCACCGCGGTCTGGATCGTCATGTGCAGCGAGCCGGTGATGCGCGCGCCCTTGAGCGGCTGCGCCGCGCCGAATTCGCTGCGCAGTGCCATCAGGCCGGGCATTTCGGTTTCGGCGATCTTGATTTCGGCGCGGCCGAAATCGGCGAGGCCGATGTCCTTGATGACGTAATCGTGGGTCTCGGTAGCGAGCGCGGTTGCCACGAGGATTCTCCTGAGCGTGCGTTGTTCGGCGGGGCTCGTCCCCGTGCCGGATGCGCGCGCATGTACGTCGGGAGCGGCGCGAGATCAAATATAAAGATATCTTTATATGCTGGGCGCGAGCCGAGTGTCCTGCCGCATCATGCGGTGCCCGTGTCGGCGACGAGCAGCCGCGGGTCGATCCCCGCCCGAGCGAAGCTGCCTGCCCAGCGGCGGTCGGCGGCGGTGTCGAACAGCAAGGCGTCGTCGCCCGCCACGTTGAACCAGCCCGGCTGCGCCATTTCGCCCTCCAGCTGTCCCGCGCCCCAGCCCGCATAGCCGAGCGCGACGACGTAGCGCGACGGCCCCGTCCCTGCCGCGATCGCACGCAGCACGTCGACGGTGCTCGACATCGCCCAGCGGCCGGCGACGTCGATCGTGTCCTGCCCGCCCCAGTCGGTGGAATGGAGCACGAAGCCGCGCCGCGGCTCGACCGGGCCACCGAAGTGGATCGGCACGTCGGGCGCATCGCCGTGCGCGATGTCGAACTGGTCGAGCAGATCGTGCAGGCCGAGGTCGTCGATCGTCGCGCCGATCCCGATGCCGAGCGCACCCGCGGCGTCATGCGCGCACATCGCAATCACCGCATGGTCGAACCGCGGGTCCATCATCCCGGGCGTCGCGAGCAGGAACTGCCCCGTCAGAAAGGCCAGATCGTTCATCATCGCCACCATAAGGCGCGATGCCGCGAAATCCCACGTTGAAATCCGTCGCGCTTTCGCCGACCAGTCGCGCTCCCTTTCCGTCTCTCACCGCGAGGCCCGTCATGACCATTTCCGTCGGCGACACCATTCCCGCCGTTCCGCTCGTCAAGGTGACGCCGGACGGCCCCGACACGATCTCGTCCGAGGAGTATTTCGCTGGCCGCACCGTCGCGCTGTTCGCGGTGCCCGGCGCGTTCACGCCGACCTGCTCGGCCAAGCACCTGCCCGGCTTCGTCGAACAGAAGGACGCGATCCTGGCGAAGGGCGTCGACGAGATCGCCTGCACATCCGTCAACGACGCCTTCGTCATGGCCGCCTGGGCCAAGACCGCGGGCGCGGAGGGCATCACGATGCTGGCGGACGGGAACGCCGCCTTCGCCGAGGCGCTGGGCCTGGCGATCGACGCGAGCAAGTTTGGCATGGGCACGCGCTCGGCCCGCTATGCGATGCTGGTCGAGGACGGCGTGGTGAAGCAGCTCCACGTCGAGGCGCCCGGCGAGTTCAAGGTCAGCAGCGCGGAACATCTGCTCAGCGAGATATGACGCCCTAATCTTCCCGGCACGGGCAGGTGGCAGCGCGCCGGCGCTGAGGGGGGCTTTCCGCGTAGCGCAACGCCCGTGGCGAGCCCCCTCCACCAGCTTCGCTGGTCCCCCTCCCCGCAAGCGGGGAGGATACCCCGTCTTGCCAGCGTCACGGACCGCGCGTAACCATCCGGGATGTCAACCGCATCCCAGATCGTTTCCGAACTCGAACGCCTCTATCGCGCATCGGTCGACCGGCTCCAGGCCGCGCTCACCGCCTATCTCACCGACGGTACGCCGCCCTCGCCGGAAAGCCGGCACGACGGCAGCTTCGCCTATCCGGTCATCCGCCTGCATTATGCCGGCGACCTCAACCGGCCGACGCCGCCGCGCTCGTTCGGCCGGCTCGTGTCGCCCGGCACCTATACGATCAGCGTCACCAAGCCGGGGCTGTTCGCCGACTATCTGACCGAACAGCTGACCTTGCTGATCGAGGATTACGACGTCACCGTCGAGGCGCTGCCCGGGCGGCAGGAAATCCCCTTCCCCTACGTCCTCGATCCTGGCCATGCGCTCAGCCTCGACAGCGTGTCCGCGACCGAATTGTCGCGCCATTTCCCCGCGACCGAGCTCGCGCATATCGGCGACGAGATCGCCGACGGCCTGTGGATGTCGGACGGCGAGACGCGCCCGCTCGCGCTGTTCGACGCGCTGCGCACCGATTTCAGCCTCGCGCGCCTGCGCCATTACATGGGCACGCCCGCCGAACATACGCAGCGGTTCGTGCTGTTCACCAATTACCACCGCTACGTCGACGAATTCGTCCGCTGGGGCGCGTCGCAGCTGGGGCCGGACGCAGACGGCGCGCCGTCGCGCTTCACCGCACTGTCGGGCGCGGGCAATATCGTCATCACCAGCCCCAGCGACATCGACAAACTGGTCAGCGACAGCGCGTGGCGGCGGCACCAGATGCCCGCCTATCACCTGATGGCCGCGGATGGCACGGGCATCACGCTCGTCAACATCGGCGTCGGTCCGTCCAACGCCAAGACGATCTGCGATCATCTGGCGGTGATGCGTCCTGAGGCGTGGCTAATGATCGGCCATTGCGGCGGCCTGCGCCCGTCGCAGCGGATCGGCGATTACGTGCTCGCCCACGCCTATCTGCGCGACGACCATGTGCTGGACGATGTGCTGCCGCCCGAAATCCCCGTGCCCGCGATCGCCGAGGTGCAGCAGGCGCTCGCCAAGGCGTCGGAGATCATCTCGGGCCAGTCGGGCGAGGAACTGAAGCGTCGCCTGCGCACGGGCACGATCGTCACCACGGACGACCGCAACTGGGAACTCCGCTATTCCGCCTCCGCGCTGCGCTTCTCGCTCAGCCGCGCGGTCGGCATCGACATGGAATCGGCGACGATCGCGGCGCAGGGCTATCGCTTCCGCGTCCCCTACGGCACGTTGCTGTGCGTGTCCGACAAGCCGTTGCACGGCGAACTCAAGCTGCCGGGCCAGGCCAATCGGTTCTACGAACGCGCGATCAGCGAGCACATGCGGATCGGCATCGAGACGTGCGAGCAGCTGCGCCGCGAGGGCGACCGCCTGCACAGCCGCAAGCTGCGCGCCTTCGATGAGCCGCCGTTCCGCTAAACCTTTCCGGTGAAACGGTTTTCTGCTCGGCGCACGCGGCCGCTGGAAACCATCGGCCGGTGATGCGTTACGCCAGCGAACCGAAAAGCGTTCGCGCTGCTGGGATGGACATCATGGCCGACGATACCGACACGCCAAAGACCGAAACCGGCGTCACGCCCCGCCGCCGCGCGCCGCGGAAATCGAGCACGACGCGCAGCACGCCGGCAACGACGGCGGGCGACGGCAAACCCCGTCGCCGCGCCACCACCAAATCGGCGGCGGCTTCCGCGGCGGCCAAAACCGACGAAGCGCCGGCCGCCGCCACCTCGACGCCGCGCCGTGCGCGTACGACGCCGACCAAGCCGCAGGCTGAGCAGGCGCCGGCTGCAACCGCGGTCAAGCCGCGTGCCGCCAAGCCCCGCGCTGCGAAGCGCCCGACGCCGCCGGCCACGCGCAAGAGCGCCACGACGCCGACGCCATCGGGAATCGCGGACAAGCTGCGGAGCAAAATCGGCGTTTCGGCGATCGGTGCGGGCCTGGCCGCTGCTGCCGGCGCGGTCGCCGCGACGGCGCTGCTAACCCTGCGCAGCAGTACGCCGAAATCGGCGTCCCCCGACACGAAGGGCAAGCCCGACAGAAAAGGCGCGCATACGCCCGATGGCAGCGACGCGTCGCGGTCGTTCAAGGCGGGCATCGCCGACGAGAATACGATCCCGGATTGAGCGCAGCCGGCGCGTTCGGCTTCGTGTCGGGTGGTAGCGACCAAACGGCTCGTATCGACACGAACCGTGCTCTCGCGGATGCGGCAGACCAACGTGCCACACGATGTCTTACGGTCTGGACCCGTAGCGGTCACAGTAGCGCTGCGCACCGAAGAGGCGCTCAAACGACGACCGCCGCTTTAGAATACGCGCGCCAGCCCCGGCAGTGTCCCGGGACTTGCCGGTCGCAGCTACCCGGCGTCCACTGCATCGGCCGCCTTCAGCCGCGAACCTCCAGGCGGACGGTCATACCGGTCCGCGCGCCGTTCCGCGTCAGCGCGGGGCCAGCGCGTAATCGATCCAGACGGTCACCGACCGCTGCATCTCGCCGCCTTCGACCGGGGCCATGGGTGGTGGCGGCGGTGGCGGGGGAGCGGGCGCGCGCAGTTGCCCGGTCATCACATATTCGACCGGCCGTGCGAAATTGCCGCGCTCGCTAACCCGCAGCACGCGCGCGACGCGTAAGCCGAGCCCGGCGGCGTAGCCTTCGGCCTCCGCCTTCGCGTTGGCGAGCGCGGCGGCGCGCGCCTCGGCCATGCCCTTCGTCGGATCGCTCGACCCCAGATTGGGGCCCGATACCGAATTGGCCCCCGCGCCGAACGCCGCCGCGATGACGTCGCCCGCGCTCGCCAGCCGCGTCACCGTCACCGCGACGCTGTTGCGCGCGACATAGCCGGTGATCTGCGCCTGACCCTGCCAGTCGCCGGCGGTGACGCGGGCGAAGCGCGGCTCGACGTTGATCTGCTGCGTGCGGATGTAGCGCGCCTCGACGCCCGCGCCCTTCAGCGACGCGATCACCGCCGCCATCTTCGCCGCATTGCCGTCGGTCGCCTCGCGTGCGGTCGTGCCGGTGGTCACGACGCCGACGCTGAGGAAGGCGGCGTCGGGCCGGTAGGTCGCCTGGCCCTCCGCCTGCACCTCGAGCAGGGTTTCTCCGGGCTGGAGCGCGGTCGACTGAACGGGCACGGCCTGCGCCGCCGCCATCCCGGGCAGCAACGCCAGCGCCGCCGCCATACCCGACGCCATACCCATCGTCGAACGCATCATCGTGCCTCTCCCTTCTCGGTGGGTACGGCCGCGTGCCGCACCGGGATCACCAGCCGCTCGGCTTGCCCTGGTTCTGCTTATCCAGCCATTGTTTCAATGGCGCGAAATATTCGATCATCGCCTTGCCCGACATCTCGCGGCTGCCGGTGAACGCCTGCAACGCATCCGGCCACGGCTTTGACTGGCCCATCGCGAGCATGGCGTTCAGCTTGGTGCCAACCGCCTTGTCGCCATAGAAGGAGCAGCGGTGCAGCGGCCCCTTCCATCCTGCCTGCCGGCAGGCGGCCTTGTAGAACTGGAATTGCAGCACGCGGGCGAGGAAGTAGCGGGCGTAGGGGACGGTCGCGGGGATGTGGTATTTCGCGCCCGGATCGAACCGGCTCTCGTCGCGCGCGACGGGGGGCACGATACCCTGATACTTCAGGCGCAGCGCATCCCAGCCCGCCTGATACTGCCCCTCCGGGATCTGGCCAGAAAAGACGCCCCAGCGCCATTTGTCGACGAGCAGGCCGAACGGCAGGAAGGCGACCTTGTCCATCGCCTGGCGCAGCAGCAGGCCGATGTCCTTGTCGGCGCTCGGCACCTGCGCCGGCTGAAGCAGGCCGATCTTAACCAGATAATCGGGCGTGATCGACAAGGCGACGGTGTCGCCGATCGCCTCGTGGAAGCCGTCGTTGGCACCGCCCTTGTACAGGAACGGCTGGTTCTTGTACGCGCGCTGATAGTAATTGTGGCCGAGTTCGTGATGGATCGTCACGAAGTCGTCGGCATTCACCTTCGTGCACATCTTGATGCGGATATCGTCGAGATTGTCGATGTCCCACGCGCTGGCATGGCAGATGACGTCGCGGTCGCGCGGCTTGACGATCTGCGAGCGCTGCCAGAACGTCTCGGGCAAAGGCGCGAAACCGAGCGACGAATAGAAAGCCTCGCCCTGCTTCACCATCCGCGTCGGGTCATAGCCCTTCGCCTTGAGCAGTTCGCCGGTGTCATAGCCCAGGTCGCCCGCCCCCGGCGGCGCGACGAGGTCGTAGATATTGCCCCATTCCTGCGCCCACATGTTGCCGAGCAGATCGGCACGGATCGGCCCCGTCTTCGCCTGCACCGCATCGCCGTATTTCGCGTTGAGCTTCCAGCGGACGTAGGTGTGGAGCGACGTGTACAGCGGCTCGACCTCCGCCCAGATCCTGTCGGTCAGCTGCGCGAACTGGTCGGGCGTCATGTCGTAGCCCGAGCGCCACATCGCGCCGACGTCGGCAAAGCCCAGCTCCTTCGCACCCGCGTTGGAGATCGCGGTCATCCGCGCATAATCCTGGCGCTGCGGCGCGCCGACATTGTCGTGCCAGCTGGTCCACATCTCCTTCAGCTTCGCGGGATCGCGCGTCGTGCCCATCGCGGCCTCTATGTCGGAGCCGTTGATCGGCTGGCCGGCGAGCATGCCCTTGCCCTTGCCGTAGCGCGACGACATCCGCGTCGTGATCGTGGCGAGTTCGTCCGCCGCGCCCGGCGTCGTCGGCGCGGGCAGGCCGACGCCGTTCCTGAGCAGATCGAGCTTGCGCTTCGTGTCGAACGACAGGCCGGGCGTGCCGTTGAAGCGCGCCGCGCCCTTCGCCCATTGCACCGCCTTTTCCGTCACCTGCGCGCCCGATCGGGCGGCGAGCGCATCGGTGTCGTCGGTGATGTAGGTGGCGTTGACCCAGGCGGTACGGCTGGCGTCGACCGACATGGCCGCCGCCTCCTTTTCGACCGCCGCGACCCAGGCATCGGCCTCCGCCGCGGTCGGCTGTGCGCCGGGGGTGACGGGCGATACGGCGGGCGCGGCCTGCTGCGCGCGCGCGGGTGCGCCGCTCAGCGCCGCGGCCAGCGCGATGGACGAGATAGCGGCACGCAACATAGTCATCCCCTTCGGCATTTTCGTTGCCGGACGATGGCCGCGCTTGCCGCGCCGGGTCAAGCCGCGAGAAAGTCCGCGATGACCGTGCCCAGTTCGGGCTTCGTCACCGCGCTCATGTGATTGCCCGGGATTTCGTGGAAGGTCGCATGCGGCATCGCCGCCGCCAGCGCAGCGCCCGACCCATTGTCGTCGTCGTCGATGCCGGTGACGATCGCGGTCGGCACAGCGATCGCGCGGACCGTGTCGATCGGCGTGTCGACGAACGTCTCCAGCACGCCGAGCAGCGCGACCGGGTCGCCACCAGTCGTCTTCAGGAACGCCTCCGTCAGCCATTCGGGCGTCCCGCGCGCGAAGCTGCCGAGGTTGGTCAGGACGTGTCGGAAGTAGCCGCCGCGCCCCGCCGTCTGGACGATACCGTCCAGCCCCATCCCGGCGATCACCGCCCGGCGCGGCGTCGCGCCGTTGGCGAGCATCCGCATCGTCGTGCGCCCGCCCAACGAATAGCCGCCGAGATCGTAGTCGGTCAGGCCGAGATGCGCGACCAGCGCCAGCCCGTCACGCATTAAGGCATCGGGCGGATAGGCCGCCGGATCGTGCGGCCGGTCGCTCGCGCCATGGCCGCGAAGGTCGGGCATGATGACGCGAAACCCGCGGTCGGCGATGCGCGCGGCATGGCCGTATTTGATCCAGTTGACCTCCGCATTCGAGAAATAGCCGTGGATCAGAACGACCGGCCGCCCCTCGCCCATCTCGCGCCAGGCGATGCGGGTGCCGTCGAAGCTGGCGAAGGTCTGGGGTTCGATTGCGTTCGTGGTCACGTGCGGCGTCCCGTGTCGGAGGATGATCCCACCGCCCTAACGCGTCAGCGCAGCGCCGTCTGCCCGGCGAGCACTCGGCCGAACACCTCGAAGTCCGGGGCTTCGGGCCAGTTCGGTACGCCTTCGGGTATGGCGACCCACCGCTGGCGATAGGCGGTGAAGATATGCGCGACGCAGGCGAGTTCTTCCGACCGGTCGAGCGTGCCCGCGCGCACCACCGCAAAGCCCGGGCGCCGCGTATTGGTGTTGTAGATCCGCGCATGGCAGGTGGCGCAGACGCGCTGCGTCGAGACGCGATCCTCGGTCACCTGATCGTAGACGACGAGCGGGCCGTCGACCGTCAGCGTCCCCTCCGCCACGATCACGCTCTGGCTGAACGCGCTGCCCGTCCACCGCTGGCAGACGTGGCAATGGCAGGCGTAACTCAGCGGCAGATCGTCGCCGGCGATCGTGTACCGGACCGCGCCGCAGCGGCAGCCGCCGGCGATCATGCCTCGTCGTCCGCCGCCTCGTCCGCACCGATCAGCGCGCTGTCGCCCTTCTTGAGGTGACGGCGGCCGAGCAGCTCGGCGATCTGCACCGCGTTGAGCGCGGCGCCTTTGCGCAGATTGTCGCTGACGCACCACAAGGACAGGCCGTTCTCGACGGTCGGGTCCTCGCGCACGCGGCTGACGAAGGTGGCGTCGTCCCCTGCGCTTTCGATCGGCGTCACGTATCCGCCGTCCTCATGCTTGTCGATCAGCATGATGCCCGGCGCCTCGCGCAGGATATTCTTCGCCTGTTCGGCGCTGATCTCTTCGGCGAACTCGATGTTGATCGCTTCCGAATGGCCGACGAACACGGGCACGCGCACGCAGGTCGCGGTGACCTTGATCTTGGGATCGAGGATCTTCTTGGTCTCGACCACCATCTTCCACTCTTCCTTCGTCGAACCGTCATCGAGGAAGCTGTCGATGTGCGGGATGACGTTGAAGGCGATCTGCTTGGTGAACTTCTTCGGTTCGGCGGGGTCGCCGACGAAGATGTTGCGACTCTGTTCGAACAGTTCGTCCATGCCGACCTTGCCCGCGCCCGACACCGATTGATAGGTTGCGACGACGACGCGCTTGATCGTCGCGGCATCGTGCAGCGGCTTCAGCGCGACGACCATCTGCGCAGTCGAGCAATTGGGATTGGCGATGATGTTTTTCCGGGTGTAGCCGTCGATCGCGGCGGCATTCACCTCCGGCACGATCAGCGGCACATCGGGGTCCATGCGATACAGCGACGAATTGTCGATCACGGTGCAGCCGGCGGCGGCGAATTTCGGCGCATAGACCTTGGTCGCCTCGCTGCCGATCGCGAACAAAGCCATGTCCCAGCCGGTCGGGTCGAAATGCTCGATGTTCTTGACGGTAAGCTTCTTGCCCGTCTCGCCATAATCGATCACGTCGCCCTGGCTGCGCGAGGAGGCGAGCACCGCGATCTCGTCCACGGGAAATTCGCGTTCGGCGAGGATATTGACCATCTCGCGCCCGACATTGCCCGTCGCACCCGCGACGACGACCCGATACCCCATGACCCAACCTTCCGTAAGCGAAGCGCGCCCGTAGCGTCATTGCGCCAAAGGGGGCAACACCTTTCCGTTTGATGCGCGCTGCGGCGCTCCTGTCACCGCGTCGCCTGCACCCGCCCGGTCCGTTGCAACTTGCCCCAGCCGACCATCGGGCCGCGCAGCGCCTGGGCGATCGCCTTCAGCACGACGTAATACATGATCTGGCGATACCCGACGCGCTGCGGGATCAGCAACCACAGCAGGCTCCACCGCTCGCGCCGTTCGAGTGCGAAGGCAATTGTCGCCGCGAGCAGGTCGATCGTGGTGAAGATCGCCCAGAAGGTGAGCATCGTGTAGATGTCGTGGCTGGTCTGCGCCCAGCCGTGCGCCTGCACGTCGAACCAGGTGACGACGAAGCTGACCAGCAGCGCCAGATCGATGATCGGCGAGATCGCGGCGAGCAGCACCTGGAAGACGATCGCCTGCGGCAGGCCGATCCAGCCGAGCCCGCGCGGGTGCGAGCGGCCGATCGCGCCGCTGTGCTTCCACAGGCATTGCAGCGTGCCGAACGCCCAGCGAAAGCGCTGCTTGGCGAGCGCGCGGAAGCTTTCGGGCGCCTCCGTCCAGGCGACGGCATATTGGTCGTAGCGCACCTTCCAGCCGGCGCGCTGAATCGCGATCGTCAGATCCTGATCCTCCGCGAGCGTGTCGTCGGGATAGCCGCCGACGCTGCGGATCGCGTCCAGCCGCCACGCGCCGACCGCGCCGGGCACGACGGTGATCGCATCGAGCCGGGCGAGCGCGCGCCGTTCGAGATTCTGCGCGGTGATATATTCGAGCGCCTGCCACTTGGTGACGAGGTTGACGCGATTGCCGACCTTCGCATTGCCCGCGACCGCGCCGAGTTCCGGGTCGCCGAACCAGCGCGCGAGACGCGCGATCGTCGTCGGTTCGAACTGCGTATCGGCATCGAGCGCGATGACGATCTCGCCGCGCGCAAGCTCCAGCCCGTGGTTGAGCGCGCGCGCCTTGCCGCCATTCTCCAGCGTCAGCAGGCGGACGCGCGGATCGTCGGCGAAGGCGCGCTCGACGACCGCACTGGTCGCGTCCTTCGACCCGTCGTCGATCACGATCACCTCGATCTCGACATCGGTCGAGGCAAGGACGCCACGCACGGCGCGCTCGATCACGCGTTCTTCGTTGTACGCGGGGATCATCACGGTCACGAAGCGGCCGGCATCGATCGGCGGGAAGACCTCACGCCCCTCGCGCCGCGCCTGGATCAGCGCGAGCGCGGACAGCGTCACCGCGCGCAGGATGCCGACGGTGATGGCGATGCCGAACAGCCAGCGTAGCGCTATGACGAGGCCGCCGAGCGTCGAGAACAGCGCCAGGTCGGCGCGCGCCGCCAGCTGGTCGCTCGCCGAGATCGGCGGCATCGATTGGTTGCGCGACAGGCCCGCGAGCGTCGACACCGGCACGAAGTGATAGCCCATCGCGCGCAGCCGCTCGATGATGACGGGCAGCGCCTCCACCGTCTCCTGCCGGTTGCCGCCGGCATCGTGCAGCAGGATGATGTTGCGGCTGCAATTGGCGTCGGATTCGTCGTCGCAGACCTTTGGTCCGTTGACGATCTTGTCGATCGTCCGGTCGATGATCGCCTGCGTCCCCGGCCGCTTCCAGTCGTCGGGGTCGACGTGGAGGCCGACGGAGATATAGCCGCGCCGCTGCGCCATCAGCGCCGGCGCGATCTCGTCCGCGGTGCTCGGCTCGGCATCGCCGAAATAGGGTGCGCGGAACAGCCGCAGCGATCGGCCGGTGAACGCCTGGAACAAGCGCTGGTTGGCGTTGAGCTCGAAACGAACCTGCGCCGGGCCGACCGTCGCGAGATTGGGATGGGTGTAGGTGTGGCTGCCGATCTCATGCCCCTCGGCGATCATGCGCAGCAGCAGCGACCTTTGCGTCAGCGCATTCTCGCCTACCATGAAGAAGGTGCCGGGCGCATGTTCGCGCTTCAGCACGTCGAGGATGCGCGGCGTCCAGGTCGGGTCCGGCCCGTCGTCGAAGGTCAGCGCGAGCAGGCCAGGGCGATAGCCGGTGCGTTCGACCACATAAGGCGAAGGCATGCGATCGAAGACGACGTCGGCGATCCGCCCGTCCGGCCCGGCGACCGCGCGGCGGGTGCCGGTGACGGGTTCGGCGGTGATCTTCAGGATTTCGCCATTGCCCTCGATATCGACGTTGGTGCCCGCGGGCACCGCGTCGATCGCGGACGGCGGCGGTAATTGGCGATGCTCGCGACCGAAGATCGACCACACGCCGGGGTCTTCCGAGCCCAGCCGCCACAGCGCGACGCTGCGCACGCCGGCACGCTGAAGCAGCAGCAACTGGTTGTAGGCGGAGGCGGCGTCGGCGAGCCACACGATATGGCGGCTGCTGCCTTCCATATAGGCGAAGCTGGTGTTGCCGCTCGCCCGGTCGTAGGCGGGCTTCGTACCGCTGTCGGACGCGTCCTGCCACGCTTCCTCGACGTCGAGCGCATCGCCGCCGCCGTCGTGCCAATCGTAGGCGTAGGAGGCGAAGGCGACGACGAGCTTCGACTTGGGCACGCCGCGCACCGAATCGGCGACGATGCGCGCGAACCACTGCTGCGACGCGATCGGGCCCGGCGGTCCGCTCGTCTCGTGCTCGTCATAGGCCATCAGGAAGATCTTGTCGGTGACCTTCGCATAAGCGGCGAGATCCCAGTCGGGATTGCCGAGCTGCGCGGCGATCGACACCGTCCAGCCGCGCGGGGCGAAGCGACGCTGCGTCTCCGCCAGGAACGCGCGATAGTTGGCGTGCGCGGAGGGCGGCAATTCCTCGAAGTCGAAGAAGACGCCGCGCGTGTTGTTCTGCGCCAGCCACGGCACCAGTTTGTCGAGGAATGCGCCCCGCGCCCGGGGGTCGGCGAGCATCGCGGCGATGCCCGGCCCGTCCCACTGACCGTTCAGCACGTTCTGCACCATCGGCGTCACGATCGGACGGCGGGCGGCGCGGTTGATCACTTCCCGCCCCGCCGTATCGCGGAAGACGGTGATGTGATGATCGGTTCCGGTGATCGAAATCCAGCCCGGGATCACCCAGTCGAGCTGGTCGATATGGCGCGACAGGCTGGCGGTGCTCGACTGGTCCCAGGGCGTGTAGAAGCCGATCGCGAGCGATGGGTTATCGTTGCCGGGCGTCTTGCCCCCGGTCTGGCCAAACAGCCGCCGCGCCCAGTAATCGACGCTGCGTTCGGTACGCCTGAGCAGGCCGTGCGGCGGCGGCAGCTTGCGCAGCGTCGCCCGTTCGGCCTGCACGGGCAGCAACGGGGCGGTCGGCACCGCCCCGATCGAGGTCACGAACACCGCCACCGCCAGCACGACCAGCAGCACGAACGCGATGATCGCGAACGTGAAGCGACGCTTGCGCCGGCCGCTGGCGTCGTAGAAAACGGGGCTTTGCGACATCGATCAGGAACTCCGGTTCCCTCCATGCCCGCTTCGCCCGGACGGGATCAAGACGGCCGCGCAACAATAATGACCAGCATGATCCCATCACCCGCCACAAGCGCACCGGCAAGGCTCCGTCACGGTAGCAGGACGGTGCTGCCCCGCGTCTCGCCGGCTTCCAGCGCACGATGCGCATCGGCGGCGCGTTCGAGCGGAAATGTCTGGCCGATCTGCGGCCGGATCGCGCCGGATCGCAGCATCGCGAAGACGCGGCCGACGCCGTGCTGCCGTTCCTCAGGCGTAACATAATAATCGAACAAGGTCGGCCGCGTGACGAACAACGACCCCTTTGCCGCCAACGTCGCCAGGTGCACGCCGGTGACCGCGCCGCCGGCATTGCCGTAACTGACGATCAGCCCGCGCCGCGCCGCCGCGGCAAGCGACGCGTTCCAGCTCGCCATGCCGACGCCGTCGAACACGACCGCGACGCCCGTGCCATCGGTCAGCGCATGGACGCGGTCGGCGACATCCTCCTGCATGTGGTCGATGACGTGCTCCGCGCCCGCCGCGCGGGCATGCTCCATCTTTTCGGGCGATCCGGCGACGCCGATCACCTTCGCGCCGATCGCCCTCAGCCAGCCGGTGAGCAACTGGCCGACGCCGCCTGCGGCCGCCCAGACGAGAACGGCCTGCCCCGCCTGCACCTTTGCGCAGCGTTCGACGAGGCATTCGACGGTGCAGCCCTTGAGCATCAGCGCGGCGGCGGTGCAGTCCTCGACCTCGTCGGGCAGGTGGACCAGCTGCGCGACGGGCAGGTTGCGCGCTGTCGCATAAGCGCCGCGGGCGGGGCCGAAGGTCGCGACACGGTCGCCGACCGCGAACCCCTGAACGCCCTCGCCCACCGCCTCGACCACGCCCGAAGCCTCGCTGCCGAGGCCCGACGGCAGGTCGATCGGATAGACGCCGCTGCGGTGGTAGGTGTCGATGTAATTGAGGCCGACCGCGCGGTTGCGCATCCGCACTTCGCCCGCGGCAGGCGGCGGCAGGTCGACGTCGACCCATTCGATCACGTCGGGCCCGCCGGTGCGGGTGATGCGTGCGGCGCGTTCCATATGCTGCGGGCCTTCCTCTCGTGATCGCGTGCCGCGAACGCCTGCGCCGGTTTCCGGTTGCAACGCGCCGGGCTTCGCGGGCAATCTGGCGGCAAAACCGGATCAAGGAGAGACGCCGTGCATCGCCAGCTTCAGCATTTCATCGACGGCGCCTGGGTCGACAGCGACGGCGGCCGCACCCATGCGGTGACCGACCCCGCGACCGAGCAGCCGGTGACCGAGATCACGCTGGGCAGCGCGGCGGACGTCGACCGCGCGGTCGCCGCCGCCCGGCGCGCGTTCGACGCCTTCGCGCAGACCAGCGTCGATGAGCGCGCGGCGCTGCTCGACCGGATCGCGGACGGCATGAAGGCGCGCGCCGCCGATCTCGCCAAGGCGATCAGCGAGGAAATGGGTGCACCGATCGCCTTCGCGCAGGCCGCGCAGGTGCCCGCGGGAATCGGCCATTTCCTCGCCACCGCCCGGGCGCTGCGCGAGTTCACGTTCGAGGAGCGAATCGGCAAGGCGCGCGTCGTCCATGAGCCGCTGGGCGTCGTGGCGATGATCACGCCGTGGAACTGGCCGCTCAACCAGATCTGCGCGAAGATCGCGCCCGCGATCGCCGCGGGCAACACGATGGTGCTGAAACCGTCGGAGGAAGCGCCGCGGTGTGCGATGATCCTTGCCGACATCCTGCACGATGCTGGCGTGCCGGCGGGCGTCTTCAACCTGGTCAACGGCGACGGACCCGGGGTGGGCGCGGCGCTGTCGGCGCATGCGCAGGTCGATATGGTCAGCTTCACCGGATCGACGCGCGCGGGGATCGCGGTGGCGCAGGCTGCCGCCGCGACGGTCAAGCGCGTCCATCAGGAACTGGGTGGCAAGGCGCCGAACCTGGTGCTGGAGGGCGCGGACCTTGCCGCGACGCTGCCTCCGACGTTGCAGGGGGTGATCGCCAATTCGGGACAAAGCTGCATCGCACCGACGCGGCTGCTCGTCCATGACAGCCAGGTGGCGGAGGCGACGGCGGTCGCAAGGGCGATCTTCGAAGGAGTCGGCGTCGGCGACCCGGCGGAGGTCGGCGCGCACATCGGACCGGTCGTCAACAAGGCCCAGTTCGACAAGATCCAGGGCCTGATCCAGTCGGCGATCGACGAGGGCGCGACGCTGGTCACCGGCGGCACCGGCCGGCCCGACGGCCGCAACGCGGGCTTCTACGTACGCCCGACCCTGTTCGCAGACGTGACGCCCGACATGCGCATCGCGCGGGAGGAGACGTTCGGCCCGGTGGCGACGATCACACGCTATGGCGACCTCGACGAGGGCGTGCGGCTGGCAAACGACACCGAATACGGGCTATCCGCCGCGATTTCCGGCGATCCCGCGGCGGCAGCCAGGGTCGCACCGCGGCTGCGTGCCGGTCTCGTCACGATCAACGGCTGGTCGCCCGCACCCGGCGCGCCGTTCGGCGGCTACAAACAGTCGGGCAACGGACGCGAAGGCGGCAAATACGGGATCGTCGACTTCATGGAGGTGAAGACGATCACCGGCTTGCCGGACTGATGCCTCACCCCCGGGCCGCCGCCATCCGTCCGGCGGCGGTCATGAACGCGCCGGCTGCGTCGCGTGCGGGCGCGAAGGCCGTCATACCGACTGGCGCGCCGGGCATGTTGACGTAGATCGCCTCCATGCCGCCGCGCATGCTATAGGCCTCGTGCCAGAAACCGGCCTGCCGGGGATCGCGCAGGAAATTGCGCCACCAGCCGCTGTGGGGCTCGCTGCGCGTAAAGGTCGCGAGCGCCGCCGGGTCGCGCCAATATTGGCGGATGCCCACATGGTTCCAGCCGAACAGGAATCCTTCGTGATGGAGCAGGCCGTCAGGGCGCCGCCGGGCGATGTCGCCCAGTCCCTTCCCGATCGCCATCATGGCAGGAATCGCGCGCCAGCCGCGCAGGCGAAAGCCGAGCATCACCACCATCATGTCCGGATAGGCGGCGAGATCGACGGTCGTCCGTTGCACTTGCACTGCACATCTCCATCATGTTTACACCGTAATCTACCCTGCCTTGCTTACGGTGTAAACATGTCTGTTACGGATGGCGGCCTGCGCGCGACCCTGGTCGAGGCTGCGCTCGATCTGCTCGAGCATGGCGTCGGTGACGTCAGCCTGCGCGCGGTGGCGCGTGCGGCCGGCGTCTCGGCGATGGCGCCCTATCGTCACTTTCCGGACAAGGCGGCGCTGCTCGGCGCGGTGGCGGAACGCGGCTTTGCGCTGCTGCGCGAGCGACTGATGGAAGCCGATGTCGCCGAGCCTCCGCGCGAGGCGCTCGTCGCGCAGGGCCTTGCCTATATCGCGTTCGCGCGGAGCCGGCCCGCGCTGTTCCGCCTCATGTTCGCCGGACCGGCGGAGGCGACGATCGACACGGCGTGCAAGGCCAGCGGCTATACGGTCCTGTCCCGGCGCGTCGCGGGGATCGCTACGCATGCACCGGAAGCGGCGGCGCTCGCCTGTTGGGGACTGGTCCATGGGCTCGCCACGCTCGAGCTCGACGGGCGCGAGATGGCCGATACGCCCGCGCACGAGGCGGCGCTGCGCATCCTCGTCGCCGGCCTCGATCAATAATCCTTCGACACCCGGACGTTAACGCTCTGGCGGCCGAGCGTCGAGATGCTGGACAGTAGCGACAGCCAGCGCGTCACCTGGAACTCGACCTGCGTCGCGGAATAGCCCTGCCCGTCGGTGACGATTTCCGCATAGAAGCGCCGCGTCACGTATTTGCCCGCGGCGATCGAGGTACCCTGCCCCGTCTGGCGATCGGCGGGCAGGATGCGCAGCCGGTCGAGCCCCGCCGCACGCCGCACCGCGTTGATCGGGTTGAGGCCGTTGCCGCCGTTCTGCAGCGCCGCGACCGCGGCGGCGAGTTGCAACGCCTCCGGCGCGGACAGATTGGTGATCGACGTGCCGAACAGCAGGCGCGACAACAGCTCGTCCTGCGGCAGCGCAGGCGTGCTGGTAAAGCCGATCTCCGGCTTCAGCGCGGTGCCCGTCACGCGGATGGACGCGTTCAGCCCCGTGGTGTTCGCGTCCGCCGCGATGTCGAGCGCGGGATTGGCGGGAACCTCGCCGCCGAAACGGATGATGCCGCGCTGCAGGTTGAATTCGCGCCCGGCAAATTCGTAATCGCCGCGGATCAGCGTCGCCTGCCCCTGGATCGCGGGATTGTTGGGCTGGCCGCCGAGCGTCAGGTCCGCGGACCATTCGCTCGACAGGCCAAGGCCGCTGACCATCAGGCTGTTGGGCGCATGCGCCTTGACCGCCATCGTCCAGGGGACGGACGGCGCCTCGTCCTCGTCGCCGCCAAAGGGCAGGTTGATCTCGCGCACGTTGAGCTGCGGCAGCGCGGCGGCGGCGCTCGCCTTGCCCAGGCGATAACGGCTGCGGTTGAGCACGACGTCGCCGGCGATCCGGCCGCCCTTGCCGTCGGACACGAAGGTCAGCGGCCCGGTGACGGTGGCGCCGATGTCGTCGCGCGCGATCATCACCGCATGATCCGCCTGCAGCCGAAGGTCGAACCCGACGCCATGACCGGTCGCGAAATCGAAGCGGCCGGTGCCGGTCACGCGGCCGCCCTTGCCGGCATCCGCGGCGAAGCGATCGATGTTGAGCTGCGATCCGGCGAACCGGCCGCTCGCCTGCACGCCCGACAGCACAGTGCCTGTCGTCGCGCTTTCGATCCGCGCGCCGTTCGCCTGCACCGCGCCGCGGATGACGGGAGCGACCAGGCTGCCGCCCAGATCCGCGCCGATCGCGACCGGGCCCGACAGGTCGAACAGCTCGACCCCGGTCAACCGCCACAGGGTGTCCGCCGGTCCCTGATAGCGCAGCTGCGCGAACAGCGGTGCGTGGGTAACCCGGGTGACGAGATCGCCGCTGCCGAGCGGCCGGACCAGCGCCTGCGCCCGCCCGATCGTGCGCCCGTCCGCCGCCATCACCGCGCGCACGCCCAGCCGGTCGGCAGACAACGCGGCGGCGAGGCCGACGTCGATCGGCCGCGACGACAGCACCAGCCCGGCCCGGCTGAGCCCGCGGATGGTCAGGTCGGCACGCCCCGTCGGCGGTGCGCCTGCGGTGTAGGCGTAGCGCAGCGACCCCGACGCCTGCCCGCTGAGCCCCAGCCCGGGATAGCCGATGTCGAGGATCGCGAGCGGCATCGCCGCCAGCGTCGCGTCGATCGCCATCGCTTCGCCGCCGAAACGGCCGCCGACGCTCGCGGCGCCGCCCGCGAAACTGAGTTTCGTCGGCGCAAGCTGCCACGCATCGCCGTCGCGCGTCAGCACCGCGGGCGACAACAGGCGCAACGGACGGCGGTCGACGCTGCCGTCCGCGGTGATGGCATAGCGATCGGGCGCGATGTCGGCGGCGGCATGGATGTCGAAGCCGCGTCCGCGCGATCCGGCGAGCGAACCCTTGATCGTGCCGACGCCGCCGCGCAGCCGCGCGGTGCCCGCGAACCGTGCCAACACCAGCCGACCCTGGCGCAGGCCCTGCCCCGTCGCAGTCGCATCGATCGTCGTGCCCGCGGGATCGAGCACGACGTCGGCGTCGAGATGCCCGCGGCGCAAGGTCGCCGCGGCGATCCGCGCGTCCTTCGCATCGAGCGCGACGACGATCCGCTGGTTGCCGGCGACCGGGCGGAATTGCAGCGCGCCATCGATGCCGCCGCCTGCGACGGCGAGCCGGCCGTCGAAACCACCCGGCACGATCTGCAACCGCCCGTGTGCCACGGTCGCGCCGATGGTCAGCGCGGCGACGTCGATCGCCGCCTGCCCGCCCTTGGGCAACAGGATCGCGCCGTTGCCGGTGAAACCGCCGAGCCGCGACCCGCCGATCGCGATGAAGGCGAATCCCGCCGGGGTCGGATCGAGATGCGCCCGCACCCCCGACAAGCCGAGCGCGGGCGCCGGCGCGGCAAGTTGCAGGTCGATCGTCGGCCGCTCGATCCGGCCATCGAGGCGGAGCACGACGGGGCCGTAGCGCTGGTGTCGCCCGTTCGCCTCGACATGGAAACTGCCGTCGCGGCGGCGATAGCCCGCGCCCTGAAGTGTCAGCAGCGGGGATGTGAGGCGTAGATCGGTGAAGTGCAGAATGCCGTCGGGTGTGCGCTCGATCGCGCTGGTCAGGTGCGGCAAACCATCGGTCAGCGTGCGGAAGAAGGCGTTGTCGAGGCGCAGCACATCCGCGCTGCCCCGCCCGACGATGCGCGTGCCCCGGCCGCCCGGTCCGGGTACGACGTTTAGCGAGGAGTGGACATCGACGATGCCGAGCCCGGGGATCAGGTACCGGCCCAGCGCGCCGACCAGCCCGACCGCATAGCGGCCGTTGGCAAGGTCGAGCGCGAGCGTGATCCGCCCGCGCAGCCGATCGGACGACAGGCGCAGGACATCGCCGCGCAGCAGCCGCGGCGTGACGAGCAGCGGACCATCGACGGACAGGTTGCGCAGGATGCCGCCCGCGACCGCGCCGACGCCCGTCACCTGCCGCGCGGCGAAGCGCGCGACGATCCGCGCCGGGCTGCGCCCGAGCCGCCCGCCGCCGGCGAGATAGGCCGAATCGAAGCCCGTCCGGTCGAACGCGACATGCGCGGCGGCGACCCGGAAATCGAAGCGCGGTGCAGCGAAGGCACCGTCGAGGATCGCACGCGCGGCAATGTCGCGCCCGCTCATGTTGGGAAACAGCGCCGCCGGGCGGAGCAACCGCGCGCGGATACGCACGTCGCGCCACGCGCTGCGCGCCAGATCAATGCCGCCCGTCGCGCGCGCCGACAGCGCCGCACTGTCGAGTTGCATGCTGCCTTCCAGCTGCCGCCCGGCGAGCGTCGCATCGCCCCGGACGCGCACCGATGGCGCGGTCAGCCGTTGCGCTTTGCCGGTCAGCAGCGGGGCGGGCGCGATGCGACCGGCCAGCCGGTATCTCCCGGCGTCGGCGGCAAGCGACAGATCGGCGAGGCGCAGCAGCGCGGGCCCTGCCCCGGTGCGCGCCCGCGCCCGCCCGCGCCAGCGCGACCAGCTGCCGTCGCCATCGACGTCGACCGACACGGGGCGGCCCCGCGCGATGGCCCGCGCCAGCAATCCGCCGCGCTGCCCGACGGCATGGACGGACAGGTCGAACCGGTCGGCATCGGGCGCGGCATCGACATGCGCATGCAGCCGGTCGGTGCCGGCGACGATACCGTCGAGCGACACGAGCACGCGTCCCGACCGGACGTCGGCGCGCCCGACGAGCCGCCCCGACCGGACGCTGCCGAGCACCGGCTTTTCGAGCAGGATGCGCCCGACCGCCAGCCGGCCGATGCGGATGTCGAAATCGGGCAGCACAGGCCCGTGCGTCGCACTCGCGCGGGTGCGGGGGGCGTGGAACAGCGTCGCCTGCGGCACGATCAGCGCGCGGATGTCCAGCCGGTTGCGCAGCCATGCCCAGGGCCGCCAGTCGAGCGCCGCCTCCGGCGCCTGCAGCATCAGCCCGTCGAGGTCGTAGACGCGCACGTCGCGCAGCCGGCTGCGCCCATAGAGCGAGCCGTCGATCCGCCCGATCGCGAAGCGCAGGCCGTTGGCCGTGCGGATCGTGGCGATGCGCGTCGCGACCCAGCGGTGGCCGACGTCGCTGTCGACGACGACGAGCGCGATGCCGAGGATCAGCGCCAATGCGGCGATTGCGCCCGCGATCCAGCGCCACGCCCGCTTCAAAACGCCTGCCCCAGCGATACGTAGACCGCGACCCGGCTGTCGCCCTTTTGCGGGTTGAGCGGCGTGCCGACGTCGAGGCGGATCGGGCCGAAGTTCGAATAATAGCGCAGGCCGACGCCGGTGCCGTACTGGAAGCGGCTGAGCCCCGGCAGCGTGCTGGTGTAGATGTTGCCGCCATCGAGGAAGGGAACGATGCCGAAATTGCCCTTCACCTTGACGCGCGTCTCGATCGAGAATTCGGCAAGGCTGCGCCCGCCGATCGGATCGTTGTTGACGTCGCGCGGGCCGATCGCCTGGTAGCCGTAGCCGCGCACCGATGCGCCGCCGCCCGCGTAGAAGCGCCGCGACGGCGCGATCTGGTCGCGCGGCGCGCCCAGGATCGACCCGAACCGCACCCGCCCCGCCAGCACGACCCCGTCGCGGATCGGGTGGTACGCGCTGCCGTCGAGCTGGATGCGGGTGTAACCGAACACCGCGCCCTGCAGCGACAGTTCCGGGCTGACCCGCCCGCCCAGCCGGAACCCGCGCGTCGGATTGAGCAGGTCGTCCGACCCGTCATAGTTCAGGCTGGTCGGCAGCGCGCTGATGAAGAAGGTGCGCCGCCGCGGCGCGCCCGTCGCCGCGATCACGTCGCGCTCGTCGGAGGCGAGCAGCTCGGCGCCGAACGACCAGGTCCACGCCTTTTGAAAGAAAATGTTCGTCTGCCGCTCGAGGCTGGCGGAGAGCGAGAATGTCTTGGCGTCATAGGCGTCGCGCACGGTGTGCGCGGCGGCGAGTTCGGCGGTGAGGACGCGGTCGCGGCCCTCGAAATTGTTGCGCCGGAAGACGATGCTGCCCAATTGTTCCTGCGTGCCGAGCACGCTGCGCAGCGTCAGCCCGCCTTCGGGCGGGAACAGGTTGCGGTTCGTCCAGCTGATTTCCGCCCGCGCGCCCTCGCCCGTGCCGTAGCCGAGTTCGCCCGCGATCGTGCGCGGCGGCGCGGGCTCCAGCTTGACGCCGACATCGACGACGCCCGGGTCGCTGCTGTCGATTGGCTTCACTTCGACCGACGAGACGAGGCCGGTCTGGATCAGCGCGCGTTTGAGGTCGTCGAGCGAGGCGACGTCATAGCGCTGGCGGGGCGTGAAGCGCGCGATCTCCGCCACGTGATCCGCACCGAAGACGCGATTGCCGGGCAGCGCGACGATCCGGCCGAAGCGGCGCTCCGTCCCCGTCGAGACGGCAAGGTCGAGCGTCGCGGTGCGCGTCGCGTGGTCGACGACCAGCTCGGGCGGGCGCACGTCGGCGAAGGGAAACCCCTGGCGCCACAGGTCGGTCCTGAGCCGCGCCTGCCCCGCGACGACGGCGTCTGCGCTGACCGGATCGTCGGGCTTGATGCCGAGCGCCTGGCGCAGCGCATCGGTCTGGTCCCCCGCGCCCGCGAGGCCGGGCACGGTGACCGCGCTGAAGCGGTAGAGCGTGCCCGGCTCCGCGGCCAGGATCACCTGCGGCTTGTCGCCGGGCTCGACGCGCGTCGCGACGCGGGCGTCGTAATAGCCCTCGCCGCGCAGCAAGGTGGTGAGCAGATCGGCGTCCTCGCGCGCGCGCCGGTCGAGCTGCGCCGCATTGGCGGGCGCACCGTCATTCGCCGACAGCGACGACAATTGGTCGAACCGGCGGCGCAGCAGCGGCGTCGCCACCGCGTCGATCCCGTCGATCCGCCAGCCATAGCGGCGTTCCGCCCCCGCATCGCTGGCCGCGGCGCTGGCGGTTCCCGGCGCGCGGCCCGAGGGCGCGCCCGGCGCGGTCGCGAGATCGGGCCAGTCGACGCCGATGTCGGGCATCGATGCGAGCGGCGCATTGGGATCGAGCGGGATGGCGGTGCCGTCCGCCCCCGGGAATGGCGTCGCGGATGCCGGTGTCGTGGGCGCAGGTCGTGCCGGCGCGACCGTCTGCGCCATCGCGGGATCGCAAAGGAGAACCGCGGCAGTCGCGCTCAGCCCGAACCACCCTACGCGCGCCGTCATGGCCACCGTCTCTAGCGGGGGATGCGCCGCCGCGACAGTCCTCTCGTCGTCCGGACCGGGTTCGTCCGGGCGCACGAGACGACCGGTACGGCGCGATCAGCGTCCGCGCGTCAATGCACCGTGCCGATCGCCGCGTCGCTGGCGAGCAGTTCGATGAGCCGTTCGGTCTGGCGCCAGCGGCAGAAATGCACATGATTGCCGATGTCGCGCATCCGCCCGGCGCGGATCGCGGCTTCCAGCGCGGCATGCTCGCCGAAATCGGCGATCAGATCGGCGGCTTCCGACACCTGGTCGGCGTCGGCGACGTAAATGGGGGTATCTGATGAAAGATGCAGCAGGGCCATGCGCATCCCCCCTACAATCCGCATGCCAATTGCCGTTTATGATGCAGTGCGGCGCGACCCGATGGTAAACGCATGTGCGCCGCGCCGTCCCTGGCATCCCGAAGCGGGACGCTGGCGTACCGCGGCGGGACGTGGCAGGACGCGCGCTATGGCCGACACTCCCCCCTCCGCCGCGGGCGGTTTCCTCATCGCCGCCTGTTCGATCCTGGGCGCCGGGATCGGCCTGGCCGAGGGTCAGGTGACGATCGGCTTCCTCGCTGGCCTTGCGATCGGCAGTGCGGGCGCGGTCGCGATCTGGCTGCGCGACCGGCGCGCCTGACTCCGCCCCCGGGCAAACCCATCGATCAACGCGGCGCGCGCATCAGCCAGACGACGCGGCCGATCACCTCCACCGGCGCATCGGGCACGGGCGGCGCGGCGGGATTATCGCTGCGCACCTCCAGCGTGCCGTCCGCGCCATGCGCGACGCGCTTGACCATCACCGTCCCGTCGATGCGCACCACGAAGACGCCGCCGCGCGCATCGGGCTTCCGTTTCGCCTGATCGACGACGATCAGGTCGCCGTCGACGAGGCCCGGCTCCATCGATGAACCGCGCACGCGTACGATCGATGCCGCCCCTTCACGCAGACCGAGATGCGCGGCAAGCGCCGGGTCGATCGCCGCCGCCCCCATCGCGACCTCCGCATCGACCAGAGCGCCCGGCCCCGCCGACACCGCAACGTCCAGCCGCGGCAGCATGAACGCCCTGCGGCGTGTTTCCGCACCCAGCGCGTCCTCGTCGATGCCGAAGAAATCCGCGAGCCGCCGCCGGTCGTCGGTCGCGAGACGGCGCGGTGACCCGCGCGTGACGAACTGCTGCAAATAAGCCGCGTTGCGCCCGAGCATCAGCGACAATGCCGTCAGGCTGACGCCCCGCGCCTGCGCCAGCGACCGGACGGTCGCCCTCGGATCATCCGGTTCCACGATCGTGAACGTACCGTAGGAATTTTTCCTAGACAAGTTGGAATAATGAGAACATTTCAGGAACACGGATTCGGGACTCGGGAGGGAGACGATGCCATTGCTATTTACGATCAACGCCTATCTGGCGCGCACCCGCATGCCGCCGGCCACGTTCGGCCGGCGCGCGATCAACGATCCGCGACTGGTCCACGATCTGCGTCAGGGACGGGCGTTGCGTGCGGCGACGCTGGCGCGCGTCCTCGCGTTCATGCGGGAGGACGGCGCATGAGCTTCGCCACCTTTCGCATCGGCGCGGCGGCGCGGCTGGTCCGTGCGCTTGATCGTCATGCCGCGGCGCATGGCCTGTCGCTTACGGCACTGGGGCATGAGGAGCGCGCTTGGGCGAGCGCGACATTCGCCGGGCGGCGGTTGCAATTGACCTTCGCGATCGACGCGGCGCGTGACGGCGCGGCAGACCGCTGGCTCGCCGCCCTGCCGCAGGCCGAACTGCCGGTACGCGGCGCCTTCGTCGCCGAACTGGTGGTGATACGACGCGACGCGAGCGGGGTGACACTCGCGATCCTGCTGATCGACGACGATTGAGGGGCCGTTGCGCGACGGTGCGCGACGGTGCGCGACGGTGCGCGACGGTGCGCGACGGTGCGCGACGGTGCGCGACCGCAGATCGGGAAACCGCGTCGCACCGCAATATTTCATTTGATATGATGTATCATGAAAGATAGATGACGCGCGATTGCCGTTGCGCGTCATGCTTTCAGTCCCAGTAGCCGTTCGGAGTATCGATGACAAAATTCGCCCTGCTGGCCGGCGCGGCCGTGCTCGCCCTGCCCGCGCTTCCCGCCGCCGCACAAACGGACGCGCCCGGCACGCCCGCGCAGCGCGACCAGACCCGCGACATCATCGTTACGGCACCGATCGACCAGAGCGAGCGCGACGTGCTGCAGGGCACGACCGTGCTGTCGGGCGAGGCGCTGACCCGCGAACTGCGCCCGACGATCGGCGAGACGCTGGCGCGCCAGCCCGGCGTGTCGGCCACCTCGTTCGGCCCCAGCGCGTCGCGGCCGATCCTGCGCGGCTTCCAGGGCGACCGCGTTCGGGTGCTGACCGACGGTATCGGCGCGATCGATGTCAGCAACACCAGCGTCGACCATGCCGTCATCATCGACCCGCTGCTCGCCGAACGGGTCGAGGTGCTGCGCGGGCCGTCGGCGCTGTTGTTCGGATCGTCCGCGGTCGGCGGCGTCGTCAACGTCATCGACACGCGCATCCCGCGCACCCTGCCCAAGGACGGCTATCGCGTGAACGGCATCGCCAATTACGGGTCGGCGGCGAACGAGCGCTCCGCCGGCATGGCGGGCGACGTCGCGGTCGGCGACCATCTCGTCCTCCACGCCGACGGATCGTATCTGAAGTCGGACGACCTGCGCACGGGCCACGGTTATCTGCTGTCCTCGGCGGCGCGGCGCGCCGCGCTCAGCCAGGTCGGCCTGCCGCAACCGGGCACCGACGAGCCGATCGACTTCGCCGCGTCCGCCGCCTTGCGCGATCGCCTGCCCAATTCGGCGGCGGAAACGTGGACCGCGGGCGCCGGCGCGTCGATCATCACCGACACCGGCAACCTCGGCATCAGCTACAGCCATTACGACAGCCTGTACGGCGTGCCGATCCGCTACGCGACCCAGGTCGGCCAGGAGCAGGAGGCGCCGCGCCTGTCCGTCGTCCAGAACCGCGTCGACCTGCGCGGCGAGGTGCGGACCGGCGGCGGCTTCCTCGACCGTATCCGCATCCGCGCCGGCCAGGCGACCTATCGCCACTTCGAGCTTGGCGCAGACGGCAGCGTCGGCACCGCTTTCTACAACAACGGGCTGGAGGCGCGGCTGGAACTGGTGCAGGCAAACCGCGGCGGCTGGCAGGGGGCAAGCGGCGTCCAGTATTTCAACCGCCAGTTCGACGTGAAGGGCGACGAGGCGTTCCTGCCGAAGAACGAGACCAACCAGACCGGCTTCTTCACGCTGCAGCAATATGCCAGCGGCCCGTTCCGCGCCGAAGGCGGCCTGCGCTACGAGGTCAGCGACCTTGCCGCGCGCACGCCCGCCGGCGACCAGCGTTTCTTTGCGGGCAAGCGGCATTTCGACGCGGTATCGGGCTCGCTTGGCGCGTCCTATGCGCTGACCGACACGATCCGCGTCGGCCTCAACGGATCGCGCACCGAGCGCGCACCGTCGGCAGAGGAATTGTTCGCCAATGGCGCGCACGCTGGCACGCAGGCGTACGAACTGGGCAATCCGAACTTCCGGCTGGAGAAATCCTGGGGGTTGGAGGCGACGCTGCATGCGCATGGCACCGGCTTCAGCTTCGATGCGTCGGCCTATTACAACTGGTTCACCAACTATATCTCGGAGAACCAGGTCGATCAGGCAGCCTGCGCCGCCGCGGCCGCGCCGTCGGGCCGTGACGTCGACCTCCCCTGCTTCCAGTATCAGCAGCGCGACGCCCGTTATTGGGGGTTCGAGGCGGACGGGTCGGTCAAGCTCGCCCAGATCGGCGGCTATGCGATCAACGCCGACCTGCTCGGCGATTACGTCCGCGCGACGATCGTCGACCAGGGTCCCGTGCCGCGCATCCCGCCGGCCCGTCTGCTTGGCGGGATCGAGGTGCAGGGCGACCGGCTGAGCGCGCGCGTCGAAGCGGAACATGCCTTCGCGCAGGGGCGTATCGCGGCGTTCGAGACGCGCACGCCGGCCTATACGATGGTTAATGCGTCGGTGTCGCTGAAGCCGTTCGGACCGGACAGCCGCACCAGCCTGCTGCTGTCGGCGAACAACGTCTTCGACGTCGTCGCGCGCCGGCATTCCAGCTTCCTCAAGGACTTCGCGCCGCTTGCCGGCCGCGACCTGCGCGCGACGCTGCGGTTCGGATTGTAGACGCCTGATTCCTCCCCTGCGAATGCTGGGGGAGGAACTTGCCTATGCCGGCCTTCCCCCGTACCGCATCCTTGAAAAGGAGAGCGATGCGATGGCCGGTATGGGCAAGTTCGACTGGGCGGATCCGTTCCTGCTCGACGAGCAGTTGAGCGAAGACGAACGCATGATCCGCGATACCGCGCGGGCCTACGCGCAGGACAAACTTGCGCCCCGCATCATCGACGCCTTCCAGCACGAACACACTGATCCCGCGATCTTCCGCGAGATGGGCGAACTCGGCCTGCTCGGCCCGACGATCCCGGAGGAATTCGGCGGCGTCGGCGCCAGCTACGTCGCCTACGGCCTCGTCGCGCGCGAGGTGGAGCGGGTCGATTCGGGTTATCGCTCGATGATGAGCGTGCAATCGAGCCTCGTCATGTTTCCGATCCATGCCTATGGTTCGGACGACCAGCGCCGCAAATATCTGCCAAAACTGGCCAGCGGCGAATGGATCGGCTGTTTCGGCCTGACTGAGCCAGATGCCGGCTCCGATCCCGGCGGCATGACCACGCGCGCGCGCCAGGTCGATGGCGGCTATGTCATCTCCGGCGCCAAGACGTGGATTTCGAACAGCCCGATCGCCGACGTCTTCGTCATCTGGGCGAAGAGCGACGCGCATGGCGGCGCGATCCGCGGCTTCATCCTGGAAAAGGGGATGAAGGGCCTGACCGCGCCGAAGATCGAGGGCAAGCTCAGCTTGCGCGCGTCGATCACCGGCATGGTGATGATGGACGAGGTCGAGGTTGGCGAGGAGGCGCTGCTCCCCAACGTCGAGGGGCTGAAGGGTCCGTTCGGCTGCCTCAACCGCGCGCGTTACGGGATCAGCTGGGGCGCGCTCGGCGCGGCGGAGTTCTGCTTCCATGCGGCGCGACAATATGGCCTCGACCGCAAGCAGTTCGGCACGCCGCTCGCCGGGCGGCAGCTATACCAGAAGAAGCTCGCCGATATGGAGACCGAGATCGCGCTCGGCCTGCAGGCGTCTTTGCGCGTCGGCCGGCTGATGGACGAAGGTCGCTTCGCGCCCGAGATGGTTTCGATCGTCAAGCGCAACAACGTCGGCAAGGCGCTCGACATCGCCCGCACCGCGCGCGACATGCACGGCGGCAACGGCATTTCGGGCGAATATCAGGTCATGCGCCACGTCATGAACCTGGAGACGGTCAACACCTACGAAGGCGCGCACGACGTCCACGCGCTGATCCTCGGCCGCGCGATCACCGGAATCGCGGCGTTTTGAGGGAGGCGCTCGTTCGCACCATCTCCTTTCTTTCCTATGTCATCCTCGCGAAGGCGGGGATCCAGAGCCGCTGCCGCGGCGACTCCTTCGAAGCGTTGCGCGTCTGGATCCCCGCCTTCGCGGGGATGACGAGCGGGGACAAGGCAGAATGACCACGCCCCTCGCCGGCCTCAAGGTCCTGGAACTCGCCCGCATCCTCGCCGGGCCCTGGGCGGGCCAGGTGCTCGCCGATCTCGGCGCAGAAGTGACCAAGATCGAATCCCCGGCCGGCGACGATACGCGCAGTTGGGGGCCGCCCTTCGTCGCCAATCCGGACGGCAGCTGCGACGCGGCCTATTTCCACGCGTGCAACCGCGGCAAGACCAGCCACGTCGTCGACTTCACCACGCCCGAAGGGCAGGCAAGAGTGCGCGCGCTCGCGGCCGACGCGGACGTACTGATCGAGAATTTCAAGGTCGGCGGTCTCGCCAAATACGGGCTCGATTATGCCAGCCTGTCGGCGCTCAACCCGCGCCTCGTCTATTGTTCGATCACCGGTTTCGGACAGGACGGGCCCTACGCCACGCGCGCCGGATACGACTATATCGTCCAGGGCATGAGCGGGATGATGAGCCTGACCGGCGAGCCCGACGGTGCGCCGCAGAAGATCGGCGTCGCGATGGCCGACATCGCCACCGGCCTGTACAGCGTCATCGCGATCCAGGCTGCGCTGGCGATGCGCGAACGGACGGGGCGCGGCCAGCATATCGACATGGCGCTGCTCGACACGATGGTCGGCGTGCTCGCCAACCAGGCCGCGAACTATTTCGCCACCGGCGAAAGCCCGCCGCGCGTCGGCAATGCGCATATGAACGTGTCGCCCTATGCGGTGTTCGAGACGGCGGACGGCTGGTTCATCCTGGCGGTCGGCAACGATGGCCAGTTCGGGCGCTTTTGCGACATCGTCGGCCTGTCGCCGCAGCTCGAATGGGCGACCAACGCCGGACGGCTGGCGCACCAGTCCGCGCTGTTCGCCGCGATCACCGACGCGACGCGCCGGTTCGCGCGCGACGATCTGCTGGCGCACCTCGCGGCGGCGGGCGTGCCCGCGGGGCCGATCAACAGCGTCGAACAGGCGCTGACCGACCCGCAGGTGATGGCGCGCGGCATGGTGCTGGACACCGCACCGATCCGCGGCCTGCGCACGCCGATCCGCTTTTCCGACGCCGACCTGGCGCTAGGCCGGCCGGCGCCGCGAAAGGGCTCGGCCGACGCCGAGCCCTGATCCGCCTCAGGCGCCCTCGACCGCGCGCACGGGTTTGCGCGCATAGAGGCCATAGGCGAGGATGATCGCGTAGCAGATCGCCGGCAGGACCAGCGAGAATTGCATCGACCCGCTGTGGTCCGCGATCACGCCGGTCAGCGGCGGGATCACCGCGCCGCCGACGATCGCGGTCGCGATGACGCCCGATCCTTCCGCCGCCCGCTTGCCCAGCCCTTCGCTGGCGAGGCTGAAGATCGTCGGGAACATGATCGAGTTCATCAGCCCGATCGCGAGCAGCGTCCAGCCGGCGAGCGTGCCGGTCGAATTCGCCGAGATCAGGATCAGCGCGATCGCCCCCGTCGCCACGGCGGCGAGCACCTTGCCCGGCGCGATGCGCGTCAGCACGTACGACCCGATGAAGCGACCGACCAGCGCCCCCCCCCAGTAATACGCGACATAATTGCCCGCCGCCTGATCGCTGATGCCGAACACCGACGATTGCATCAGATACAGCACGATCACCGACCCGATCGACACTTCCGCGCCGACGTAGAGGAAGATGCACGCCGCCCCCATCGCGAAGCGCGGACGCCGGAGCAGGGTGAAGGCGTGGAAGATGCTGCCCGTCTGGTCCTGTTCCTCGTTCAGGCGGTTGCGGCGCGTCCACACGACGGCGGCGATGATCGCGAGCGCGATGGCAAGGCCGATGTAGGTATGAACGATCGCCTGCGACGCTTCCTGGCGATAGGCGACGAGCGCGGCGCCGCTGAGCGAGGCGGCGCTGACGCTGGCGAGGCCGCCGAGGATCAGCGACGAGCCGACGCGCGGAAAGATCGTCGTGCCGAGCGAGTTGAACGCCTGCGCGAAGGTCAGGCGGCTCGACGCGGTTTCCGGCTTGCCGAGCAGCGAGATCAGCGGATTGGCGACCACCTGCACGATCGTGATGCCCGCGCCGAGGACGAATAGCGCGGCCAGGAACATCTCGAACTTCGCGCTCTGCGCGGCGGGGATGAACAGGAGGCAGCCGACCATCATCGTGACGAGGCCGATCGACGCGGTGCGCATATAGCCCGCCTTGCGCACGATCGCGGCCGCGGGCAGCGAGAAAAGCGCGTAGGCGAGGAAAAACGCCGATTGGACCAGCATCGACGTCGCATGGTCGAGCGTGAACAGCTCCTTCAGCTTCGGGATGATGATGTCGTTGAGACTGGTGATCCCGCCGAAGATGAAGAACAGCGCGATGACGAAGACGCGCAGATCTGGCGCGTCATAGCCGTGGGCGGCATCGCCGGCGGCGGCGTCCCCCGACTGATGGGTGCTGACGTTGATAGCCATGTGGCGTTCCGGCCCCTCTCTCTTTGCTTGTAAGCGGTTACATGACGTACAAGCACGCCCGCGCCGGGCTGGCAAGCCGGGCGATGACCGGCCGGCACAGCGCGTCTTCCGTCGTGACGGGCGTGGCTTTCCGCAGAATCCGCCGCGACGCAAGCGGCTTGGCGATTTTGCATGATTGCGGCGCCAGGGTGCGATGCGCCGCGGGATGTCGACCGCGTCCCCGATCCGGCGACGGGGCTGGATCGGGGCACCCCAGCTGGCGTAGGACGCCCGCATGGCGCGCCTTACCGTCAACAACCAGCCGGTCGACTATCGGCTCGATCCCGAAACGCCCTTGCTGTGGGCGCTGCGCGATGCGTCCAACCTGACCGGCACCAAATATGGCTGCGGCACCGGCGAGTGCGGCGCGTGCATCGTCGATGTCGACGGCCGTGCCGTCGCGTCGTGCACGCTACCCATCGGCCGGATCGAGGGCAGCTACGTCACCACGATCGAGGGACTGTCGCGCGAGCGCAACCACCCGCTGCAACTCGCCTTCATCGCCGCCAACCTGCCGCAATGCGGATTCTGCATCCCCGGCATCGTCATGGCCGCGCAGGCGCTGCTGCGCCGCACACCCGACCCCAGCGAGGCGGCGATCGAGGCGGCGATCGGCAACATCTGCCGCTGCGGCGTCTATCCGCGGCTGATCGAGGCGATCCAGCGCGCGGGCCGGGCATTGCGCGGTGAGGAGACGATCCCCGCCGGCGCGCGGCCGGGCATCGATCCCGCCGATGCGGCGCGCGCGGTGCCCGCACTCGTCCCGCCGTCGTCGCGCTGATCGCCGCGTCAAACCCCGTCTTTCTTTCGCTAGGCTGACGAAGCAATTCAGCTTCGACACATGGCGGATCGTGCACAAGCACCGCATGAACGGGGCCGGCGTGTGCGCCGGCGAGCGAGGACGGGACGAGATGAGGACGTTGATCAAGGCATTGCTGGCGGCATCGATGCTGATGCCCGTGGCGACGCAGGCGCAGGAGGTCGGTGGTGACCGTGGCGGACGACCCGAGCGCCAGCGTCCGCCGGGTGATCGGCCCGGTGGCCCCGGTGCGCCGCGCGGCCCCGGCGGGCCGGGCGGAGGGCCAGGTGGTGGGCCGGGCGACGTCCAGGCGGCTCGCCCCGATTTCCGTAGCGAACGTCCGTGGGACGACCGCCGTGGCGCCGGGCGCCCCGATGGCGAGCGGCCGGATCGCCAGCCGGATCGCGCGTTCGGCGCCCCTGGTGCCGACGGACGCACGGACATGCGGCCGGACTGGCGCAACCGCCTCGACATGGGTGCCGCGCGCCCGGATCGCGGCCCCGATCGCGCCGACCGGCCGCGCGAGGACTGGCGCGGCGACCGCGGGCAGCCCGGCCCCGACCGCCCCGGCTTCGACGCCCCCCGCGGCGGGGATCGTGCGGACTGGCGCGACCGGCGACCCGGCTGGGATCACCCCGGCGCCAATCAGGCGCCGCTCGCGGCAGGACGGCCCGGCTGGCGCGGCGGCAGCTGGAACCCGCAAACCGGCTGGGATCGCGGGCGGCCCGACGATCGCGGCGCGTGGAACCGCGGCTGGCGCGACGACCGGCGCTACGACTGGAGCCGCTATCGCGCGACGAACCGCGGTGCCTACCGGCTGCCCGAATATTATGCGCCATCGGGCTGGCGCTACGGCTATCGCCGCTTCTCGGTCGGCACGACGCTCTGGACCGGCCTGTGGGGGTCGAATTACTGGATCGACGACCCGTTCGACTATCGCCTGCCGGAGGCCTATGGCCCGTATCGCTGGGTGCGATACTACGACGATGCGCTGCTCGTCGACGTGCGCAACGGCCGGGTGGTGGACGTCGTCTACGGAATATTCTTCTGACCCCGAACGCAGGGGCCCGGTCGGTCGACCGGGCCCCTGCCCCGCCGCGCCGCGCACCCTCTTGCCTTTGCGCGCCCGCGGCGGCATCCCCGGGCCATGTTCGCGCGCAAGCCCTCTGCCTCCGGCGCCAACCCCGTCCGTCGACGGATCGGCGAACAGGTCGCCGCACGGCTCGACGCCAATCCGGCGGTGACCGCAGCGGGCGTCGCCAACGTCCAGGCTTACTACCAGCTCGATTTCCTCGATGCCGCGCAATGCGCGATGCTGATGGCAGTGATCGACGCGGGCCGCCGCCCGTCGACGCTGCTGTCGGACAAGGCGGACAGCGACTTTCGCACGAGCGAAAGCTGCGACATGGACCGTTATTCGCCCGACATCCGCCCGATCGACGAGGCGATCGCCGACCTGCTCGGCATCCCGGCCGACCAGGGCGAGACGATGCAGGGCCAGCGTTACGCCCCCGGCCAGCAGTTTCGCGCGCACCACGATTATTTCCACGATTCGGAAAGCTACTGGGCGGACATGCAGAAATCGGGCGGCCAGCGCACCTGGACCGCGATGATCTACCTGAACGACGTCGCCGAAGGCGGCGCCACCTGGTTCCCGCAGGCGGGCTTCAAGGTCGCGCCGCGCGCCGGCATGCTGCTCGCCTGGAACAACATGAACCCCGATGGCAGCCCCAATCTGCTGACGCTGCACGAAGGCACGGCGGTGGTGGAGGGGACGAAATACGTCGTCACCAAGTGGTTCCGCGAAGGGCGCTGGACGCGCTACTGATGCCGCCGCGTCCTTCCTATCCGACCACCGGCGGCGGCAACGTCGTCGGCCCGCCGCCCGCACTGGGCGTGTCCGCCTCGATCCTGGGCCAGCCGTGGCAGTGGCGCGGGCTCGCCGCGGACCATCGGGATGGTTTCGGCACGGACGGCTTCGGGACCGACGATCTCGTCACGCAATTGTTACTCGCCCGCGGTTGCCCGCGCGAGGGCATCGAGGCGCATCGCACGCCTTCCATCCGCGGCTTCATGCCCGATCCGTCGATCTTCCGCGACATGGACCGCGCCGCCGCGCGGCTCGCCGATGCGGTCGAGCGCGGCGAGCAGGTCGCGGTGTTCGGCGATTACGACGTCGACGGCGCGACCTCCGCCGCATTGCTGATCCGCCTGTTGCGCGATCTTGGCCTTGCCGCCCGACCCTATATCCCCGATCGCCTGACCGAAGGCTATGGCCCCTCCGCCCCCGCGCTGCGGCGGCTCGCGGCGGAAGGCGCCCGGCTGATCGTCACCGTCGATTGCGGAGCGCAGGCTTTCGAGGCGCTGGAGGCGATGCGCGATGGTGCCGCCGACATCCTGGTCGTCGACCACCACAAATGCCTGTCCGCGCTGCCGCCGGCGCATGCTCTGGTCAACCCCAACCGGCTCGACGAGGCGGTGGACGCGGCGGCGCACGGTCATCTCGCCGCGGTCGGCGTCTGTTTCCTGCTCGCGGCGGCACTGCTGCGGAGCTTGCGCGCGCGCGGCTTCTTTGCTGATCGGCCCGAACCGCGGCTGCTCGACCTGCTCGATCTCGTCGCGCTCGGCACCGTCGCCGACGTCGCGCAGTTGCGCGGGCTCAACCGTGCCTTCGTCGCACAAGGGCTGAAGGTGATGGCGCAGCGGCGCAACATCGGCCTTTCCGCGTTGATCGAGGCATCGCGGCTGACGCGCGCGCCGACGTGCCAGGACCTGGGCTACGCGCTCGGCCCCCGGATCAACGCTGGCGGCCGCGTCGGCCGCGCCGACCTCGGCGTGCGGCTGCTGACCACGCAGGATGCGGACGAGGCGCGCGACATCGCCGCCGAGCTCGACCGGTTGAACGAGGAACGCCGCGCGATCGAGGCGGACGTGCAACAGGTGGCCGAGGCGCGCGCCGCCGCCGACCGGATGGTCGCGGTCGTCGCCGGCGAGGGCTGGCACCCGGGCGTGATCGGCATCGTCGCCGGGCGGCTCAAGGAACGGCTCGACCGGCCCGCGATCGTCATCGCGCTCGGCGACGACGGGCTCGGCAAGGGATCGGGACGCTCGATCCCGGGCGTCGACCTGGGTGCCGCGATCCTCGCCGCGCGCGAACACGGCCTGATCGTCGCGGGCGGCGGCCATGCGATGGCGGCGGGGCTCACCATCGCGGCCGACAATATCCATGCGCTCGCCGATTTCCTCGAAGACCGCCTCGCTGCCGCCGTCGCGGTGGCGCGCGAGGGCCGGGCGCTCCGCCTCGACACTGTGGTCGCGCCCGGCGGCGTGACGCCCGACCTCGTCGACTCGCTCGACGCGGGCGGCCCCTATGGCACCGGCTGGCCCGCGCCGCGCGTCGCGACGGGGCCCGTGCGCCTCATCAAGGTCGACCGCGTCGGCACCAACCACGTCCGCGCGATCGTCGCCGGCGACGACGGCCGCAGTTTCAAGGCGATGGCCTTCCGCGCCGCCGACAGCTTGCTCGGCCAGACGCTGCTCGGCGCCGCGCCCCACCGGCGTCTGTGGCTTGCCGGTCGCATCCGGAGCGACGATTGGAGCGGCCGCGCGGTCGCCGAAATGCATATCGACGACGCCGCCTGGGCCGACTGACACGCCTCGACGGGATCGAGGAGATGCGCCGAACGGCGGCGAAAGAACCCGCTTGACCGCTCGCCGCCCCTCCCCTAATGGCCCCCAACGCTTTCCAGCGGCCCCTTCGTCTAGCGGTTAGGACGCGGCCCTTTCACGGCTGAAACACGGGTTCGATTCCCGTAGGGGTCACCATTCGGTGTTAAATCAAGCACTTGCGGCACCCTTCCTGGTGAGTTGGTTCCCACAAGAATCGGCACCAGTTCCCCCAAAGCTCAAAATCCTGCCGCGGGTCACGCGTTTCAAAGCGCCTTGCGCTATGACCAGAACCCGCGCCCGTTTGCCGTAGTGCCTGACCGTTTCAGGGGTCACGCAAAGGATTTCGCCGACCTCGCTGTCGTTCGGACCACGCTCGAGGAGGTTGCAGCAGGCGTTTTTGCGCAGCCCGTGGAAGGTGAACGTCGCGTGCTCCGCGATCGTCTCGCGCGCGACCAGGTCGGCATGGACCTCCCGCACCTCCGGCTTCGCCATCAGTGCGCGTAGGCGCTCCTGCAGCGCGGCTGTCGTCTTGAACGGTGCGCCGATGCGATCGCCTCGCCGCACGTCAGGCACGTGGCAGGCGGAGGGTGGCGGTCAGGCCCGGGCCGGCATCGCCGAT
The DNA here is from genome assembly GCF_003355005.1 of Sphingomonas sp. FARSPH. Taxonomy (NCBI): domain Bacteria; kingdom Pseudomonadati; phylum Pseudomonadota; class Alphaproteobacteria; order Sphingomonadales; family Sphingomonadaceae; genus Sphingomonas; species Sphingomonas sp. FARSPH. The sequence continues at coordinate 2,542,022 of NZ_CP029985.1, read as the reverse complement.
CGTCAGGGTGCCGTCGTGCGCACGGGCGATCGCCGCCACGAGGTTCAGGCCGAGGCCGTGTCCGGCAGCGGCGCGCGTCCGATCGAGGCGCACGAACCGCTCGACGATGCGTTCGCGATCAGCCTCGGGCACGCCGGGGCCGTCGTCTGCCACGACCACGACGACCCCGTCCCCCACCGCCTCGACGCGGGCGTCAATGTGCGTGCCCGCCGGGGTGTGCGCCAGCGCGTTGTCCAGGAGGTTGATCACCGCCTGCGACAGCAATTCGGCGCTGCCGCTCACGATCAGACCGGGCGCGCTGGTACACGACAGCGTCCGCCCGCGGTCGCCGACCGCGGGCGCATAGCTGTCGCATAAATCCTCGACCAGCGCGCCGAGGTCGAGCGGCGCGAACCGCTGGCGGACGTCGCCGGCATCGACGTCGACGATGTGCAGGATGCCCGCGAACAGCGCGAGCAGATCGTCGCTCTGCCGGATGGCGCGCGCGATCGCCGCGTCGCGCATTGGCCCTTCCGGCGCGGCGAGCGCGCTCTCCATGCCGCCGCGCAGGCGTGCCAGCGGACTGCGCAGGTCGTGCGCAACATCGGCCGACACCTGCCGCAGGTTCTCGAGCAGCCGCCCGATCCGTTCCAGCATGCGGTTGAGCACGCCGCCGAGATGGTCGAATTCGTCGCCGCGCTTCGACACCGGCACGCGGTGGCGGATGTCACCCGCCATGATCGCCTCCGCGGTCAGACTGACCTGTTCGATCCGGCGGCGCAGATAGCCGCCGATCCATAGCGCCGCGACCACGCCGATCAGCACCACCAGCAGGAAGGCACCGACGAACAGGCTGAGGATGACGTGGTCGATCTGCTCGAGCGCCTGCGAATCGACGCCGACGACCAGCCGGCTGCCGTCGGGCAATCGGCTGGTCAGCGTCCGCGCCGCATCCGCCCCTTCGACAGGATCGCGGAAGCTGACGTCGGCAAAGCCGAGCGGGGGCATGGCCAGATCGAACGTCCCCGCCACCCGTCGCCCGCGCGCGTCGAACAGCGCATAGCCGAAGGTGACGACGCCGCTGCGTCCGCTGCGCGCGGCGATCGTGTCGGCGACCTCGGCCGGGCCCTTGGCGCGATAGTCGCGGACGAGGTCCGCGCTCGCCTCGGCCAATGCGACGTCCTGCTGGCGGCGGAAGGCGGCGTCGGCGGCGAAATAGACGAGCGTACCGAGGATCGCGATCGCCAACGCGAACGCCGCGGAATGGGTCAGCGCGATGCGATACGCCGTGCTGCGCCGCCAGTCAGCCATGGCTACGCATACGATAGCCCTCGCCGCGTAGCGTCTCGACCGGGTCGCGCTCGAACCCGTCGTTGAGCTTGGCGCGCATGCGGCTCAAGTGGCTTTCGACGATATTGGTCTGCGGATCAAAGCGGAAGCCCCACACCGCCTCCAGCAGCATCTTGCGCGTGACGACACGCCCGGCGTGGCGCATCAGTTCCTCAAGGATTCGGAATTCGCGCGGCTGCAGCCGTACCTCGCGCGGGCCGCGGCGCACCTCGCGGCGCAGCACGTCGAGCGTCACGTCGCCGACCCGAAGCTGCGTCGCCACCTCCGCGATCGGCGGTCGGCGCAGCAACGCGCTGACGCGCGCCGACAATTCCGGAAAGGCAAACGGTTTGACCAGATAATCGTCCGCCCCCGCATCAAGGCCGGTGACGCGGTCGGCGATGCTGCCGCGCGCGGTCAGCATGATGACCGGCATGCGGATGCCGGCTGCGCGCCACGCCTCCAGGATCGCGATCCCGTCGGCGGCCGGCAGCATCCGGTCGAGGATCGCGAGGTCGAAGGGCTCGGTCAGCCCCGCCTCGCGCGCCGCGGCGCCATCGCCATGCACCGCCACGACATGACCGATCGCGCGCAAGCCGGCCGCGACCTGCGCGGCGGTGTCGGCGTCGTCCTCGGCCAGCAGGATACGCATCGCGGGCGCCCGCGCCGGTCAGCCGGGGTGGACGGCGAGGACGTGGAAGCTGCCGGGCACCGCCTTGGGCTTGCCGGTGCCTGCCGCCGGCGCCAGCTGCGCCGCGGGCAGCCACACCGTGCCGGTGCGCGGATCGAGCGCGCCGGTCCGCGCGCTCGCTTCCGTCCGGATCGTCGCCTGATGCGTCACCGCGCGCGCGTCCGCGAGCGACAGCACGTCGAGCACGCCGTCCTTGCCCGCGGGAATATAGGCGCGGCTCCGCGCCTGATCGACGATCACCGCGTCGGGGCCGCGCCCGATCGGCACCCGCCCGACGAGCGCGCGCTTGTCCGTGTCGACGATCGCCGCGACACCGTTGGCACAGGCGGCGATCAGCCGGTGGTGCGTCGCATCCAGGCCCAGCCCCGTCGGCGCCTCGCAACCGGGCATCGCGATCGGCGCGACGGCCGCACCGCGGGTCAGGTCGACGACATCGATCTCGCTCTTGTCCTCGTTGTTGACGAACAGCGCACGTCCGACGACCGCGGCATATTCAAGGCCTTCGGCGACCGGAATGGTGCGCACCAGCCGATGCGCGCGGACGTCGATCTCCGCCACCGATCCGGCATCGGCATCCATCGACAACAGGTGCCCGGTCGCGGGATCGACGACCGCCGCGTCGGGCTTCGCGCCAACGGTCAGGCTCGCCACTTGGCGCCCCGATGCCGCGGCAAAGAAGCGCACGCTATTGTCGGTGCCGTTGGTCACCGCGATCTCGCCCGTCGGCAGCGGGACCACGGCGTGCGCGTGTGCCGCCGGCCCGATCGGGGCGAGCGCTCGTCCGGTCGCGAGGTCGACGACCGACACGGCATCGCCATGCGCGATGTAGAGCCGCCGCGCGGCCGCATCGATGCTGGCGTAATCCCAGCCCCCATCGCCGGGCACGGGTATCGAACGGACGGTGTCGCCAGCAACGACGGGCGCGGCAAGCGCAAGCAGGACGAGAGCAAGGGGGCGGATCGACGGCATGGCACGAGTCTCCTTCACCCCCTCTTGATCGCGCCGCGCGCCGCGGCGCCAGCGGCTTTGCGCGACATTGGGAAGATACAATGTTCGTCCGCCCCCACCCGCGGCTAAAGCGCCCTTTGAGCTGGCAATTCTACCGCCGGGACCGAGGAGTAACAATCCGTGCGCATCCAGGCCCGATTGGCGCCGGCGCTCGCCCTTCTGGCGGGGGGCTGCGCGCATTACACGCCGGCCCCGCTCGCCGCGGCGTCGGCGCTCGCGCCAGCGCTGCCCGCCACCACAACGCCCACGCCGCTTGGCGTCGAGGATGTCGTCGCGCTCGCGCTCGCCCGCAATCCTGACCTAGCCGCCGCCCGGACCAAATTGGGCGTCGCGCAGGCGCAGCGGGTGCAGGCGGGCGTGCTGCCCAACCCGTCGTTGACCGGCGCGCTGCTGCCGCTCGTTTCCGGCGCGGGCGAGGTGCCGGCGTGGAACATCGGCCTGGCGCAGGACATCAAGGCACTGCTTGTCTACAAGCCCCGCGTCCGCAGCGCGCGCGCCGCCACCGCGCAGGTCCGCGCCGACCTGCTGTGGCAGGAATGGCAGGTGGCCGGCCAGGCGCGCCAGCTCGCCGTCGACCTCATCGCGCGCGAGGCGACACGGCCGCTGCTCGACGAGGCGGTGCGCATCCTCGGCCGTCGCAACGCCGGGACGCAGGCGGCATTGGCGCAGGGTAATGCGACCCTCGTCACCGCCGCCCCCAGCGTGGTCGGCTTCCAGCAGGCGCGCGCCAGCCTGCAAACGCTCGACCAGACGCAGGTGCAGGACCGGCACAAGCTCAACGCTTTGCTCGGCCTGACCCCCGAAGTCGTGGTGCCGTTGCAGCCGGCGCCGCAGCTGCCGCCCTTCGACATCGCAGGCGCGCGCGCCGCGATCCCGACGCTGCCCGCACGGCGGCCGGACCTGCTTGCGCTGCGCTTCGGCTATCTCGCGCAGGACGAGACGCTCCGTGCTGCGATCCTCGCCCAGTTTCCCGACCTGATCCTCGGCGGCAGCGCCTCGAGCGACAGTTCGCGCGTCATCAACGCCGGCCCCAACGCGCAGCTCGGCCTGCCGCTGTTCGACCGCAACCAGGGTAATGTCGCGATCGCCCGCGCCACCCGCGCGCAGCTCCAGGCCGAATATGCCGCCCGCCTCGCCGCAACCACGGGCGAGGTCGGCGCGCTGCTCGGGGAGATGGAACAACTGCAGCGGCAATTGGCGATCGTGGAGCGCGATCTGCCCGCCGCGCGCTCGGCGGCGATGCGCGCCGCCGCCGCGTTCAGCGCGGCTGCGCTCGACGAGCGCGCCTATGTCGACCTCATCACCAATCACTTCGCAAAGGAACAGGAAGTGGCGACGTTGCGGCTGGGCCTGCTCGACCGGCAGGTGGCGGTGAGCACCCTGCTCGGCCTCGGGCTGCCGGGTGTGACGACGCTCGGCCTCGCCGATCCGGGCACCAAGGGAGCGGCGCGGTGACCGCGCGCATCCTTCCCCCCACGCCGCTGCTCGCGCTCGCCCTGCTGCTGACGCTTGCCGGATGCGGCACCGGCGAACCCGCGGCCGAACCCACCGCGACGCCGACGGTGCTCGTCACCACCACGCCCGCGCGGCAAGGGACCGAGGCGCACACGATCGAGGCATTCGGCGAGGCGACGCCCGCCAGCAACGGCGTCGTCACGCTCAGCGTGCCGCAGCCGGGCCAGGTCACGGCAGTCGCCGCGGTCGCCGGCGCCACCGTCCGCGCCGGTCAGCCCGTGCTCCGCTTCACCGTCGCACCCTCGGCGCGCAGCGCCTACCGCCAGGCGGTGGACGCGCTGACCGCGGCGACATCGCAGCGCGCGACCACGGCGCAATTGCTGACCCAGCAGCTCGCGACACGGGACCAGCTCGTCCAGGCGGACAAGGCGGTCGCCGACGCGCGCAGCGCGCTCGCCGCCTTGCGCAGCGAGGGTGCCGGCGTCGGCGAAACCGTGCTCCGCGCACCCTTTGCGGGGGTCGTCGCGACCCTGCCCGTCGCCCCCGGCGACCGGACCCAGCCCGGCCAGGCGCTGGCGACGATCGCGCGCGCCGGCGGATTGATCGTCACCGTCGGCGTCGATCCCGCGCGGCGTAACGACCTGCTCGTCGATGCCCCCGTTACGCTGACCCGGCTCGACGGCGGCGGCGCGCCGGTCGCCGGGCGGGTGCGGCGGATCGACGCGATGCTCAACCCGCGCACGCGCCAGATCGACGTCGACATCGCCTATCCCGCCGGTGCGATCCTGTCCGGCGAGGCGCTGCGCGTCGCGATCCAGACCGGGCAGGCGAGCGGCTGGCGCGTCCCCCACCGCGCCGTCGTGATCGATGTGGAAGGCCGCGCGCAGGTGTTCCAGCTTCACGGCGGCAAGGCGAAGGCCGTGCCCGTCAGCGTCGTGGTGGACGGCACCGCTGACGACCTCGTCGACGGCGCTCTCACGTCCGAAGCGCCGGTGATCGTCGATGGCGCCTATCAGCTCACGGACGGCGATCCGGTCCGCACCGGCGGCGCGCGGTGAGCTACGCCGCGCTGCTGCGGCGCCAGCCGCTGGCGATCCTCATCATCGCCCTCGCGGTCGCCCTTGCCGGCGCCGTCGCGGCGCTGTCGCTGCCGATCGGACTATTCCCGCAAGTCGCCTTTCCGCGCGTCGTCGTCGACATCGACGCCGGCTCGCGCCCCGCCGACCAGACCGCGCTGATCGTCACCAAGCCGGTCGAGCAGGCGCTGCGTGCGGTGCAAGGCGTGCGCAACGTCCGTTCGGAGACGACGCGCGGATCGGCGCAGGTGTCGATCGACTTCGGCTGGGGCCGCGACATGGTCGCGAGCACGCTGCTGGTGGAGGCGGCGATGTCGCGGGCGCTCGGCACGCTGCCGCCCGGCACCACCTACAACGTCCGCCGCATGGACCCGACGGTCTTCCCGATCATCTCCTACGCGATCGAGACGACGCGGGCGTCGCCCACCCAGTTGCAGGACGTCGCCCGCTATCAGCTCGTCCCGCTGCTCAGCGGGATCGAGGGGCTGGCGCGCGTCGACGTCCAAGGCGGTGAGACGGCGGAGGTCGAGGTGCTCGCCGACCCCGCGCGCCTCGCCAGCCACAATCTCGCGATGAGCGACCTGTCCACCGCGATCGCCAACGGCAACGTGCTGAGCGCGGTCGGGCGCGTGCAGGATCGCGGTCGCCTGTCGCTGGTCGTCGCCGATCGCACGCTTACCAGTCCCGCCGCGGTCGGCGACGTCGTCGTGCGCACCGACCCCGCCGGGGTCGTGCGCGTCCGCGACGTCGCGACGGTGCAGCAGGGCGTCGTGCCGCAATGGCTGCGCGTCAGCGAGGACGGACGGCCCGCGGTGCTGCTCAACATCTACGAACAGCCCGACGGCAATGCGGTGCAGATCGCCCATGCCGTCGCCGCGAGGCTCGCCACCGCATCGCTGCCTCCCGGCACGCGGCTGGTCAGCTGGTACGACCAGAGCGAGCTCGTCACCCAGTCCGTCGCCAGCGTCCGCGACGCGGTGCTGATCGGCCTGGTGCTCGCCGCGCTCGTCCTGCTGCTGTTCCTGCGCAGCTGGCGGATCACGCTGATCGCCGCGATCGTCGTCCCCGCGACGCTCGCCGCCACCGTGCTGGTGCTCGCGATCCTCGGCATGAGCTTCAACATCATGACGCTGGGCGGCATCGCGGCGGCGGTCGGGCTGCTGATCGACGACGTCATCGTCATGGTCGAACACATCGTCCGCCGCGCCGCCGCGCCGGCCGACGACGGCGGGCCCGCCGGACGCGCCGCGGTGCTGCCCGCCGCGCGCGAATTCCTCGTGCCGCTCACCGGATCAAGCCTCGCGACGCTGATCGTCTTCCTGCCGCTCTCCTTCCTGACCGGGGTCACCGGCGCCTTTTCGAAGGCGCTGTCGGTGACGATGGCGGCGGCGCTCGCGATCTCCTGGGCGATGACCGCCTTTGTCGTGCCCGTCTTGGCGCAGCGATGGGTGACGTTCGACGCAGCCCACGGCGCCGACGACGCCGACGACGGCCGGCTCGCACGCGGCCACGCCGCGCTGCTCGACCGGCTCTCGATGCGCCCGTGGCTGCTCGCCGTCATCGCCGTGCCGCTGTTGGTGCTCGGCTACGTCGGCTATGCCAACGTACCCACCGGCTTCATGCCCAAGGTAGACGAGGGCGGCTTCGTCATGGACTATTACACGCCGCCCGGCACGTCGCTCGACGAGACGGAGCGGCGGATGGCTGAGGTCGATGCGCTGCTGCGCGCCGATCCCGACGTCCTCACCTTCTCGCGCCGGCTCGGCACCGGGCTCGGCGGCGATCTCGGCCAGAGCTACCACGGCGATTATTTCGTGCGCCTCAGGGCCGATCATGCGCGCGGTACCGAAGAGGTCGCCGCGGGGATCGCCGATCAGGTTGCCGCGCGGGTGCCCGGCGTGCAGGTCGAGGTCGCGCAGCTGATGGAGGATCTTATCGGCGACCTGACGGCCGTGCCGCAGCCGATCGAGATCAAGCTGTTCGCCGCCGATCCTACCGTCCTCACCGATCAGGCGCGCAAGGTCGCCGCCGTGATCGACAAGGTCAGCGGCGTCGTCGAGGTGAAGGACGGCGTTCAACTCGCCGGCGACGCGATCGATGTGCGCATCGATCCGATCCGCGCGGGCTTCCAGGGCGTCACCCCCGCCGACGTCCAGAACGCGGTCGACGTCGCTTTGCAGGGCAATGTCGCCACCACGCTCGCGTTGCCGACCAAGGCGGTCGACGTCCGCGTCCGCCTGCCCGGCGCCACCACGATCACGCGGGACGCGCTCGCGCGGCTGCCGATCCGCGCCGCGGACGGCCACGTCCTGCCGCTGTCGCGCGTCGCCGATCTCGTCCCCATCACCGGCCAGCCGCAGATCGCGCGCGAGAACCTCGAACCGATGGTCGCGGTGACCGGGCGTATCCAGGGCCGCGGCCTCGGCGCGACGATCGCCGACGTCACGCGCGCGCTCGCCCGCCCCGGCGTGCTCGGCCCCGGCGTCCGCTACGAGCTGGGCGGCCTCTATCAGCAGCAGCAGATCGCCTTCGCCGGGCTCATCAAGGTGTTTCTCGCCGCGCTGGTCGCCGAGTTCATCCTGCTGCTGGTCCTCTACCGGCGGCTGTTGCTGCCGCTCGTCATCATCGGCTGCTCGCTGCTGTCGACGACCGCGGTATTCACCGCGCTCTGGCTGACCGGTGTCGACCTTAACATCACCGCGCTGATGGGCATGACGATGATCATCGGCATCGGCACCGAGATGGCGATCTTCTACGTCAGCGAATTTCAGGAGCTGGCCCACACCATGCCGCCGCTTCAGGCGGCACGGACGGCCGCGCACAATCGGCTGCGGCCGATCACGATGACGACGCTCGCCGCGATCCTGACGCTGCTGCCGCTCGCGCTGGCGCTCGGCCAGGGTGCGGGCATCCAGCAGCCGCTGGCGATCGCGATCATCGCCGGATTGCTGTTGCAATACCCCCTCGTTCTCCTGGCAATGCCGGTTTTGATCGGCCGCCTGCCAGGAGTGGACGCGACAGCGACCGCTTCAGGTGGCGGATAGACTTTGCGAGCAGGCGCGCCGACTTTCGCGCCATGCCGACCGCGATGACATCGCGCGGCTGGCGAAACGTCTGAAAGGCAGATTGCTCCAGCGCGTCGCTGTCGGCGCCCGGATCGTCGGTCTGCCTATGAATAATGGCCGCTGAATTCTCGTCACCGGCATAGACGGTGCGGTCCGCGCAGCGCATGCGGCCTCTTGCCGATGACCGCCGCGGTCGCGCCGCTGGCTTTGGCGAGCATTCAAATGGCCCAACCCGATCGCTCCCGCCCCGCGAAGGGCAAGGCGATCCCCGCCGATGCCATCAGCGCCGACCATGTCGATTATTGCGTACCCGCGCATGGCCGCGCGCGCGCGTTTACCAGGGCACGGTTTCGCCGTGGCGATCGATGAAACGGCACCCTGCCCGACCTTGCTGGGCAAGCAGCGTATCGACTAGTTCGGGGATGGTTTCCTCGATGCCGAACGGCGCATCGGGTCCGCCGAGTCCGGTGCGGATCCACCCCGGTGCCATCAGCACCAGCGCGCGACCATCGCTGGCATGGCGCGCGGCATAACTGCGCATATACTGGTTCAGCGCAGCCTTGCTGCCGCGGTAGACCTCGTGACCGCCCTTCTCATTGTTCGCGATACTGCCCTGGCCCGACGACATGACGCCGATCAGGCCATGATCGCGCACGCGATTTTGTAGCCCCTCGACAGTCCGCATCACGCCGAGCACGTTCGTGACCATCACGCGGACGAACTCTTCCGTAGACGTCTCGGCGATGGTTTCCGATTGATCGTCGTTGGTGATGCCGGCGTTGACGAAGAGGATGTCGAAGACCCGGCCGGCGAGCCGTTCGCCCAGCGCCGCGATCTGGGTAGGATCGGTGATGTCGAGCCGTTCGACTTCGACCTGCTCGGGATGATCGCGCGCCAGATCGCGCAGGAGGTTCGGGCCATCGCCGCGGACCGTGCCGACGACGTGCCAGCTCTTCTGCACGAAAACGCGCGCCATCGCCTCACCCAGGCCACGCGATGCGCCGACGAGCAGGATGCTCTTGCGTTGCGGACGATCGGGCATGTCGCTCATGTCTTTTTCCATCCTCCTACGGTTGCCGACGGCACGACTGCGCAGCACCGGGTTCAAACGCGATGCCGCCATCGTGTCGCCTACGCCACCCGTACGCGTCGCCAGCGTGGCCACAGGGAGGAACGCGCACTCGCGTGCCGCGATCCACGCTTAACGTGGCGGCCGGATCATGCCCAGCGCACGCAGCCAGTGCTCCATCAATTCGGGCCACCGGGCGAGTGCGGGATCGGCGCCGCCCAATCCGCTGCCATGTCGCCCCCTCTGGAAAATATGCAGCTCGACGGGCATGTGGCGGGCTTGAAGCGCGTCGTAGAAGCGCGTGATGCCGCCGGCGTCGACGACAGGATCGTCGCTGGTGTGATAGATGAAGAACGGCGGCATGTCCGCGGTGACCGCCGCCAGCGGATCCGACGCGTGATCATGTCGCCACGCTCCGTTTGTTCCGGTCGCCGACCCGAAGCGTCGCCACCGCTCCAGCGACCATCAGCGCGCCCGCGACGTACAGCATGCCACGCGCGTCGCCACCGAGTAGCGGACGATAGAATAACGGGACGGTCAGGCTCTCGATCATCATCGGAATGACGATGAACATGTTGAAGATGCCCATGTAGATGCCGAACTTCGCCGGCGGCACGGTGTCGGTCAGCATGACATAGGGGTTGCCCATCATGCTCGCCCAGCCGAGGCCGATGCCGATCATCGGCAGATACAGCCAGCCTTCGCTAGCGATGCCCGGTATCGTCAGCATCGCCGCGCCCGATGCAACGAGACAGGCTGCATGGACGGTGCGCGCGCCGTAGCGGCGGGTCACCGGCACCAGCGCCAGCGCGCCGACGAAGGCGATGGCGTTGTAGAAGGCGCCAATCTGTCCCACGGTCAGCGCGGCGTCGCGAAATCCCTGGCTCGCGGCATCGGATGTGCCGTGCAACGAGCGCGCGAGCGCGAAGGCGATGAACTGCCAATAGGCGAACATCGCATACCATTGGCATAGCATCGCAACGCCAAGCCGGCGCATCGCGGGCGGCATGTCGCGGATCGCCGCGACGACATCGCGGACTGCACCGCCCAAAGTGACCCGGTCGGCCTGCATCGCCGCCCGTTGCTCGGCGGACAGCGGCAGTTCGGGAACGCGCAGCACCGACCACAGGATCGTCGACAGCGACAGCACCGCCCCAACGACGAAGGCGATGCGGGTGATGTCAGGAATGCCGTTGGCGTCGACCGCATCCTTGTTCATCCCCCACCAAACCAGCAGCGACGGCGCGAGATAGCTCAACGTCTGGGCGAGCCCGGTGAAGGCCGCCTGGATCAGGAATCCGGTGGGGCGCTGGTCCTCGCCAAGGCGGTCGCCGACATAAGCGCGATACGGCTCCATCGTGACGTTGTTGGCGGCATCGAGGATCCACAACAGGCTCGCTGCGACCCACAAGGTCGGGCTGTACGGCATTGCCAACAGGCATAGGCTGCACAGGATCGCGCCGACGAGGAAATAGGGCGTCCGCCGACCCAGCCGGCTCGTCGTCCGGTCCGACAGCGCGCCGATCAGCGGCTGGACGATGAGCCCGGTCATCGGCCCGGCGAGCCAGAGCAGCGGCAGCGACGCTTCGTCCGCGCCGAGATAGCCGTAGATCGGCGCCATGTTCGCCTGTTGCAGGCCGAACGAGAATTGCAGCCCCAGGAAGCCGAGGTTCATCTCGACGATCCGGGCGAGCGACAGGCGTGGCATCATCGAACGTCTCCAGCGATCCAAGCGACCTGCCAGCCGTCGAACATCCCCGCCCCCGCCTCGCCGGTCAGGCGATCATTGCCCGCCGCGGGCAGCGACGCCGGATCGCCGGAGAAATCGAATAACACGGTGTCGGCACCGCAGCGGGCCGCAAGCAGTGTGGGCTCATCGGTCGCGACCCGCGTCGACACGCACGCGCCCCGGCTGGCCATGCGCGCCCGCCGCAACCGGGCGAGGTCGCCGCCGATCCGCCGCGCTGGGTCGTCGCGATAGCCGTAGTGATTGGTCATCCCCGTCTCGTCCCTCATGTAAGTCGTCGCGATGCCGCCGGCGCCGATCGCAAGCGCATCGAGCAGCGCGATGCGCCGGAACACCGCCTGCCGTGCGGCATCATCCTGCGCCGCCTCGAGTCCCGCAAGCGACGCAAGCATGCCGTTGGTGCCGTGCAGCGCCGAACCGCCCGACTGGAACGGCTTATCGCGTGCCCAGCCGCCCCCGGCCCCTCTAGGTAGCGCGCCACCGCCGCCAACCGTGCCGCCGGATTGGCATCGATCCCGGCGAGATCGCCGAGCACGGCGCCCCAGCCGATGTCGTCGTGGCAGCGCACAGAGCTCCGCCAGTTGGCGTCGCGCGGCAGCCCGCTGCTCGCGCGCATGATCGCCTCCGCCTTGAGCGGCGTCGCAGGCAGGGCGATGTCCAGCACGGCACGCAACGCACGAGCGATGAAATGCGACTGGGGAAGATTGCGGCCGTCCGTCCCCGCCTGTTTCCAAAGAAGGGCGATGGAATCGAGGCGGAACGCCTCGAACCCATGGTTGGCGAGCCGCAGCATCGTCCCGATCATCGCCAGCATGATCACCCAGTTGAGGTCCCATTGGAACGGGTAGAATGTCGTCCACACGTGTCCGCTCATTGCCGGCCCGACCGTGAAATTGCCGGGCGATGGTCGGGAGCGCCTGCGGTGGCACCGCTTCGCGCATTGCGGCGTGTTCTGCATCGAGCGCGATATGGAAATCGATATAGAAGGGATCGCCGGCTTTCGCCGCGCCCGCCCGGGCGTGATCGTCGGCGGTGTGCTTCGGCGCCAGGTCGACGCACAGGCCGATCCGCGCCGCCGCGCCGGCCGGCACCGCCGCCTCCACCCGCGTCCACTGCGCCGCCAAGTCGTGCGTCGCACCATAGAGACGAGCGAGCTGGCGGCGCGATCGTCGCACTGAAGTTGCGCCCCGGGAAGGCGCGCGCGGCGTTGGTCCCGTTCGTCGGCAGCGTGTCGCTCCAAATGCCAAGCTCGGTGATCGCCAGCACGTTGAAGAGGTTCTGGGCGTTCACTGACAGTTGCAGCGCCGGGGTGATCGCGTAGGACGCGAACGCGCCGGTCAGGACATAGCCCGGCATCTTCAGCTCATTGACGTCGGAGGCATAAGAGAACGTCGTGCCGATGAAGCTCGCGCCCAGCCTGAACCCGTCGATCGCCACCTGCGGCGATGCCTGGAAGATCAGATCGGCCTGCCGATAGGGGATGTAGCCGTTCAGCGCGGGGGTGACTTGGCTATCGACGATGCGCGCATGCGTATAGGTCGCGCCACCGGTCAGGTGGAAGACGCCATAGTCCAGGCCGCCTTCCAGCTCGAGGCCGTAGGAGCGGTATTTGTTGTTGATCGTCCGGTGCACGGGAATCACGAGTTCGTTCGATTCCGCGGTGGTTGCGCGGAACGCGGTCAGATTGGCGAAGAAGCCGCCCGACCGGAACTTGATACCTGCCTCTTGCTGGTTGACGAAATTGACCGCGAGCGCGTCGGCGATGCTGCCGTCTTCACGCACGCCGCCGCCGAACAGGACCCGGTTCGCATTAAACCGCGCGCCGCGGCTGACGCGTGCGAACAGCGCTACGTCCGTCTGGATTTCGTAATTCGCGCCAACCGACCAGGTGAAGTAGCTCTTGCGGTAATCGACCGGCTTGGCATTGGCGAGGCTGACCACCGGCACCGACCGTTCGGGCATCTGGATCACGCCGTCCTGATTGACGTCGAGCGTCGTCAGGCCGTTGTTGGACGCATAGATGGCCTTGGCCTTCGATCTGCTCCACCGCACGCTGCCGTCGAGGTTGAAACGCCCGGTCTTCCCCGTCGCCGCGATGTAGGGCGCAACGCGGACGAGCCAATGGGAAGCCTTGCTCATTCATCCTCTTCCGGCATGGCCCAGCGTGCGTAGACCTACTTATGCATACGACGGTATCGTCGCCTGCAAAGGATTGCAACAATCGATTGCAAGAACGCATACGCCGAAATCGCGCCGGCGTGCGGAACTGCCGGTTGACCCGGTCGAGCGGGCACGGCGCCGCCTTGTCGCTGATGGTGGTACGCATCGGTGTGTCGCCAATCACGCCAGCCAGACCTATTGCCCGCATCGGGGGAGGCAACAGCGCAGCATGCGACGTAGAACGCTTTGCGCCGCAGCTGACGCCAGACCTTGCATGCCGTAGAGGCGGAAATTCTCCCCTAATATGCGGCGCACTTTAGCGAGCTTGTCGAGTGCTGGGATGCGACCGATACGAGGCGCGCCAACGTCCTTGCCGCCTGGGACCTGGTCAAGGCCTTTACGGGAGACGGCGCATGACGCCGCACGTGGCACTGCACCGCGACAGCCGCGAGGACATCGAAGGGCTGGCGCATCGCGCGCTGATCATCCTGCCTGTCGTCATCCTCCCCGACGGCACCGCCTCGCCCGACCAGGTCGCCTTGGTGCCTTGGGGTGTCGAAATCGATAAGGCGTTCCTGCCCCATCGCGAGGGGCCCGGGCCGCCAGGCTCCGGGCCCGGTGCCGCGATCGTCGGCACGCGCGAGCCGGACATCGGGGCCGTATCTTTCCGGTGGCGGCAGCGCCCTCGCAGACGAAGGGCATCCGCATATCACCCGGCCACAGAGCCGTGACGATAGCCGCTCGGCGACGAGGTTTTTGAACGGGGACTTGCCGGAGCCCCAGTCCCCCCTGATCGCGATGACGCGGCCAGCCGGGAAGTTGCGGCGCCCCAGCAGCTCGGCGACCCTCGCGACCAGCGGCGACCGACGAAGAAGATCCTGCGCCGCGTTCTCGATCGGTGCGTCAACCGGGAGAAGGTCGGTCTCGGCGGCGACAGGGCGCCGTAGCGGGCGAAGCCGGCGAAGGATCGCGGTAGGCCAAGCGGTCTCCATTACGCGAAAGCTAGATCCTGTCGTCAATCTCTTCAAAATCGGTTGGCAGGGAGCGGCGGCGGTCTCGCGATCGCCGACGTCTGACCGAAGCTGTCACCCCGGCGGCGATTGCCACTGAGGGGTTCGTAATTACTGGTGAACAACCGCTCCGCGATGGACCACTTCCGCGCCAGTAAGCTGAACGAACGGGCAAAGTTGGGCGGGGCTCAGGTCGGCCTAAACGACCGGGATTGGGTTGATGGGGTCAGACGGGCCATCATGATATCGCGGCCCATGGCCTGCCGTCCGAGGGCCTGAAGAGGAATCCGCGGCTGTCGGGACCCCTTCCTTTGCCAACGCTTATCCCGGCTGTGTCCTAGCAAATGGGATAGCCCGTCTCGGCAAACGCAAGGGTCGAATAAGCATGGACAATATTCTCGGGCCCTCCCCGCGGAGGCCACACGCCCGAGGCATAATGTTCTCGTCGCAGGTTGTTGCGTTCCTCGACGCTCGCGAAGCCCCAAAGATGGAAGATCCTGGCGTCGCCGTCGAGCGCATACATCGCGGTGACGAGATGATCGATATAGCGGTGGGCGGGACCGATCGCCTCTTTCCAACCCTCCAGGGTTGCCGGTAACCCGCCCGATACGAGATGATAAGTCCTCAGCTCGAAGATCCCACCGTAATCGCGGGGGGCGGGTTCGGGCAAGAAAGGGAACGGCGCGTAACTTTCCATCGTCAGCCGTGCGTGAGCGGACGAACTCCCGAACGGATCATCGCTCAGCAAGGCACGACGCCGCTCGGCATCGAGTGCTTCTGCATCGTTGAAAGCCCGCAGGATAATCAGATCGCCAACGGGACCGATCTCCGTCGTCCACATCCCTAATACAAAACCGGCAGACGCATCCTCCAACCATCGGTGCGCGCCCTTCTTGGCATTCTTCGCGGTAAAGACCGAGCCAGCAAGGGTGGCAATCTCGAAAAGCATCGGCAATCCTCGGGTAACGAGACGTGTCCGTTGTTGGAACCAGTCATCTGCCTTTGATGCCGACGACGAGGTGCAGGTAAAGTGTAGGCCGCCGGAACTCGCGTGGAAAACGCTTACTCTAATCGCGCGCGAAAAAGCGGTCCATCCCGGGAATATCGGAAAGAAACGTCTCAATCGCCGCAATGCGCCCGTCGCGCAGGCGGCAGACGGTAGCCAACTTTTCGTCCAGCCGGATGCCGTTGCGCTCAGCCGTGTTGTGAAGTGCCAGAGCCATGTTGTCGCGGCTAAGTAGAATATGCTCGAGCTTGAAAGACAACCCATAGCTGGCAATCAAACGGGCTCGTTCCACGACCGCGTCGGCGCCAGCGGCCGTTCCCGAGATCGCGTTGTCCCCAGGCAGGGTCCAGCTTGCGTCGTCATGGAACAGCGACCGCATCGCGGACCAGTCGCGCGCAACCAGCGCGGTATGAAATTCCTTGGCTAGGTCTTCCGCCGTCATCATGATTCATCTCCTGAAACAGTACCTCGTCAGAGGTAGGAAGCCATAGGTTGATCCGGCAACAGTATGGCGCGTATGTTTGGTATTCGTCATGCGGATGAACGATGCCCTTCTGCCGTTGCTGCCATCGCTTGTTGCGCTGGTCGAGGAAGAGAGTGTCGGCCGGGCGGCCAAGCGAGTGGGCATCAGCCAGCCTCGCATGTCCGCGCGGCTGGCAAGCCTACGCGCCGTTCTCCACGATCCCTTGCTCGTGGCCGCGACGGGGCGGCGCGGGCTGGTCGCAACCGACCGCGCAAGAGCCATCGCCGACGCGGCGCGCGGTGCTCTCACGGACCTCGACGCCGCAGTCGCCGGACGCGTCTTCGATCCGGTTCGCGCCGAGCGGATATTCTCCATCATGGCGAACGACAACGCGGCGACGATCGCGGCTCTGCCGTTGGTGAGCGCCGTGCGCGGAATGGCTGGACCCGGCGTGCGGTGCGCGTTGCATCAGTTTGATACGGCGCGGCTCGATGATCTGGAGAAGGGGCATATCGACCTCGCGCTAGGCGCGCCGGCACAATTCGATCGATTGCCGGCGCTGATGGTGCGTACGATCGTTCGCGACCGGTTCGTGGTAGCAGTACGCCCTGCTGGTGCGTGCCCCGTCGATCTGGACGATTATTGTAACCGCGATCACGTTCTTGTTTCGGGCGATGGTGGTGGGTTTACAGGACTCGTCGATCTGGCTCTTGCTGACCGCGGTCGGTCGCGACGCGTCGCGCTGTCTGTACAAAGCTATCTACTGGCGATCGAGGCGGTCGCAGCCGACGATCTCGTCGCCACGCTGCCCCTTAGCTTGCTGACCGCCTCCGCTCGCAGTCTTGCGCTAGGCGAGCCACCCTTGTCGCTATCGCCGTTTACATTGGTGGCGGCGTGGCATCCGCGGGTCGATTCCGACCCATCGCACCGCTGGCTTCGCGATCGCCTCAGCGAACTCTACCGAGATCGCACGCGCGGTGCGGAGCAAGGCCGTCGGGTCGAAAAGGGCAGAGCGTAACCTGCAAACCGTAACCGTAATCGACGCAAACTTAACATATGTCCGCTTCCGGGAGTCGCTTAAGTCGCCGCGAATGGCCGCAACTGGGTCTTACCACCCAGCGTTCCACCTAGCTTCCCGTGATGGAACGGCTTACGCGTCCATCGGCGTCGAGGAAATCGATCGACGCCTTTCCGTCTGCCCCCACGCGAACCTCCAGCCGCTTCCGGCCCGCCGCGTCACGCATCGCCAGGACCGACGATTTGTCCAGAGCCCTACCCAAAAACGCGCGCGGCATCACCGCGGCACCCGCCGCACGCACGGCCGCGTCACGGGTTGCGCCTGACGGCTCCTGCACCAATCGTGCTACCGCGGGGAAATCAACTGGCTGATCGGGGCGGTCGTTGATCGCAAGCCCGACCTGGCGGTCTTTGCCATCCTCAGTACTGCCCAGCGCAAGGGTCTTGGTCCTGTCGCCAGCGATCGAACGACAATGCCCCAGATTGGTCGGTTTGCCGTCCTTCAGTGCGCCGGAAAACACCAGACCGCCGTTCTCGGCGCCTTCGTCATTGAAACAGCATGCCAGCCTGCGGTCGGTCAGGATGCGGCGTCTCTCGTCCAGCGACGATGATCCCGGGCATCCGGCTGCGGGATGCGACGGTCATGCACAGCGTGCCATCCGGCTCCCGGATGTTGAGCCGTTCTACGTCGATCGCATCGAACGCCGCGACCTTTGACGGGGTTCTCGCTCCCAAAAACAGCCACGCTGTGGCCAGGGCATAACTGCCGCATACCCGCCTATTGCCCGTGACGCGTCCAGTCTATGTCTTCCTCCCTCTTAATCATGGCATGCAGAGCGGAACAGATGTCGAGCACCGTCGAAGACAGCGCGCCAGCTTCGCCTCCCCTTCGTTCTTTGGCAGATGCGGCTTGACCGCCGCCCACGCATAGTTCGATAGCCAGCACAGCGCCGCGCCCAACCTCCCATGATCTAAATTGCCTGTGATCAGGAAAGCCGCCTCCACCTCAACCTAAGATCAAGCCAGCATCAAAAATACGGTTCGGCCGTCATCCGTTGCGACACCCACCAGATATTCCCGGCCGGGTCCCGGACTCCGCCCTGTCTGTCGCCGTAGGGCATGTCCCCGACATCCATGATTTTCTCGGCACCGGCCTGCTCTGCCTTCGCCATCGCAGCGTCAGCGTCAGCGACATAAAGGTAATGCGCCGCGCGTGTCGCGGGAAACTGCTCGGACGCCTCGCTGACCATGATCGTCGTCGCTGAGAACTGAAGCTGGCAGTTGGCGATGCGCCCATCCGGAGCCGTGCTACGGCCGATCTCGTGTGCGCCAAACGCCGTCTTTAGAAAGTGCACATATTCCTCGGCTCCGTCAGCGAAGATATACGGTGTCACTACGCCAAAGCCTTCGGGTACATGCATCGCGCGTCTCCAACCAGCGGCTACACTCTGGCGCCATCCGCGCATGCGTCAATCACCTGATTGGGTTTGAACCCTAGCGCTCGCCGACCGGCTCAACTCTAAAGGGCGGAGCAGGGAGATTTCATACTCCGTCGATTCGATCGAGGCCTGCGATACGACGTGAGGTGGCCGTAGCTCTTTCGGCATCGGAACTGCGGCCGCCGGGGCACGATCGTCAACGCACGACCACACTATTTCACCACGTCCGGCGCCGGGCGGCTGCCAGTCTCCACCCAGCCGTGCAGCGCCGACCACGCCGCCTTCGTCTGCGCGGGCGTGAAACCGCAATGCGTATACGCCTCGACACCCCCGACGGGTAGCGGGGCACGCAATGGCGGCACGGGATATCCGGCCAGCAGGCGCGCGCGGCCGGCCTTGCGGACGGCGTCAACCAGCATGGTTTCCTGCGAATAGGGTACTAGCGAATCGATGCTGTTGTGCATCGTGACCAACGGATCGGCGATTCGGCCGGTCGCTTCGTGCCAGCGCGTCATATAAGCGAGCGCCGCGGGCGACGCGGCGACGCGCTGGATGTCGCGGTTGAGCGCCGCGGCCTCCGCCGCCGTCATCGTGTCGCTGGCATAGACCTTGCCGATATTGCCATAGGGCAACCCGCCGGCCGTCCCCGCCATGTCGTCCGCGCCCAAGCTGATGGTGACGAGCGGAAAGGCGATCGATCCGGGGTCGACGTCGAAGCCGCCGATCGCCGCAACCTGCTTCACGATGCGCGCCTCGTGCCCTGCGGGGTTCTTCTTCGCGGCATCGAACAGCGCCAGCACGGGCGTCGCGATCCGTGTCAGCTGCGCCCAACCATAGGTCTTGGCATCCATCGTGCTGCCCGCGGGCGGCGTGGTGGACAAGGCGGAGCGGCGAATGTCCTGTTCGCCGGGCAGCGCATAAGGCGTGCCCTTCGTCAATACATTGTAGGCGGCGCGCATGTCGTAGAGCTGGCCGAGCAGCGTCTTCCAGCTGCCGACGACGCCGCATCGCGCGAGCCCGCCGGCGAACGCACCCGGATAGGTTTCGAGCAGCGTGACGACGATCCCGCCGCCCATCGAGTCGCCGGTCGCATACACGCGCCGTGCACCCATCTTGACGAGGAAATCGCGCAGGCGCTTGGTGTTGCGGGTGCCGGTTTCGACCCCCAGCCCGTCCTTGTCATAGGCACTGTGCCCGACGGCCACGCCATCGTCATAGGCGAAGCGCATCATGCCGCCCCCGGTGGTGGCCGCTGTCGGATCCTCGGACACCGCAACCGGCGTGCCGGGCGTCGAATAGCCATGCGCGTAGACCAGGCCGTCGCCTTTCCATCCGGCGGGGAAGGAGACGGCGAACTGATCGCCCTCCAGCTTGCCGACCAGCGTGACGCCGCCCGCCGGGGCGGGGCGTGCCACGACATCGGTGGCACCGTTCGCGCGCGCCTTCGCGACGAGCGCGGATTGTGCGGCAGTGAGCACGGCCGGAGCGGGCGCGATCTGCGCGGCGGCGGGCGCTACGGCGAGCAGCGCGAGAGGCAAAGCGGCAAGGCGAAGCGGCATGAGGTTTCTCCTGTCGGGGATCAGCGAGGACGACGGCCGAGATGCGCGTCGAAGAAGCGCGCGATAATCGCGAACGCCTCGTCCGATTCGGGCATGTCGGGCCACATGAAGAAGGCGTGAGGCAGGCCGTCGAACAGCTGCAACTCACTGTCGACGCCGGCCGCGGCCAGTCGGCGATGCGCGAGCGTCAGCGCGCTGACCGCAAAGTCGCGTCCGCCCGCCAGCAGAAGCGTCGGCGGCATCGCCCTGATCTGCGTCGGCGATTGCAGCGGGTAGGCGAGCGGATCGCTTACCGGCACCCCTTCCATATAACTGACGGGCAGCGTCGTCGGCAGCGAGGGAATCGCCGGCGGCGCGTTGCCCGCCAGCGCGGGTGCGACAAAGGGGCTGTCGCCGCTATACGCCGCGCCGGTGCCGCAGAATGTGCCGATCGCACCGGGGCGGGGCAGACCCTGTTTCGCGATCCACGCGGTCGCTTGCGCGGTGATGACGCCGCCTGCCGAACAGCCGTAGATTCCGATATTTTCGGGCCGATAGCGTTTGAGCAATGCGCGATAGACCGCCGTCACGTCCTCCGATGCGGCTGGATACCGGTGTTCGGGAGCGAGCCGGTAATCGACCGTCACGACCCGGATGCGCATGGTCGCGGCGACCGGAATCGCCTCCACCAGCGCTCCGCTGCCGGCACCCCACATGAATGCGCCGCCGTGGACGTTGATGAGGAGACGGGCGACATTGCCGGGGGCAATGCCAGCCTGCGGCGTGACGTCGTCCACCCCGACACCGCCGATCGTGTCGTGCCTGGCCTCGGTACGGAATCGCCGCCGCATCTCGGCAAGGCGGTCGTCGTTCCACTGACCGTAGAAGGCGCGTTGTTTGGTGACGTCGCCGGCGATGGACGCAGGGGCGGTCGCCGCGGCCATACGGTCCAGCACCGCTTTCGCCGCGTCGCTCAACTGGTTCGACGGCGGCAGGCGAAAGGCGGGCACCGGCGTTGCCGGTCCCTGCACCATCGCCGGCACGGCAAGCAGGACGATCGGCATCAGCCAGCGGATCATGGGTTCGTCTCCTTGGATCGGCGTGGATTCGGCAGCCCCGCCGGCAAAGTCACCGCGGCACGGAGCCCGAGTTCCCTCATCAACTCAGCCCGCGGAAATGCCGGTGCACTCATGCCGTTCGGCGGGCCTGCGCGATGCGTCCCAGCACGCGGGCACTGGGCTTGACGGTGCGTTTGAAGGTCGTGCGGTCGACGGCGACCAGGCCGTAGCGCGGCTTGTAACCGCTGAGCCATTCGAAATTGTCGAGCAGCGACCAGTGAATGTAGCCGAGGACGGGTAAGCCGTCACGCCGCGCCGCCTCCACCGCGGCGATCGCCGAGGGGATGAAACGTGCCCGTTCGGCGTCGTCGGTCGCGTCGATGCCGTTTTCGGTCACCATGATCGGTTTGCCCGTGGCACGATGCGCATAGCGGATCGATCCGCCGATCGCTTCGGGTTCATAGGGTTTGCCGTCGGCCCGGCGCTGCGTCTTCACGGGGGCATCGACCGGGCCGTTGCTGCCGAGGTACGTCCGTTCATAGGTCTGCACCCCGACGAAATCGTCGTCGCGTGCCGCTTCGAAGAAGGGTTCGTAATAGGCGCGGCGCTTGGCGGCGAGCATCGCCTCGCCACCCGACAGCGCGATGTCGTCGGAGATCGCAAGGCTCATTCCCACCGGCAGGTCGCTGCGCACCGCCTTGATCGCCGCGCGGCCGAGACGGTGGGCGCGCAGCAGGCCCGGAATCATCGGCGCAGGATCGCCACCGTTGAGCAGCGAGAAGCGGTCCGAACCAGACGCCTTCGCCGCCGCGGCGATCATCGCCTGTGTTGCCGCCTTGGCCTTCGCGTCCGGCCGGAAACGCGACCACGGGCCGCTGATCGACAGATTGGGTTCGTTGAAGGTCAGCGCATAACTGATCCCGCCGGCCATCGCGCGGGCGACGCGGTCGCAATAGCGGGCGAACAATGCGGGCGCATCATCGGCTTCCCATCCGCCCCGCGCGGCGAACCAGCGCGGCGTCGTAAAATGATTGAACGTCACGACGGGCGCCAGGCCCGCTGCGCGACAGGCTGCGACGATCCGCGCATAATGGTCGAGATAGGCCTGGCTGAACTGACCCTCGGCCGGCTCGATCCGGCTCCATTCGACCGAGAAGCGATAGGCGTTGAGGCCGAGCGCCTTTACGATCGCCACGTCCTCGTCCCAGCGATGCAGGCTGTCGCAGGCGTCGCCCGAGGGCTCGGCGAACAGCGTCGGCTTCATCTGTTCGAGCAGCCAGATATCGGCGTTGATATTGTTGCCCTCGACCTGGTGCCCCGCGGTAGCCGCGCCCCACAGGAAGGTGTCGCGGGGGCCACGCGCCAGCGCGGGCGTCGCCATCGCCGCCGCTCCGAGCGCAAGCGCCTGTCGCCGATCGATCATCAGTAAACTCCCAGTACGGGCTTGCGGCCGCTCTCGACCCAGCCGTGCAGCGTGTTCCACAGCACCCCCGCCTGCCGCGGGTTGAAGCCACAATGCGCCCAGCCTTTTAGGCCGGTGCCGGGAATGTCCTTCTGCAGCGACGGGGCCCAGAACTGGAACAGATGCGCCTGATTGCCTGCGGCGTTCACGCGCTGCCGGAGCAGCAGCGCTTCCTGCGCGAAGACGAGGCCGTCGTGGCGGTTGTGGACCGCGATCAGCGGCGTGGTGAAGCGCCCGGTCGATTCATGCCATTGCCGGGCAAAGGCGCGCGCCGGCGCGTCAGAGGCGATCCGCTGGATACCGGCATTGAGCTCGGCCTTCTCCGCGGTGCTCAGCAGCGGGCTGTCGTAGACCTTGCCGACATTGCCGTAGACGACGCCGCCGAAGCTGGCGCGCATGTCCTCCATGCTGACCATCGCGGTCATGATCGGAAAAATGAAGCTGGCGGGATCCGCGTCCGCCTTGGCCACCGATGCAATGCGCGATATCATGCGGGCTTCGGGACCGTTGGGGTTGGCGCGCGCCGCCTTGAACAGGTCGGCCATGACCCCGCTCATCTTCTTGAGCTGCCAGAATAGCCATGGCGTGCGGACGAACCCAAACCCCGTCGGGGGCGTCGGCGACACGCCGTTCGCGGCGATGTCGTGATTGCCCGGCAGTTCGTATTTGGTGCCGCGCGCGTAGAAGTTATAGGCGGCGCGCAGATCGACGAGGCTGCCGATCTCGCTGTCCCAGCCGCCGGTGACGCCGCACGCGCTCATCGCGCCGGCGAAGGCCTTCGGATGCTGTTCAATCAGCGCCATGACGATGTTGCCCCCCATCGAAGCACCGCCAAGGTAGAAGCGCCGCGCGCCGAGCCGTTCGAACCAGCCGCGCAGGCGCAAAGTGTTGGCGACGCCGCTTTTCACCGCCATCGCCGGTTTGTCGTACGCGCTCTGGCCGACGGCGAAGCCTTGTTTGTAGGCGGCAGTCAGGAACCCGCCGGACGGGTCTTTCGCGACCGGATCGGCCGGTACGGACACCGGACTGCCCGGGATCGAATAGCCGTTGGCGAACAAGACCGCCTGCCCGTTCCACCGCGCGGGCACGGCGATGCCGAAGGGGCGGCCGGCGAGTGTGCCGGCGACGCTCATGCCCCCGTCGGCGCGACCGTTGGCGTCGATGCCCGCCGCGCCGGCACGGCCCATGCGGTCCACCAACTGTTGCTGCGACGGCGTGATCGCGCGACGTCCGGGCCCCGAACTGCACGACGCCAGCAGCAAGGCGATGATCGCCGCCGGAACATGCCTGCGCATCAGAAGCGATACCGCAGCGACAGGCCGTATTGCGCGGCTTCACCATAGATCGAATTGCTGAACCCGGAATTGTTGTAGCCGGTATTGGCGGTGATCCGATATTCTTTGCCGAGCACATTGGTGCCGTAGATCGCCAGATCGAGCGGTGCGCCGCGCATCTGGTTCCATTCTAGGCGCAGGTTGAGCAGGCCGTAGGGATCGATCGTATCGAAAGGCTGCGCATCGGGCGCGACGCGCTGGCGCGACTGCCACGAATAGGTCGCACGCAGCGCCATGTCCCCCTCGCCCGCCGGGATCGGCAGCGCCAACCGCCCGTCGAGGCTGAACTTGTGCCGCGCGACGAAGGTAAAGGGCGTGCTCGACAGATCGCGCGACGGCTGCGCCGCGGTCAGCGCCGAAGGGATCGCGGGGATCGGGATCGTGACATAATCGAGGAATTTGGCGTCGTTGTACGAATAGGTGCCGCTGATCGTCAGCGCCTTGAAGGGCACGATCGCGCCTTCGAATTCCAGGCCGACGACGCGCGCCTTCTTGGCATTGGCGAGGATGTCGGCGCCGGCGATCGCGGCACGCTGCACCACCTGCACGTCGTTGAACCAGGTGTAGAAGGCCGACACGTTGGTACGCGCCTGCACCCCGCCGATCGTCCAGTCGCGCTTCAGTCCGACCTCGGCATCGGTCACCCGCTCGGGTTTGACCGGCGCGAGCGGGTAATCGCTGCCCAGGAACAGCGTCACGATCGGGTTGTTCGCACCCGATTTATACCCCCGACGCGACACCGCATAGACCAGGGTCTGCGGATCGGCCTGCCAGTCGAGGCCCAACTGCCAGGTCGGCCCGTCGCTCTTGCCGCTGAACGTCGGCCGCGTGCAGTTCGGATATTTCAGCGTCGGGAAGCCACCCGCGGCCACCGCCAGAAACGCGTCGTAGACGCAGAGGTTGGCGTTGAGGCCGATCACCTGCGCCGCCTGCGCCGGGGAGACGATGCCCAGCGCGGCAAGGCGGTTGAACACCTGATAGCTCTGCGCATCCTGATAGCTTTCGATGTCGCCACCGAAGGTGTCCCAGGTCCAGCGGAAGCCAGCGGTCGCGGTGAGCGTGGGGACGATCTTATACTGCGCCTGCGCATACAGCGCCTTGCTGCGACCGCGAACCGAGGCATAGGGCTGGACATTGAGCGCGGGGAGCAACGGGCCGTTGACGCCGAGCAGCGCCTGCACCGCGGTCGGCAAGATGATCGGCCCACCACCGAGGATACCGCCCGCCTGTAACGGATTGACCGTCAGGAAGGTGAGCGGCGCCGGGCTCTTTTCGTCGAGGTAGAAACCGCCGCCCTGCAGGCTGAACCGGCCATTGTGGTAGCGGGCCTGCAATTCCTCGGTGATCGTGCGCAGGTTGTTGTTGTAGCCGCCCGGGAACGCACCCAGCAGGTCGGCGATCGGCAGCGGCGTCGAATCGCGATCGGTCGCGCTGGTCGAGCGACTGCGGCCGTAGCTGAAGACGTTCTTGATCGTGAGCTGCGGCATCGGCGACCAGGTCGTGTTGTTGAGGACGAGCAGGTTTTTCGCCTTCTCGAACGTATTGACGCCCGTGGATGTCAGCCGCGGCCCGCGCGCCTGTTGCTGGGCGAGATAGGGCTGGAGGAGCGCGGCATAGGGGCTGCCCGGGCGCACCGCGAGCAGGATGCTGCCGCCGCCGTGTTCGTCGACGTCGATATAATTGACCGCAGTGTAGCTGTTGATCGTCGCGGTCGGGTTGAACTGGATGCCCAGGCGCAGCGAATAATTGTTGCGGTTGAGATAGTCGCGCCCCGTTAGCACGTCGCGGACATAGCCGTCGCGCTTATCGAACTGACCCGCGACGCGGATCGCGAGCACGCCGTCGACGATCGGAATGTTCAGCGCGGCCTGGGCGCTGCGGCGGCGCAGATTGCCGAGCGTCCCTTCGACATAGCCCTCAACCTGGTTCATCTTGGGCCGCGCCGGCTCGAGCAATACGGCGCCGCCGGTCGTGTTGCGCCCGAACAGCGTTCCCTGCGGCCCTTTGAGCACCTGGAGCGAGGCGAGGTCGTAGAAGCTGCCCGGACCGCTCGCCGACGAGGGGACTTCGGCGAAATAGCCGACGACGCCGGGGCCGCTGCCGGTCCCTGCCCCGCCGCCGCCGCCCATGCCGCGGATCGTATAGGTTTCCTGGTTGCGCGCGACGTTGCCGAGCACGGTCAGCGACGGCGTGAAGTTCTGCAGGTCGGTGGCGGTATTGATGCCCTTTTCACGGATCGTGTTCTGGGTGAACGCGGTCAGCGACACGGGCACCTTCTGCGCGCGTTCCTCCGTCCGGCGCGCGGTGACGACGATATCGTCGATACCGCTCGCAGCCTGCGCGGTGGGATTCTGTTCGGGCGCCGCCGGAGCGACCGCCACCTCCTGCACGCCCGCGTTCGTGGAGGTGGAGGCGACGGGACGGGTGACGGCAATCGCACCCGATGGGTCGCGGTGCATTTTGAGCCCCGATCCCGACAGGATGCGGCCAAGGGCATCGGCGTCGGGGAGCCGTCCGCGTACGCCCGGCGAACGCAGGCTACGGATTTCGTCGGACCGATAGAGGATCTGCTGTTTCGACTGGCGTGCCCAGGCGTCCAGTGCGGCCTTCATGCTGCCGGCGCCGATCGCGTAGGTGCGCAGCGTGCTGCGGGTTTCGGCCTGTGCCGCCGCCGGCACCGCACCGACGATGGCGCTGGTCGCCATGATGATTCCAAGCGCATGAGACTGACGCATGATCCCCCCCTTATGTGTCCCGCCGGCCTCTGCGAGCCGTCACGGGGTCAGACGTTTGGCCTCGCCAAAACCGTAACGCGCCTTCAGGATTTTATCGTGACGCCGTCATGATCGGTGATGACGGTCAGGCCGAAGGCGTCGTGCAGCAGGCGTGTGAACGCATCGACGTTGGTCGCCTCGAACGATCCACCGATGCGCAGCCGGGCAGCCTGCGCATTGCCCAAACGAATCTGACGGCTGTTGTAGCGATTGAACTCGTGCGCCGCCTGTTCCAGCGTGACCTGGTCGAATGTGAGCACCCCGCGACGCCAGGTCAGTGCGTCCTGCACCCGCTGTTCCGAACGGTCGGCCAACAGCATCGACCGGCCGCGGACGATCGCGACGTCCCCCGCGGTGATGATCGCCGCGCGTTCCGGCATGGCGGTATCCGAGTCCTCGACGCGCACCCGCCCCTCGACTACCGCGACGGTGACGGTATCGCCATCGCGCCGCACCGAGAATTTGGTGCCGAGCACCGTGACCTGGCGACCGCCGGCGAACACCACGAACGGATGACGCTTGTCGTGCGCGACCTCGAAAAAGGCTTCGCCGCGATCGAGCCACACGCGCCGTCTGCCGTTGGCGAAGGACGCGCGCAGCGCACTGGCGGTGTTGATCGTGACCGCGCTGCCGTCCGTCAGCGCGACCTGACGTCGCCCGCCGATTCCTGTGGCGACGCGGATCATCGATGAATCGGCGCTGCCGGACCTGAGATGCCACAACGACAGGACGGCCATGCACACCAGCAATATCGACGCTGCGATCGCCCAGACGGGGGCGGAGACCCACTGCAACGGCGCCGGTCGCTGCTCGCTGCCGCGCATCGCGGCGAGCCGATCGGCGGCGGTCCAACCCGCCTCCAGCCGCCAGAACGCCGCCTTGTGCGCGACGCTCTCGTTCAGCCAGGCCCGGAGCACGACTTCGCGATCGGCGGACCAGCCGGGCTGTTCGCGCACGACGAGCCAATGCGCGGCCTGCTGTTCGATGTCCCGTGCCGCGCTCATCGATCTGCCTTTCGTACAGATGTCGATCGCGCAGGAGGACGGCTGATCCGCGCTTCTCCGCCGAGCATGAAGTTCGCCAGCGCGCGCAGGCCGAGCGTCAGCTGCCGTTCAATGGTGTGGTGACTGACCTGCATACGGTCGGCGGTTTCGCGAATGCTCAGGCCTTCGACCTTGCGCAGCCGCACAACCTCACGACACCGCGGCGGCAGCTGGTCGAGGCCGGCCATGGCACGCCGCAATTCGTCGCGCGCCGTCATGGTACGGTCTTCGGCCAGCAGGTCGCGGTTCACGTTCACCGTGTCAATGTCGGCGATCTGTTCGAAGGAGACAATCTTGGCCCGCCGCGCCCGGTCGACGAGCACGTTGCGTGCGATCGTGAAGACATAGCTGCGGGTCGATCGCATGCGGTCGGCTGGCGATGCGGTCAGCGCCCGCTCGTACACCTCCTGCCGCAGATCGAGGACGTCGGACTCGTCGCGGCAATGCCGGGCGATGAACCGGACGAGGTCGCGCTCCAGCGGCAGGACCTCCTGCGTGAACCATCGTTTGATCGCAGCGTCGTCGTGCATCGTCCGTTTAGACGGATCACGACGCCGAAGCCGTAACATCAGCAATCGACCTGCCAGCGAGGCGCGCATCCGCCCCGACAGCCGACTATCGCGACACCCATTGCCGCGATCATGGCTGCGCTGTGACCGGATACCGCTCCTGCAGCGCGCTGGCGACACCGCTGGTCCAGCCGAGGCCGTCCTGCGTGGGATATTCGCCGCCCCCGCCGGGCCGGGACGGATCCTGCGCCGCCGTCGCGAGTGCAAGGGCGATCACGTGCCGTCCCAACGTTCTCATGATTGTCCTCCGCTATCTCTGTTCAAGGCCTGATGAGCCCGGGACGCCACCACGGCCCGTCCCGCGGTCCGATCGCCATCGGCACATCCTTAAGGCGGGACGCCCCGTCGATCGCGCACAGCGCGGGTCTGCGCATCGCCAGGATCATCACGACCGCGGCAAAATAGGCCAGCGACAGCGACGTCCTTCCAGGGCGCGCCGGGCGGCGGCGATCTGGCTCGCCTGGGCGCGCGATGCAAATCCGTAACACCAGAAAAACTATTCGCGGCTACACGCCGAATTCCATTGAGCAATGACCACATCGGTCGCAAACGACACGATAACCAAGCGCTTCCGGATCCACCGGAACATCATGGGAGGATATCATGAACACCATCCATAGGCATGCACGCCTGCTGATCACCACCGCACCGTTCGCGCTGATGATCGCCGGCCAGGCGCAGGCGCAGACCGTACCCGCCGAGGCGCCCGTCGCCGCGACCAGCACCGCGCAGCGGGCCGAGCCCGACGCCGGCATCATCGATCCCGACGCGCAGGCGGGCGAGGACATCATCGTCGTGGGCACCGCCGGCGGCGGCACGCGCCGGCAGGACGCGGCGTTCGCAGTCACCACGCTCAGCAACGATGCGATCGAACGCGCCGCGCCGAACAGCACCGCTGATCTTCTGCGCACCGTACCGGGCGTCATGGCGGAAAGCTCGGGCGGACAGAACGGCGCGAACATCTTCGTGCGCGGCTATCCTTCGGGCGGCGACGCGCAGTTCGTGACTTTCCAGTTGGGCGGCGTGCCGATCTTCCCGCCGTCGACGCTGTCGTTCCTCGAAAATTCGCAATTGATCCGCCTCGACGAAACGGTGCAGCGCGTCGAGGCGGTGCGCGGCGGCACGGGGTCACTGTTCTCCAACGGGCAGCCGGGCCTGACCGTCAACGTCGTGCCACGCATCGGCGGCGACACGTTCAAGGGCTTCGCGAAATTTTCGTACACCGATTACGATGAAGCGCGTGGCGATGCGTGGGTGTCGGGGCCGCTCGGCGGCAACACCAGCTTCATGGTCGGCGGCTATTACGCGCAGGGCAACGGCATCCGCGACCCCCGCTATCGCGCCGAACAAGGCGGACAGGTCACCGCCAATATCCACCACGATTTCGAAGACAACAAGGGATCGGTGGAGGTCTATACGCGCTACCTGAACGATCACGGCCAGTGGCTGCTGCCGATTCCGATCGTGCAGAACGGTACGTCGATCAGTCAATATGCGAACTTCGACGCGGGCACCGGCACGCTCGCCGGACCCGAGACGCGCGTGACGACCAACCTCGTCGGGCGCACGCTCGACCTGGCGCAGGGACGTGGGGCGAAGGTCATCAACACCGGCCTTACCTTCGATTACGCGGTTGTCGAAGGGCTGCGCGTGCGCGAGCGGATCAGCTATCTCGGTGGAACCGCCGACACTGTTGGCCTGGTGCCCGCCGACGCGCCGACTGCGGCGTCCGCGCTCGCGACGACGCTCGGCGGCGCGGGTTCGACCGTCACCAGCCTGACGTATACCAATGGTGGCGGCGCGGTCGCGGGTGGCGCGGCGACGCCGCTGATGCGCGCCGGCGTCTGGGAAGTCCGCAAGAAGATCACCTCATTCGTCAGCGACAGCGCGCTGGAATGGACGGCGGGATCAAACAAGCTGACCGGCGGCTTCTATTACGCCAATTACACAACCCGCGATAACTGGTCGCTCGGCAACCAAATTCTGCTGACCGCGACGCCGAACGCCCGCGTCGTCGACATGACGCTGACCAACGCGACCGGCCTGAAGCAGGCGACGCTGCGCGGCTTCACCAGCGGCCCGACCTTCCTTGTCAACGCAGGGTACGAAGGCAACGACTATGCCCTCTACGGCGTCGACGAACTGCAGATCACGCCCGAACTGCGCATCGACGGCGGCGTCCGCTGGCAGCGTCATGAGGTTACCGGCACGATCCGCACGCCGGGCGGCAGCGTGAACCTCGATGGCAATCCGAATACGCTCTACGACAATGCCGTCGCGGTGATCGGGGCCCCGCGCCAGGTCCGGTACGCCGATTCGAAATGGTCGTGGACCGCGGGTGTCAATTACGACTTCACCCGGACGGTCGGCGTCTTCGGACGCTACAGCCGCGGCAACAGCTTCCCGGCGTTCGACAATTTACGCGAAGGGCTGACGATCGTCGCGCAGGTCGACACCTACGAGGGCGGGCTGAAGGTCTCGCTGCCGTGGGTCAGCCTGTACGCGACCGGTTTCCACAACAAGTTCGACGGCTTGGCGACGACGCAGATCATCAACAACGTGCCGTCCAGCGCCACCGGCGGTGCCAAGGCGACGGGCGTCGAGCTGGAGGGCACGCTGCGACCGTTCCGCGGCTTCAGCCTGAATGCATCGGGGACCTACCTGGATGCCACCTATCAGGGATTCTTCACCAACAACGGCCTCATCAACAACACCGGCAACCGCGTCCAGCGGCAGCCGAAATGGGGATGGCGCGTGACGCCCGCGTACGAGCTGCCGATCGGCACGCTGCGCCCGGCGCTGTTCGCAACGCTGCAATATACCGGCGATCGCTTCTCCGATCCCGAGAACAACCAGCTGCTGCCGCATTTCTATCAGCTCGATGCGGGCGTGTCGGTGGATGTGTTCGACCATGTCCGTCTTCAGGTTACCGGCAACAATCTGACCAATGAGATCGGACTGACCGAGGGCAATCCGCGCATCATCGGGTCGCAGGGCACCGGGCCTATTCTCGCCCGGCCGATCCTCGGTCGTTCGTTCCGGTTTAGCGCCGCGCTCAATTTCTAAAGATGGCGGCGCCCTCCGGATCGCCGGCGCCTCCCCCAACCTGATCCGGAGGTTCTTTATCACGCGGCGGCAGCGTCCGCTGCCGCCGCCAAGGAGTATCCGATGGTCGATCGGCGCAGCGTCATCAAAGGCATCATCAGCTCGACAGCGGTTTCCGCCGCGCCGCCAGTCGTGGCGGGGGATGTCGTTCGTACCGCAGGTGCTGGCCGGCACCGCAACGTCCTGCTGCTCATTTCCGACGATCAGGGGCTAGATGCGGGCTGCTACGGCGTGCCGATCAAAACGCCGCGAATCGATCGACTGGCGCGCGAGGGGACGCGTTTCACGCAGGGCTATGCTGCGGTGTCGTCGTGCAGTCCCAGCCGCGCGGTCATCAACACCGGCCTCTACTCGCACCAGAACGGCATGTACGGGCTCCAGCACGACGTGCATCACCAGTCGCTGCTCGACGGGATCGAGACGCTGCCGGCGATGCTGCGCCGCGCCGGCTATGCCACCGCACTGGTTGGCAAGAAACATGTCGGCCCAAATGCGGCCTTTCCTTATGAGGAGGAACTGGTGCCGGAGCGCTCCGGTATCCGCGATGTGCGCGAACTGGCGATCGCGGCATCGAGCTTCATCCGCTCGCACGACGATCGGCCGTTCTTTGTGACGATCGGCTACAGCGATCCTCATCGCGCACCGGTGAATTACGGCAACGATCGCGCCTGGCCGGGGGTCAAGCCGACGCTGTATGATCCGGCCCGCGTCCCTATTCCGTCGCATCTTCCCGACCTGCCCGCGGTCCGCGGCGACTTGGCCGAATATTACGAATCGCTCAGCCGCCTCGATGCGGGCATCGGGATGCTGCTCGACGACCTCGCCACGATGGGCCGCGCCGACGATACGCTGGTGATCTTCCTCAGCGACAACGGCCGACCGTTCCCGGGCGCGAAGACCAATCTGTATGATCCCGGCCTCCATTTGCCGCTGGTGATCCGCGCGCCAGGCACGCCGCCTGCGGTCAACGACGCGATGGTCAGCTGGGTCGATATCGCGCCGACGATCCTCGAATGGACGGGCGTGACGGCGCCGGCCACGCCGCCACTGTCGGGTAAATCGCTGCTGCCGATCCTGGGCAAGCGCGGCGATCCCGCCCGCGATGCGGTGTTCGCGAGCCACGACTTTCATGAGATCAATCAATATTACCCGATGCGCGCCATCCGCACACGGACGCACAGCTATATCCTCAACCTCGCGCATCCGCTCGACTATCCGATCGCCGGCGATGTCGCGGGATCACCGAGCTGGCGTGCCATCGTTGCCGATCCCTCGATCGCCCTGGGACGGCGCACCCAGGCGATCTATCGGCACCGTCCCGCCGAGGAGCTCTACGACCTTACCCGCGACCCCGACGAGCTCGTCAACCGTGCGGACGCGCCCGATTTCGCCGCGATCAAGGCGCAGCTTGCCGAACGGCTTCGGTCGATGCGGCAAGCCACCAAGGATCCGTGGCTCGAGGGCCAGACCGATCCGTACCGCCACGGGGAGACCAAACGGCCAGACTGACGGATCGGTGACGACCACTGACTGATGCGAAGGCTCTCTCCCGCCGATACGTAACGGCACGCAATGTGCCTCGGCAACTCGCAGGGCCTTGTCTAGGCTCGCCCACCGGACACGTCGCGCAGCTGCGTGGCCCAGTCGGGCCAGCCGCGGGACGGTTGCGCAATCGCCCAAACAAGACTGTAGCCGATGTAACAGCCGAATCTGTCGGGAAGGCCGGCCGGCGGCTTGCTCCCGACCTAGCGCCTGCGCCGTCACAGATGGGCTCGTATCATCGAATTGCCGGGACTGAACAGCTAGTCTCGTCCGCAGAAGGCCCCCTCCCATGCGGCCCCAGCATCTTGAAGGAGGCGAAGACCATGATCGCGTTTCAAGTCTATCTGCTGTCGCTGACGGCGACCTTGTACCTGTTGCGTGGGATGCTGGAATTGCCGGATGGGGGTTGGCGGTTCGAGGTCGCACTGACCGCTGGTGTGGGGGTCGGCGTGCTCCCTGTGCTCGCCGCTTTGGCCGCCGTCGATGTCACATGGGGACGATGGCTTGTCGTCGCGCTGAGTGCCTTGGGCGCGATCGTCAACGCCGTACTGTTGGTTCGCCTATGGCAAGGTTTCAGCATGGTGGCGTATATCACGATGCTGATCATCGTCCTCTATGCCGCTGTCGTGGCCTTGGTCGTTCTGTAAGCATAGGAGTTCCGGGACACCGTCACTTTGCGTCGACGACCACCGCCGGGAAGGGCGTGAAGCCGCCAGCATCGGATATGTCGATCGGATGCGCTCGCCGGAATGGACCCTCTCGGTTGCACCGTAACGCCGGGGCGACCGGCCGGTGGCGGCTGAACCCGTCCGTCAGGCAGCATGATCTCCCGACAGGAACCCGGCCACGTGCTGAACGAAATCGTCAGCTATCTCGACGTTCAGGAGGTGGACGCCGTCAAGCATGACGAGACGAGCGTTCGGGATCGTGGCTACGATTTGCTCGCTGTGTGCAGGCAGCGTCACCGTATCGGAGGTTCCGCCGATCACCAGGGTGGGCGCGGCAATGAGGGTGTTGGTCCGTCGGAAGTCCATGTCGCGAACGGCGGCAAAACAACCGGCCAGGCCATCCGGAGACGTTCGCGTTATCATCCGTCGAAACGCCGCCACCACCTCAGGGCGCCGTTCGGGATAGTCCGCAGGAAACCAGTTGCCGATAAACATGTCGGCCATCGACTCCATGTCCGTGCGTGATCGCAACTGCGCTATCAACGCGTCCCATTGCTGGGCGGGCGCGAGGGACGGGGCGGTGTTCGCCAGCACCAGCCGCCCGATGCGGTCCGGCGCGTGAATTCCCAGCCACTGGCCGACCATCCCGCCCAGCGAAAGACCGCAGACGTCGACTCGCCCGATGCCGAGCGCGTCGAGCAGCTCGAGCGCATCGCGCCCCAGCCGATCGAGCGAATAGGCGCCCATCGTGACGCCGGAGCGGCCATGCCCTCTCGTATCGTAGCGGAGGACCCGGTGCGACCGGCTGAGTGCCGGCACGATCTCGTCCCACATCTCAAGGCTGGTAGCTATGGAGTTGGACAGCATCAGGACCGGCGCATCCACGCCGCCGTCGAGGCGGTATGCGATCGCGACCCCATCTCCCGTTCGTGCGAACTGTTTCTCCATCGATGATCTCCTGATTGGCAGCGCTATCGATGGACGGTTTCGGACTACTAAAAAATTACTATGGTGGCGAAATGACTGTAGATATCGACTACAATCTCGACGGGCTCAAACTTCATGATTTGCGCTGCTTCGATGCCGTGGTGCGCATGGGCAGCTTCCAGGCCGCCGCGGCGAGGCTGGGACGATCCCATCCGTCCGTGTTCACGGCCGTGGGTCGGCTGGAAGCCCGGCTTGGTCTCGCGTTGCTGGACCGCGGTGGCTACCGCGTCGCGCTGACCGAGGCGGGCCGCGTCCTGCACGCCCGCGTGACCGCAACGCTGAGGGATGCAGCCGCGCTTGGCGCACAAGCGCGGCTGCTTGCCGGGGGAGCGGAGGCCAGCCTTCGGATCGTGATCGGCGACCTGTGCCCCCGCGCGCCGGTGTTCGACCTGCTATCGTCCTTCTTCGCCCGGGTGCCGGCCACGCAATTGCGTCTGGACTATGAAGCGATCGGCGGACCCTTCGAGCGGCTGCGGAACGGCGAGGCCGACATCATTTTTCATCGCGCCGAGTCCGAACTGGCGGGGATCGAGCGTATTCCGATGATGGACGTGGAACTCATCCCCGTCGCGGCGCCGGGGTTTCTGCCGGCATCCGCGGACGGGAACATCCCACCGGACCACCTTCACCGGTCGACGCAATGTGTGATCCGCGACTCCGCACGTGCCGCCCAAGGAGGTGACTATTTCCTGCTCGACGGGGTGAACCGCTGCTCCGTCCCGGACCATGCGATGAAGCGGGAACTTATCCTCTACGGATTGGCCTGGGGCCACCTCCCCGACTTTATGGTGCGGGACGACCTGACATCGGGTCGCCTGGTCAGGATCAAAGCTCCGCATCTCCCGCGACACGTGGAGACCGTGACCGCATCGAGGTGCTCGGGTGGCATTCATGGCCCCGTCGCTGAGCGTCTTTGGCAATGCATCATCGCCACCTACGGCGCGAAATAGGAACCGGCGATGACAGGCTACGATGGACGGTGGGCCCGCTGACGCGCTGCAAGGCGGCCGCTATTCGCCGAGAATATCAGCGATGCCAGCATGGGTGCGACGTCGGAGGGAATGTTGAGGAAGACTAACACTGCCGAAGCCGCCAGAGCGGCGCCCATCACCGCGAGCGAGGAGCGGCCCAGCAGCTTCCAGAGCGGCAGGAAGTGCACCGCCATCACAACCAGTACGACTGCTACGAGGTAGCGGTCGGCCCGCATGCCATGGGCGATGACGATGGCAGCCACGACGGCGACACCGGTGGCGACGTTGATGCGGATGATGCCGGCCGACACGTCGGGATCGTTCCGACCAGCGCCGCCTCGCCCGTCGAAACTGACAGTTGATGCGATCAGCGCGAAGAGACTGGCGCCCAGCAGGATGAGCGCGACGGGTCGATGCAATTCCGCATAGACCATTGCGGCACATGCCGCGCCGTATATCGCATGGATGATCGCTATGCGGTCTGTGCTTCCCTTCACGGATGACCCCCTCGTGATGCTGCGGTCCGGGCCAAGATGGCGCAGCGTTCCTTCGCCTGCCGTCCCGCGTGCATCGTCAGACGGCACGCCGACCTTGTTTAGCCAGCCTCCCTGGAAAGCCATGCCGCAAAGGCGCGGAGCTTCGGCGCGGACCGTCGCTCATGTGGGCAGACGAACCACAGCGACATTCCCGTGTCCAACGGCAGATCGATGGGGATGACGAGCTGTCCGGAGTTGAGTTCGGCGGCCCACAATTCCGGTGTCAGGATCGCAACGCCGTGCCCCGCCATCGCCGCAGTGCCTTCCGCCACCTGCGAGGCGAGCCGGATGCCGCCATGAGGTGCGGAGCCGAGCGTGATGCCGGCGTTGGCGAACCAGTCTTCCCACCAGACGTCGTCCCGGCTAATCAGCGGCGTAGCCAGCAGGTCCGCCGGAGAACCGATCGCGAACCGGCTG
Organism: Sphingomonas sp. FARSPH; assembly: GCF_003355005.1. NCBI lineage: Bacteria > Pseudomonadati > Pseudomonadota > Alphaproteobacteria > Sphingomonadales > Sphingomonadaceae > Sphingomonas > Sphingomonas sp. FARSPH. The sequence goes on along the minus strand of NZ_CP029985.1, from coordinate 2,505,504 downwards.
GCCAGTTCGGGGCTGCACATGGGGACCGCATGAATGGCCATGAGCCTGAGGGCGTAAAGGCCTTCGGCAGGGATCGCGGTCGTTCGAAGCGCCGCATCGACCCCCCTGAAATCGGATAGCGCATCGCTGATGTCCAGTCGCAGGTCGATATCGGGCCTCAGCGCTTGAAAACGGCCCAGCCGCGGCGCAAGCCACTTCACCGCCATCGTGCTGCTGCAACTGACGACCAACGCCTGTTCGTCCGCCTCGTAGAGCCGCCGGACGGCCGCGGAAATCGATCCTAGTGCACCCGTCATGGTCCGGGCCAGGTCCGCAGCAGCCGGGGTCAGGCGAACGCGTCCCCGCTCCCGGACGAACAGGCGAATGCCAAGCTGCTGCTCGAGAAGTCGCACTTGGTAGCTGACGGCCGCCTGCGTCATGCCAAGCTCGCCGGCCGCCTGCGTGAAGTTCTCATGTCGTGCTGCCGCCTCGAAAACGCGAAGGGCGGCGAAGGAGGGCTGATGGGACATGCCCGATCATTAGCGGTGCACGCACGCGTCCAGCAAACCAGATCACAGCGAAGCACATAAGCGCACCTTATGCGCCCTGCGGACAATCGCCTGGCTGTCCTCACATAGATCGCCGACCCTCGGGCCGAGAGAAGGAGGACGGTCATGATCCTGGATCACATCGAAGCAAGATTGTGGGCAGATCACGGCTCGGATATGAGCCAAGCAATCGACGCCATGGTTACCGACGTCGGTCGAAAACTCCGAGCGATGCTTCTAAGATTCCGGCGGGATGTCCGGCGTGACCGCCGCTAGATGGGTGGCGCTCGCTCGCCGACCGTCGGGCTTCCCGACAGGAGCCGACTTTCGGATCGAAGACATTCCGATTCCTCCTTGCCCTCCCGGTGGCTTACTCCTCGAGTATCTCTGGCTGTCCCTCGAACCCTACATACGCGGGCGAATGGGTGACACCGCGTCGTATTCGCCACCGATGCCGATAGGAGATGCGATGGTCGGCAGGACGATCAGTCGCGTCCTCCAATCGGACAACGCCAATTTCGTAGCCGGCGACGTCGTGATCCCGCAGGGCGGATGGCAGACCCACACCGTATCGGACCGCGAAGGCCTGAGGCGTTTGCCTCGCGGCCTGGCTCAACCGACGCTCGCCCTAGGTCCGCTCGGGGCGCCGGGCTTCGCAGCCCATATCGGGGTCAGGGACATCGGGCGCGTCTCGGCGGGCGAGACGCGTCTCGTTTTAGCCGCGGCCAGACCCGTGGGCGCGACGGCAGTCCAGATCAAGGCTTCGTCTCGCTAGATTGGGCCCATCGCGAAAGCACATTCCGTTCGGACATGCAGCGCTGGCTGAAGCAAGGGCGGATTCAATTTCGCGAAGACGTAGTTGAGGGGTTGTAGGAAGCGCCGGATGCCTTCGTCAGGCTGATGAAGGGACAGACCTTCGGCGAGGCGTTGGTCAAGCTCAGCCCGGCATGGTCTCCGTAATGCTCGCGCAATCGCCTTGCCAGCCCGGCCGCTCGACCTCTCCGACTAAGCGCAAGGTCGTGCTGGCAGGAGATTGGCATTCGCTGGCCGGGCGTGATGCCGGGAAATCGTTAGGTGCGGCTGCCGAATGGAGTCGGCTTGGAAGGCGCATGCGCGTCATTCCGGATGATCTGCCGATCGCATTTCGAAAATGGCCACGGTCTCGCCATGGGTACGCATCCAGTCGGCGAGGGAATCCAGCGTCGGCTTCAACGTGCGGCCGAGATCGGTGACCGTATAGTCCACGCGTGGCGGCACCTCGGCGTGCACCCGCCTCGTCACCAGGCCCCGGCGCTCGAACAGCCGTAGATGCCGGCTCAACTCCTTCTGCGTGATCGGAGCGGCCGCGCGCTGCAGTTCGCCGAAGCGTACCGGGCAGTCCTCGACGATGAGCCGATAGAGGATCGGTATCGCCCATTTGCCGGAGATGAGGTTCACGAAGGCGACCATGGGACATCCCTCGCCCGGGTCAACCACGGCGCGATCTGGACTCGGCGTCTGCATGCCCCATTGGTATCAAAAAGGTGCCTACTATACAATTGAAACCGACCCGGGCCATATGCTGTCATCGTAATGGAGACGCGACATGGCACGACTGGCGGGCAAGCATGCCCTGATCACCGGAGGCACGAGCGGCATCGGTCTGGAAACGGCGCGGCAGTTCATCGCGGAAGGTGCGCAGGTCGCGATCACCGGCCGATCGACGCAGGGACTGATCGCGGCGAAACGCGAGCTAGGGAATGCACTGCTCACGTTCAGCAGCGAAGCCGGCGACGTCGACGCCCAGCAGGTGCTCGCCGATGACCTTCGCACGGCATGGGGAACGCTCGACATCCTCTACGTCAACGCCGGTGACGTCACACACCGGCCCCTGGCGGATTGGGACGAAGCCACGTTCGACGCGCAGCTGTCGACCAATCTGAAGGGACCGTTCTTCCTGATCCAGGCATTGCTGCCGCTCTTCGCCGATCCAGCATCGATCATCCTGTGCGGCTCGGTCTCGGCACACATTGGCCTGCCCCAATCCAGTTCCTACGCGGCGGGAAAGGCGGGCCTGCTTTCGCTCGCACGGACGCTGTCGGGCGAATTGAAAGACCGGGGGATACGTGTGAACGGCCTCAGCCCCGGCCCCACCGAAACGCCGGCCCTCGGCAAACTGGGACTGGAGGATGCCGCGGAGGCGGCGCTGCGCAACGAGATCCGAGCGCTCGTGCCGATAGGGCGTATGGGCACACCGCGCGAGTTGGCCAAGGCGGCGGTGTTCCTCGCTTCGGACGAATCGACGTTCGTGGTCGGTACGGAGTTGCTGGTGGACGGCGGGGTCGGCAATCTCTGATTTGCAAAGCACAGTCGGATCACGGCGGAGGTGCACAAAGCCGCGAGCCGATCGCGTAGCGCGGCGTACCAATGACGCCCGGCAAGTCGAACGTAGCTCTGCATAGGCCCGAAACTAAGCCGAATACATGATCGAGTTCGCG